>NZ_FSRQ01000004.1 GCF_900143185.1 Chryseobacterium scophthalmum | reverse complement strand
ACTGTTACTGTATAAGCTCCTGCTGATAATCCTGAAGCTGTTGCTGCAGTTCCTCCTGTTGGTGACCATGAATAAGTGTAAGGTGCTGTTCCTCCTGTTACAACAATACTTGCTGTTCCATTTGTTCCTCCATTACATGAAATGTTTGTTTGAGAAGTCGTTGCACTCATTGCTGTTGGCTGAGTTACAGTAGCACTTACTGTTCCTGTACATCCGTTAGCATCAGTAATGGTTACTGTATAGGTTCCAGCTGCTAATCCTGTACGATCTTCTGTAGTGATTCCACCTCCCCAGTTGAAAGTATAAGGTGCTGCTCCTCCTGTTGGTGTTAAATTAATAGCTCCTGTTGAACCTCCGTTACATGCAATGTTTGTAACAACTGTTGTTCCTGAGATTGCTGTAGGCTGAGTAATTGTTACTGTTCTAGTGATTGTACATGCATTTGCATCCGTTACTGTTACTGTATAAGTTCCCGCTGATAATCCTGTTGCTGTTGCTGCAGTTCCACCGCTCGGTGACCATGAGTATGTGTAAGGTGCTGTTCCTCCCGTTACAACAATACTTGCTGTTCCGTTAGTTCCTCCGTTACATGAAATATTCGTTTGAGAAGTGGTTGCACTCATTGCTGTTGGCTGAGTGATAGTAGCACTTACCGTTCCTGTACATCCGTTAGCATCAGTAATCGTTACCGTATACGTTCCAGCAGCTAAGCCTGTACGATCTTCTGTGGTGATTCCTCCTCCCCAGTTGAAAGTATAAGGTGCTGCTCCTCCTGTTGGTGTTAAATTAATAGCTCCTGTTGAACCTCCGTTACATGCAATATTTGTAACTACTGTTGTTCCCGAAATTGCTGTAGGCTGAGTGATTGTTACCGTTCTCGTAATTGTACATGCATTTGCATCAGTTACTGTTACTGTATAAGCTCCTGCTGATAATCCTGAAGCTGTTGCTGCTGTTCCACCGCTCGGTGACCATGAATAAGTGTAAGGTGCTGTTCCTCCCGTTACAACAATACTTGCTGTTCCGTTAGTTCCTCCGTTACATGAAATGTTTGTTTGAGAAGTCGTTGCACTCATTGCTGTTGGCTGAGTTACAGTAGCACTTACTGTTCCTGTACATCCGTTAGCATCAGTAATGGTTACTGTATAAGTTCCTGCTGATAATCCTGTACGGTCTTCTGTAGTGATTCCACCTCCCCAGTTGAAAGTATAAGGTGCTGCTCCTCCTGTTGGTGTTAAATTAATAGCTCCTGTTGAACCTCCGTTACATGCAATGTTTGTAACAACTGTTGTTCCTGAAATTGCTGTAGGTTGAGTTATCGTAGCAGTTGCAGTAGTAGAACATCCTAGGAAATCAGTAACTGTTACTGTATAAACTCCGACACCTAATCCTGTTGCTGTTGCTGCAGTTCCGCCGCTCGGAGACCATGAATAAGTATAAGGAGCAAATCCTCCTGATGCAACAACCGTGGCAGTACCATTATTACCTCCATTACATGATACGTTTGTTTTAGTGGTTGTTGCAGAAATAGATGAAACTGTTAATGTTGCGCTATTTGAGGTTGCCGAACCTGAAGAATTAGTTGCAACACAACGATATTGATATCCATTCATTGTTCCTGTTGCTCCTGTTACCGTTAACGTACTTGTAGTAACTCCCGAAAACGGTGCTCCGTTAGCTAAAGCAACAAAACCACTCCCTGTATTTTGTTGCCATTGATAAGAAGTGGCACCCGTTGCGGTAATAGAAAATGTTGTATTTCCACCAGAGCAAATTGTTCTGTTGGGCGGGTTTCCTGTAATTACCGGATTACTACCTATAAACTGACACCCTGAATATGCCGAACCTGTAACATTGCTAAGTGACCAGTTTCCCATCGTCATCACCGCCGTACGTACCGCCGAAGAAGTAGTCGTTGGTGTTCCAGTACAATTGAATTTTCCTGATACCGCAACAATATCTCCTGATAGCGTCCCTGTATAAAGTGCACTTGCTACTCCTAGTCCGGGAGGCATTAACGATGCATTAGGCCCTCCTGACCCTCCAAAATTCCATTGAGTTGCATTTGTTCCTGATGGGTGATAAAAGTAATTGATTCCCGCAATACAATAAGCTCCACCAGCCGTAATACTTCCATTACCTCCCTGAAATGCAATAACCTGATCTCCTGCTGTGGATAATGAAAGTCCATTTGCAGATGAACCTTCAGTAAGCGTAACAGTACCATTTGGAGTTGATGTATTGGTTATTGGGTTATAAGTAGAAGCCGTAAGCCCTACAATAGACACTTCTGTCCCCATGGCAATTGCCGTGCTACTCACCCAGGTTACAGTAGATTCTGTTCCTCCAACACCCTGCCATCCAGCCCCATTATACCCTCTATCGGTAAAACTGATGGTTGTTCCTGCCGAAATATTTGTAAGTAAGACAAAAGAAAATTTATCTCCAACAGGATTCTGAGCCGTATTCGCAGACGATGAGTCATAGCTAGTAAAGGCAATATCTCCTGCAACAAGGGTCGTTTGCGCATTGGCCGCAAATCCTAACAATGACGCTCCTGCAATAAGGAACGTCTGTGTCAGTGTTTTAATTTTTGAATAAAAATTTTTCATATTTAATTCATTTTTAGGTTAAAGATTCACAAACCGGCTGCCTTTTTTCATACCAAAAGCAAACAGTTTGTGACCACTCATAAATCCTTCATCTGTATAGATGATATCTAATCGAAGCTGGGTTTCATTATTACATTTTACAATAAGCCCATTGTCTTCGTCCAACGATAGAATGGTTCCGGGAATATCAGACTGATGTGAAGTCTCATTAATTACTGTAGCCTCAACAACTCTTATATTCCAACCATTCCATTGTGTATATGCTCCTTTATTCCACGGATTGCATGCTCTTGATAAAGCTTCGATAGTTTTAGCATCATACTTTTGCCAAGAAATGCAAACATCTGCTGCTGCAGGTTTTGTGAAATATTTAGCATTGTCTTCGTTTTGTTTTGTGCCTTTAGAATCATTTTTTAATAAAATTAAAAGTTCACTCAATAAATTTGCTCCCAACCATGACAAGTTGGTACAAAGTACACCGTGTGTCATATTTATCGAAAGAGGTAAAATCTTTTTCAGAATAATTGCCCCTTTATCAATTTTATTTTCAATGGCATGAACGGTAATCCCAGTTTCTTTTGCACCACTTCTTATAGATTCAAAAACAGGATCTGCGCCTCTCATTTCAGGCAATAATCCGTAGTGAAAATTGTAGAATTTACCCTGATATTTATTTAAAACCTCCGCAGGTATCTTCCAGGGAAATGTCATGGTGAAAATAAATTGAGCATTTGTTTTAGTGATTAATTCTTCTAATTGAGCAGAAAGATTTTCTTTTTTAATGATTAATAATGGTATTCCGGATTGTTTTGAAAGCATTAAACAAAAATCGATGACATCTGTATTTGCTTCCGGTACTCCTAAAGCACAAAGTCGACCTTGCGAAGCTAAAGCCTGCAAAGCCGGAATCGCCATACGATTATTGCATAAAACTACTATTTTGGATGCTGTCATTATGATTCTAAACATGCATAAGCATTGAGCCAAGAATTAGCTTCAATACTTTGAATGTATTTAATATTATTATTTAAACTTTCACGTTCAGATTCTGTTACCGAGGCGACCTCAACGTCTTTCAGAAGGCAGCTTCCCGTAGTTTCATCTTTTGAAACGGTTGCATAATAAACCGGAGCTTCGGTAAATCTGTTTTCTGGATTCATATAAACCTTTCCGCGTGGCGAATTGATTGTAATGCCATCGAAATTTTCGTTTTCAAATGCGATAAAAAGAGCAGCTTCCCATCCCAATAAGGAGAAAAGGTTGGCTTTACCTTCTTTAATACCGTTCATTATATTTACAAAAGTTTCATTTTCGGGAGTCATTAAAGTTTTAGACCAAGCTACTGCAGAGCTCCAATCACTTCCCGGATAAGACATTTTTGAAAGCCAAGCCTCATCAGATGTGAAACCTGTTCCGTATACCGAATGATTATTCACAAGATCATTTCCTGCTCTGAAAAAATCGTCTGCCATATCGCCACAAAATGTTGCAAGAACTGCAGTTTCTTTTTGCTGCTCAAGATATTCGGTAAGTGGGGCCAGAGTAAAATCTTCACGGCGCAAAGATGTAACGTGATTAAAACCTATTGCACCGCCTTTCTCTTCAACTGCAGCCGGATAGATATAAGACGGGCGATAACCCGCATCGTAAAAAGAACATGTAAACGCAAAATTCTTATGCCCTTCTTCAATTGCTTTATGAGTGATAACTCTCGTACACAAACCTCCCTGAAGAGATATAAAATATGCATTGGAAAGCCTTCCCTGAAAAGCAGGAAAATGATATCCACTGTCTAAAACAATTAATGTTTTGCCTGAAGATTCGAAAAGTGAGTGAACAAACTCCGCTGAAATAGGATTGATATATCCAATAATAATATCTGCACCTTCTAAAAGGAATTGCTCACAACGTTCATAAATTTCTTCATGTTTTGCTGCAACCCCTATTCCTGCCGATACGATTTCGTGATGACCATCCAAGCCGATATTTTTCAAGGCTTGCTTAAAGCCATCCATCATATCAAAAGACATTGAAGGATAGATAACAGATCGTGGTAAAAGTAAAGCTATTTTCATATTTTTTCGATAAAGCCTCTAATCGAACAAACTATTAGAGGCTTTTGTATTATTAATTATGATCTTGAAGGGAAAATTCCGCTTAAACAAATGATGTAATTCATTCCTAAAAACGGTTGCTGAATACTAATTGGCTGACTTCCTCCCGTAACGCTTAAATTAAATGCAGTTGTTATTGATCTTAATGCCGTATTTGCAGGCTTGTTCGAATATAATCCTGTTACAGAGGCAAGTCTAGCATCTGTGGGAGAACCTAAATTTCCAGTATCTGAATATGCACTAATTGAAGCTGTTTCTGTACCAGAACCATGATTGTGCATAGGTAGATTAGCAGTAAGTAATGTCACCGTTGGTGTACCAGCTAATTCTCCAAGTGTCCAGCTATCAATTCCTGCTCCACTTCCAGTTCCCATAGCAGTTCTACCTGCAAAATTAGGTAACGCAAATGTGCTAACTCCATTTCCACCGTACATCGTTCCTAAAAGTGCAAAAAGTGCTTGGTTTGTATTGATTGCTAATAATTGTCCCTGGCAAAAAGCCCACGATTTTGGAGCAAAATTTCCTGCGAACATTCTTATTTCTGACATTGTTCCATCCATGATGATTAGTTTTTTAGAATTAAAAATTTACTTAATTATGGTCTGCTTGGATAAATTCCTTCACAGCATATAATGTAATTGGCTGCTAAAACAGGCTGTAGAATTTCAAAAGGAACACCACTACCCACAGTAGATAAAGCTCCCGAAGCTGTAGCCGGAGCAATATTTGTATCTGCCGGCTGAGTAGAATACGCACCCTGCAATCCTCCTAAAATAGCTCCCGAAGGCGAAGCTGAATCTCCAGCCTCAGAAGAAGCAGGAAATGCTATCGTTGCTATTGCATTATGAGTATGCATTGGCATTTGTGAAGTAGTCATTGTTACAGTTTCCGTACCTCCTGCCTGACCCAGTGTAATATTTTGTAAACCAGCTCCTTGACCTGTCCCTACAGCAACACGGCCACGTAAATCTGGCACACCAAATGTAGTTTGCCCATTACCCCCATAAGTAGTTCCTAAGATTGTATAAAGCACATCATAAGTTGATATATTGTATAGCGTTCCATCGCAAAACATCCATCCTCTTGGAGCGAAATTTCCCGCAAACAATCGAATTTCTCCTATATAACCTTCCATAGTATTTTAGTTTTAATTATTATAAATTTTAAAAATTAAGAAATGACTCCTTATTAGCTTCTAGATGGGAAAACTCCGTACATGCAAATAATATAATTCATTCCTAGTGAAGGCTGAGTAATATTAATTGGATTGCTTCCGCCTATAACACTCACCTGAATGTTCAGAGGAATAGATTTAGTATTAGAATCACCTGCCTCAGATGTATACATAGCACTCTTTGAAGCCAAAATATTATTTGCCGGAGTTGCAGAGTCTCCATCATCTGAAAATGCAGGAATAACAATATTTCCTCCCGCGGTATGAGTATGTGGTGGAAGATTCAAAACAGTAAGTGTTGTTTTATTTGTACCGGTCATCTCACCTAAGTCGTAGTAAGATAATCCAGGTCCTTGCCCTGCTCCTACGGCAGATCTTCCTGAAAGATTAGGTAAGCCGAAAGTGACTTTTCCATCTCCTCCATAAGTGGTTCCCAAAATAGAGAATAAAGCGGTGTTTGCTCTGATTGCGATTAATGCACCATTACAATACGACCAATCTCTAGGTGCAAAGTTTGCGGCAAAAAGGCGGATTTCTCCTATTGTTCCTTCCATAGTTATTTGTTTTTTTAAAGTGAAACAGATAAAATTTTGTCTTTTAGTAAATAGATTAGATTCTTGAGATTATCAAATTAAACTCATAGAGGCATAACACCCGATCGAAAATTCATCGGGGATATATGGTACAAAACATCAATTTATCATATATTTTATATGAATAAATTAAAGCGTGTGGCTACGTTGCTTCTAAATTTTAGAAATTAATAATCAACGAATCGAAGGGGGATTTTTTGTAAGAATTGTTTCATGTTAATTTAGGTTTTCGGTTGGTTTTAGTTTTTTTTCAATCATTAACAAATATGAAATATCAATCAACAATTAATAACAAATATACTTTTATTTTCATTATAACAATATAATAAATCATAAATATTTAAAATATAAAAATTTAAATTTGTTTTAAATAAAGTTTTAAATGGCTTTTATCTTTATATTATTATGTTAAATAACTATTGTCAAAATTAAAAATTGTAAAACATATATAGTTACGTATTTATACTGATTTTAATATATGTCTTTAGCACACCGAAAAAACACAGAATTAATGAAAAATTAAAAATGAATAATTAAAAGTAATCTCCTTGTATAATCAGAAGGTTTCATTCATAATTAGTAAACAAAATTCAGATCGTGATAAAGTTTAGGGAGAATGATTATCCCAGAATTTCTTTTGCTTTTATATTTAAAGTCTTCAAATCTTCTTCATCGGTTATACATTCTTTACCAACATTCAATACTTTTCTGGCATGTTTCTTTGCAGCATCTTTATATTTTGGCTTTTTTACCATTTTATGAATAAGAACCAAAGCATCCATTAATTTAATAACAACGGCAGTATTTCCGAAAGAATACAGCCTGATTTGATTGAAAGCAACATCGGTAACAAGCTCAAAATCATAAGCATTGGTAATTACACGCAGATTTTCTTTCTCATCAAACCGATAGCTTGGCGGAAATTTTTTTGTCGACAGATAACATAATGTGGCAGTGAGATTATCTATGCAGGAAATAGCGGTGTAAGGATCATTTACTCCCGGAGACAGAGCTCTTATCGCAATTTCTACCATCTGATGAATAGACAGTTCAATATCCTGTCTTGATGTTCTAGAGCTGCCTAATATAAACTGCTTCTGTATTTTTTCTAAAATATCATCTTCAATATCATCATAATATAAAGTACCCAAATCAATTCCTTTCACAATATAATTTCCCGGTCTGTAATTGAGTTTTATCAGACCTTTACTTTCTGTTGCCAATTTTAATAAAGTATCGATGTCAATATATTGCATGTAACCATATTGAGTTGCCGGAATCGAGATTTGTTTTCCGTAAATCGCTATTTCTTTTTCTACATCAGGAAGAATAACCTCTTCCGGCTCATCATCAAGCGTTTCGGGAAATAATTTTTTCACCTCTTTACCGATGGAAGCAGAAATTTCAGAAATAACGTGATCTGCCTGAATACTTATCGCAATACGGTGGATAAATATAATAAGCAGCACAATATTCATTACCGCAAAAAGAATTGCGAACAGAATAGATAAGGAAGGAATAAACTTGTAATCTTCAGTATCTTTTATTGTATTTAAAACAATAAGACAATAAATATAGGTTGAAATATACGTTCCTAAAACCACCTGATTTAAACGTACATACATGAAATTCCTGATTAATCGAGGACCGAATTGCGAAGAAGCAAGCGTTAAAGCAACCAAAGTAACAGAAAAAACAGTACCTGCAACCCCTATCATAGCTCCTGATATTGTAGAAAGCACACTCCTTGCCGAAGCCGAACTTCCTATAAAAAAGAATCTTCTGATTCCTTCATTCTGCAAAGCCAGATTACCGTCAACACTTAAAATAAGTATTGCAAAAAATATTGCCCCAACAATAATAATCACGGGAACAAACCAAAAGGTCGATTTCAACTCACTCCAAAAGAAAAGCAGTTTTTTCATATAATGAATATACTAAAAAGATCTGATTTTCAGCTTTAAAGAACTCTCTTTCAGTTAAAATTTATACGATAAAGACTTATTATAATTAAAATAATTCTTGGCAAATATTCGAAAATAAAAAAGCGATATATTTTCAACAAATCATTGAGTAGGTTACTTTCTGTTTATAGCTTTTACCCTTTTAGAACAGGTATAAAACAAAAAAAAGCTTCAAAACAAATGTTTTGAAGCTTTTATGCGATCCGGACGGGACTTGTTCTTATTTGAAAAACTCCCTATCCATAAGCTTTATGTCGTTCTCTTATTTTTAGGTCACCGAATAGGTCACTTTAATAAACAAAAATAGAGTGCGTCGTTTTTACTGGTGCAAAGATATGTTTTTTTTTATTTTTCACAAATAAATGTAGATCTTTTTTCTATCTCTTCCATAATCCACAGATTTTCAAATAACAAATATACCCTGCCCTAATCATTTTTCGCTTTTGATATAAATCCCCAAACCAAAAATCATTAATGAACTATCATCCTTTTTATCTTTGGTAAGTTTAGATGGTAAAATTGTATAATTTACAAAAAATAATTACCTACTACTATTAAGACGGTCAACCTTAGCACTTGGCAACCAACTGTTTCGTCTGGCTATTAAAATTTGTACACTAGGACTGTTCAATATCCACATTAATTTACTATGCGATAAAGGTTATTGTTTTTCAAGAAAAATATCCTAACAGCACATATCCTGAGATTAAATTCCGTTTCAAATTATCTAATCTTTATTTATAGTGTTTGCTATAAATGCACAGCAGTCATAAAAATAATTAGACATAGCGAAATAAAAAGTTAGATTAATCTAACTTTTTATTATATTTGAAAAAAAAACGTGAGCAAGAGATATATACCTATTATTATAATTTTCTATCTTCTTTTTCTGATCGTACAAGCTTGTGATAAACTTCAGCCTGAAGCGATAGATGAGAGTGAATTACTTGATGGCTCCATTGTGGGGTTATCATATGCTGAAAACCAACAATTTTTGCGAGGGGATATCGCCTTTAACGATGAAACCTTCACGGTCGGGAAAGGTCTTGGTCCAACCTTCGTGGCAACAAGTTGTGGAAGCTGTCATGCTGGTGATGGAAAAGGGACTCCCTTTACTACTCTTATACGTTTTGGACAGACTGACGAAACAGGAAATTTATTTTTGCTTTTAGGTGGTCCTCAATTGCAAAATAGGGCGATACCAGGTTATACTCCGGAAGCAATTCCTCCCGGAGCAACATTTTCTAAATTTACTCCGCCTGCCAATACCGGATTAGGTTTTATTGAATTGGTTTCTGATATGGATATTTTGGCAATGGCTGACCCTTTTGATACAAATAATGATGGCATCTCAGGAGTCCCCAATTATATTGATCTTCCGGCATATCAAGCACCATTCTTCTTTGCTGTAACAAAAGGAGGGAAGTATATCGGAAGATTTGGTAAAAAGGCATCCACATACAGTTTACTACAACAAACCGTTAATGCTTACAATCAAGATATGGGCATTACTTCAACTTTTAATCCTCACGATGTTTATTCAGGAATGAATGTTGATCCCGAAGTTTCTGATAAGACCATCGCAGATGTTGTATTTTATCTTCGTACATTGAAAACACCTATTCAGCGAGACGCAGAAAATAGTATCATTAAACAAGGTCAGACTATATTTTCTCAGATAAGTTGTAATAAATGTCATGTCCCGGAACTGAAAACTTCATCCTCCTCAATTTCACCATTATCCAATAAAAAGTTTTATCCGTACACAGACTTATTACTTCATGATATGGGTGCTTCTTTGGATGACAACTATACGGAAGGCACTGCGAAAACTTATGAATGGCGTACGCCTGCACTGTGGGGGTTAGGTTTATCTCCAAAATCACAAGGCGGTCAATACTTCTTAATGCATGATGGCAGGGCAAAAAGTATAGAAGAAGCAATACAGCTTCACGGGGGAGAGGCTGCAACCAGCAGAACCAATTACACTCAATTACCAGTCCAAGAAAAAGAAGCTATTATTAAATTTTTGAAATCCTTATAATTATGGACAGACTTGAATTTCTCAAAAAATGCAGTTTGGTCTGTTTAGGCTTTACTGCAATTCCTCCCATTCTTTCAGGGTGTATAAGCAATAAAATGATTTCAGGAGCGATTAAAGACGATTATATCATATTGCCTTTGGAGGATTTTATGGATACAAAATATCCTGACAAAAAATTATCCTATGTAATTATTCAAAATGAATCTCTCAAATATCCCATTTGTGTATTTCGTTTTTCGGAAACTGAGTATGAAGCATTATGGATGCAATGTACCCATCAGGGTAGCCAGTTACAAGTATTTGGAGATAAGCTACAGTGTCCTGCACATGGTAGTGAATTTTCCAACCAAGGTTTAGTACAAAACGGTCCTGCTGATCAGACCTTAAGAAAATTTCCAGTATACATAGAATCGGATTTTTTGAAAATTTCTTTAAAAAAACCGGTATGAAAAAAATTATCTATCTAATTATAATTTTAATTTTTCAGGAAGCCACAGCACAGATAGATTCTGAATTACTAAAAAGAATACCTGTAGACAGTTCTCGCTCTTTGAACATGGATGCCGTTTACAAGCGTCCCTTCTTAGGATTAGGGAAAGTGCCTGTCTCTATTGGTGGCTATGCGGAAGCCAATTGGCAGCATATCAGCACTGATGGTATATCTGATGGACATCAATTTCAATTACGTAGGATGACACTTTTTGTATCTTCTACAATTTCCTCAAAAATTAAATTTCTGAGTGAAATAGAATTAGAAGAAGGAGGTAAAGAGATTAATATTGAATTTGCTGCCATTGATGTAGAGTTTAATCCCTTGCTTAATTTGAGAGGAGGAATTATTATGAATCCAATTGGTGCTTTCAACCAAAATCATGACGGTCCGAAATGGGAGTTTACCGATCGTCCTATATCTGCTACAGAAATGTTGCCTGCTACATTCAGTAATGCTGGTTTCGGATTTTATGGAAAAATGTATAAAGCCGAGTGGATGTTCGGATACGAGGTATATCTATCAGGAAATTTTGATAATTCAATTATTGACAATAATCAAAACAAAACGTACTTACCTGCTGCCAAAAGTAATCCTGAACGTTTTGAAGAAATTAACAGCGGTGTTCCTCTTTTAACAGCAAAAATTGCCACAAGACATGAAAAAGCAGGAGAATTTGGAGTCTCTTATATGGGAGGAATCTATAATAAATTTCAGGATGAAGGTCTTCAGGTTGACGATAAAAGAAGGGTTCGGGTATTTGCATTGGATTATAATAATACACTTCCAAACCTTGGAACTTTAATTACTGCAGAATGGGCTTGGGTTAAAGTAGATGTCCCGGAAACTTATACACAACAATATGGAGACAGGCAGCATGGAGGATTTATAGACATTGTTCAGCCAATAATTAAAAGAAAAATTTTGGATTGGGAAAGAGCAACCGTTAATCTTGCATGCCGTTTAGAGTATGTAGATTGGAACGTAGGTCATTTCAGAGAAGACAACAGCAAAATTGGAGAAGATTTATGGAGTATTATGCCTGCAATCAGTTTTAGACCCAATGCACAAACTGTTTTTAGACTTAATTATAGATTTCAGAAACAGAAAGACATTTTTGCGAACCCTGCGGCAAAAACTGTAGGCTTCAGCTTTGGTATTTCAACGTATTTCTAATAATTTGCCTCCGCAGATCTTAGGATTGAGCAAAAAGTCATTCTTGAGTTAATACTCCGTGGATATTCTTTATGTTTTTGTTAAGGGACAAAAAGCAAGAAAGACTGTTTCGTAGGATTACTGGAATTAGCGAATTCAATCTAGATTTTATACATAACGACTCAATTAAATATTAATATTTGAAAATGCTCACTTATGAAGAAAGATTAAAATACGGTACATTATATTATTAAAAATATACTGAATTCCAGTATTGAAATTCAGTATTTATAAGAACTATGCTATTTACTTCTTATTCTCATCATGATGTTCTTTCTCATCGTGATGTTCTTTTTCTTGATGATGCTCGGCCTCATCGTGATGCTCCGGCTCATCTGCATGTTCAGGACCCTCGTGATGTTCCTTGTGCGGATGATGTTCTTTGTGTTCGTGATGTTCTGGATGGTCGTGTGTCTCTTTTTTTTGATCTTCGCTGTTCATAACATTTTAATTTAAAGGTGAATATTAATTTATATATGTTGTTATTTGTGAAAGGCAAATAAGATGCCAAAACAAAGCTATAATCTACTGATTTTAAATACTTTCCATTGTTTTAAACAATATTGCTTCAAACATCTAAATAATTTTAAATGTCCTTTAAAAACGTGATATGTTAAAACATTACTCTAAAAAAATATTATTTCTATCTGTCCATAGTTAACTATTGATCGTTTTAGGAAGTAGATTGATTAGTTTTTACTTTGATGATATTTAAAATGATGGTCTTTGACAGGATGAAAATATTTCTTAAATCCATATGTTATAAGAGATAGTATCAGGATACTAAAAACTATCAAATAGAATATATCTTCTGACGCAAGCCGATGCTTTCCCCTCCTGATTATTCGTCTCCTAAATCGTCTTTTAAATCCCATAATTTCTCATTTAAAAAAATAGCTGGTAATTCAAACCCAAACTTTTCTGCTGATAACTCTTCTGGAAATAAGGAGAAATCATAGATAATGTTTTTTCATTCTTACTTTTAAATAAAGTTTTGATCTTTGGATATAACCAATATGCTATCTCAGTAGAAAAAATTCCGATACCAGCACCAGACAGGACATCTGTAACCCAATGCTTATTATTGATGATTCTGTACACACTAGTAAAAATGGCAAACGGATATCCTGACAGACTGATCCAATAATTGCTGTCCCTATATTCTCTGAACATAAACTGTGCAGTTGAAAATGCGATCGCTGCATGACCTGAGGGAAATGACATATAATTTGATTGATCAGGCCGCTCCCTGCCGATCAATGATTTTGAAGGAATAACTATTGCCAATAAGATAGCTTGTGATGTTGCTAAAATGATCGTTCGATCTTTTAAGTTATGTTTCCCTCGAACACCCGCTATGTTTAAACCATAAACGAGCGCAGCTGGTACAAATAAGGTATAGTTGTCTAATTTTGAATTGTTTAATGTATGATCGTTTACCTCCCTTCTCACATCATAATCAAACTTTTTGATTTCAGGAATTGTAAAACCAATTGCACCTGCCGATATCAAGCTAACCGGAACAATAAGTTTTTTATAATCCAAAGTATCATCTCTTATTATTAAAGAATCTTGTTGAGCAGTTTTTTGCAATGACAAACTATCCTGAGCATAAATACTTAGAGAGAATTTCAGTAAAAGGATTAGTATTGAGTTTTTTTTTACATAAGTCCACATAAAAATTATATTTCTGATTTTTATTGTTCGGATCTAACATTAATAGTATTCAATTTTATATCGTAAAATTGGATGTAACTTCCCTGTTCCCATCTTTTATGGGAACTCAATCTTAATAATATGAGTGGAGGCAAATTTTCCTTAGAATTGTAATATCCTAAGGAAACAGGATACTAGAATTTGCTCTATTTTTATCTGTGATAATCTCTTTTAAAATTTCATTCTTTGAATCCTGACTGCATTGAGTATTGCAATCAAAGCAACTCCCACATCAGCAAATACAGCTTCCCACATCGTAGCCAGTCCACCAGCTCCAAGTACGAGCACGATGGCTTTTACAACAAAGGCAAGAATGATATTCTGCCAGACGATCCTTTTGGTCTTCTTTCCAATATTGATCGCCATAGGTATTTTTGATGGTTTATCATCCTGGATCACAACATCGGCAGTTTCGATGGTCGCATCGCTGCCAAGTCCACCCATTGCTATTCCAACATCACTTAATGCTACTACAGGCGCATCATTTACACCATCACCAACAAAAGCCACACTTTCATTTCTTGCTTTGATTTCTTTGACCTTGTTGACCTTATCTTCCGGAAGCAGGTCTCCAAAAGCATTGTCAATACCGATCTGCTCAGCCACATATTTTACTACAGTTGTCTTGTCACCACTTAGCATAGTCGCTTTTACATTCAAGCTATGAAGTTTTTCAACTGCTTGCTTTGCATCGTCCTTGATTCGGTCGGCAATCGTAATGAATCCTGCAAATTTTCCATCATATGCGATAGCTATCACCGTATATACGATTTTGGATGGGTCTACATCATAACCGATCTTAAATTTATCCAATAGTTTAAAATTACCCACCAGGATTTCCTTCCCATTAGCTCTCGCTTTAAGCCCATGCCCTGCAATTTCTTCAGTATCCTCTAAATTGATCGAATTGTTGATCTCTCCTACAAACTCGTGAACAGCAGTAGCCACAGGATGGGTACTTTTACTTTCAACAACATTGACCAATTGGAGAATCTCATCTTTGTCAAATCCTTCTTTAATGGTAACGTCCTGAACTTTGAAAACACCTTCTGTCATAGTTCCGGTCTTATCCATTACCACATTCTGAATCTCAGCGATCTTATCCAAAAAGTTGCTTCCTTTAAATAATATACCATTGCGGCTCGCTGCTCCGATACCTCCAAAATAGCCAAGCGGGATAGAGATCACCAATGCACACGGACAAGATATAACTAAGAAAATCAATGCTCTGTACAACCAATCTCTGAAAACATAATCATCAACAAAGAAATAAGGTACTAAGCAGATCAAAACAGCTAATGCAACCACAATTGGGGTGTAAATTCTTGCAAATTTTCTGATAAAAAGTTCAGTCGGAGCTTTTTGAGCTGTTGCATTTTGTACCAGTTCAAGGATCTTACTGAGTTTGCTATCCTCATAAGCTGTATTAACCTTAATCAAAGCTACGCTGTTCATATTGATCATTCCGGCTAAAACTGTTTCACCTTTATTTTTAGAATCAGGTTTGCTCTCTCCTGTTAACGCTGCGGTATTGAAAGACGCAGAATCGGAGATCAGTTCTCCGTCCAATGCCAGTTTTTCTCCTGATTTTAACTGAATCGTATCCCCGATTTTGGCTTCGGCAGCTTTGATTTTTTTAGGCTGATTATTTTCAATAATCGTTACCTCATCAGGACGTTGATCTAAAAGAGCCTTAATATTGGTTTTAGCTCTCGACACAGCCAGAGTCTGAAAAACCTCTCCTACTGCATAGAACAACATAACCGCTACTCCTTCAGGAAATTCTCCGATAATGAAAGCCCCTATCGTTGCAATGCTCATAAGGAAAAATTCTGAAAACACATCACCTTGTTTGATACTTTCAAATGCCTCTTTTAAAACCGGTAGGCCTACCGGTAGATAAGCAACACCGTACCAGACAATACGTACCCAGTCTTTAAACCATTCAGGCTTAATGTAATTGTCCAATGCAATGCCTGCTAATAACAATACCAAAGAAATAATCGCAGGCAAGAACATCTGAAACGCTGTTTTATCAGTTTCTGCATGATCATGTCCATCATCATCTGTATGTTGATGATCTTCCGTTTTCTTCTTTGGAGCGCAGCATCCGTCTTCTTCAACTAATTTTTTGGCTCCAGCATCTTTATAGATTTTGCCTTCCTGTGGAGTACAGCAGAGCTGCTTTCCATTTTCGTCGTAGATGTGTTTATGTTCCATAATAATATTATTTTTATGATTTTTAGGTTACTTTATATATATATCCTGGTCTGATTGTCTTCCGGTTTTTAGAATTTTTTTATACCAGCCAAATTTGTTAATACTTAAGATGAACAAGGTAAGAACAGTTGCTAAAAAAGATAACAAAAACATGTTCAGTGCAAGGGCAGATCCTATTGCCGATGCAGCCCATAAAGCAGTGGATGTTGTAAGCCCCTGCATGCTTTTGGAACTATCTTTAAATGCCAGTCCAGCTCCGATAAATCCTAAACCGGCAGGTATCGCCGCCAACATTCTCGCTATTGCAGATTTATCATCTGTAAGATGCGAGGCAACTGCCACAAATAAGCAAGAAGCCATACAGAGAACGCCAAAAGTGCGAACCCCTGCATCTTTATGGGCAGTTTCTCTTTCGAAACCTATTATCGCGCCAAAAAACAGTGCTAATAATAATTTTCCGGCAAGTAAAAGTTCAAATTTTAGATCCATTTTATATCACTTTATCTAGTTGTGGTTATATTTCCCTTTTTAATCCGCTTCTGTTTTAATCCTTCATTCTTGAAAAGATAGTAGGCCGACTGATAATTTGCTATCGCTTTTTTTACATACTGTTCAGACAGCATCTCTGGATTTTGTTTATTTTTCTCCTTGTCATACAAATACGTCTCTGTTTTTTGCTGTGGACCTAGAATAACCAATTTGTTGTTTTCCATATATCCAAGTTTCTGATAGGTACTTACAAATATTCTTGGAATATAGCTTTCGCCTAAAACATTTTTACCATAAAGATTACTCTGATATGTCCAACCTAAAAGTGCGAAAAGTGTTGGATACAAATCGATCTGAGAGCACATTTTTTCAATTCTGAATGGTTCGTTGTCGTTCAGGTTGACAATCATTGCAGGGATATGGTATTTTGCGACATCGATATCGTTCTTGCCCGCACTGCTGGCACAATGATCTGCAACAATTATAACAATGGTATTTTTGTACCAGGATTTATTCTTTATCTTTTTAAAAAACTGACCGATCGCATAATCTGTGTATTTCACGGCGCCTTCCCTTCCCGATCCCGAGGGAATATCAATCTTTCCTTCAGGATATGTATAAGGACGATGATTGGAAGTGTTCATTACAAAATCGTAAAAAGGTTTCCCCGCTGCAAATTTTTGATCTGCTTGCTTTATCACCTGATCATAAAGATTTTCATCACTAATACCCCAGGCATTTTCAAAAGTGACCTCATTGTCTTCTATTGGTATTCTTGGAGACTGATAATCTTCCCCTACAAAAGAATTTCTTTTCCTGTCAACAATTGTGTATCCATTATTACCGAAATAATTATTCATATTATCAAAATATCCATCACCACCATATAAGAATGAAGTATCATATCCCTTTTGACCGAAGATAGATCCTACAGTGGTCAGATTATCGTTGTCTTTCCTACGAACAATACTATTCCCCGGTGTAGGCGGAACGGCAAGTGAAAGTGCCTCCATTCCTCGCACGGTTCTTGTTCCGGTAGCATACATATTGGTAAATAAAATGCTTCGATTCGCCAATGAGTCCAACGTAGGTGTCAGATTCTGATTGTTGCCAAATGTTTTCATAAAGTCTGCACTGAAACTTTCCAATGTGATCATAATAACATTGGGCTTCTCAGAGGAGTCATCTCCCTTAATGTTACGTACAATTGAGAAATCTTTTGATACATAATGTGAGTCAGTTTCCTGCAGATCAGTTCTCACAATATTAAACGCCTCTCTATTATCGATGAGTGTGTAGAAGTGCTCATAATTGATCTCGTTATTTTTATAAGCTGAAAAAAAAGAATAGATTCCTGATTTTGACAACTCATTCCTATACCTGTTCTCACTGCTCTCTGCTAAACTGTTGTCAATAAAAAATGTGTAGAAGACTGAAATAAAAAGCAATCCTAAAAAAATAGTGAATCGCTGTATAAAAGGTGTACT
Organism: Chryseobacterium scophthalmum; assembly: GCF_900143185.1. Taxonomy (NCBI): domain Bacteria; kingdom Pseudomonadati; phylum Bacteroidota; class Flavobacteriia; order Flavobacteriales; family Weeksellaceae; genus Chryseobacterium; species Chryseobacterium scophthalmum. Next base: position 300,949 of record NZ_FSRQ01000004.1, on the reverse strand, counting down.
GCCTTCAAAATTATCTGTGAAATAATGCCTCTTATAGAAAAGTAAAAATACCAAAGAGGTCATTAGTAACATGGCTGTAATGAGCAATGGCAAAGGATATGATTCATTAATATTATTGATTACTTCATAGGTATAAACCAAATAATCAACTGCAATAAAATTAAACCGACTTTCAAATTCCTGCCAGAATGTTACTTCAGCAAAAAATGAAAACAACAATATAAGCACAGCTACAGTAAAACAAAAAAAAGTCATAGCTCTATTGAAAAGCGAATTATTATATTTCTGGGGAAACAAAAGCAGATATAGGCTGTATGGTAGCACAAAAAATACCCCTACACCAATATCAAACAAAAATCCCATAGCAAATACTTTCAACAATGAAATAAAACTAAGATCAGCTTTTTGAATGCTGGCCACAGAAAGCCCTATCCTAAGAAAAAAGGACAAGATCATGTATAATAAGAAAAAATTAGTGAGCAGGCTATAAGTGCTTCTCTTAATTTTAATTAGTCTCATAAACAAGTTTTATAAGTGATTAAAACATTATTATCCTTTGAAATCAATTTTATGTGATAGAGAACTAACCATTAGATTTTATTTATTATCAATCTATTTTTACCGTTCATCTATAAGTGTATTACACTTTCATCATAGCCTTCATATTCGATTTGAAAAGTGGTGTGGGTTATTTTAAAATCTGTTGTCACTTTGTCTGTTAATATTTTCAGGATTTCGTTGCGATTTTTATTTTCATCTGCAATCACATGAGCACTCATGGCATTAACGCCTGACGTAAGAGACCAAACATGAAGATCGTGGAGTCCCTTGATTTCCGGGAGTTCTTCCAGTGATGCTCTAAGCTTGCTGATATCTACATCTTTCGGTGTACCTTCCAATAAGACATTAACCGCTTCCATAAGCAACTTTAAGGTTCTGGGAATGATTAATAGACCTATTGCCGCAGAAATGATCGGATCTGCGTAATACCATTGTGTTGTCAGCATTATCACACCTGCGATCATTACTCCTACGGATGTCAGCATATCCGACAAGACCTCAAAATAAGCACCTTTCATATTAAGACTTTCATTGGAGTCCTTTCTTATGATAAGGATACCGATGATATTGACCACAAAACCAATTCCTGCAACGATCATCATGGAGCCACTTTGCACTTCAGGAGGATTTTTAAATCTTTGAAATGCCTCATATAAAACAAATAATGAGATACCCAATAGCACAACAGCATTAATCACAGCAGCCAAAATCTCTGTGCGATAGTACCCAAATGTTTTTTCAGGACTAGCCTTTCTCTCACCAATTTTGATTGCAATAAATGCTAGGAGTAAACCGACAACATCTGTTAGCATGTGAGCAGCATCCGCAAGCAATGCAAGACTTTTTGTTGCAATTCCTCCAATGACTTCAGCAATAAGATAAGTACCACTTAGTGCTAGGACGATGAGTAAATTTTTCTTATGTCTGCTTGATGCAGATCCAGTCTGTTTATTTGTGTCGCTCATAATTTTATGTATTTACTAGATTGACTCTACATTTCGAAGTAAGTATTATTTTCTTTTTTAACAGGAATATCATTTTCTTTGATCATCTGTAAAATATTGATTTCTATAGTTTGTGCAATAGATGTCATTGGCGTATCCACAGGAGTATTCTCGAAAGGATCCTGCATGATGATTGCTGTTTTCTCAATGGCTATAAATAGCAGAGGAATAGTGATCGTTGTAATAATTTCCAAGGTGAGCTGGGAATCTTCCAATCCGAAAGGGAGTATAAAAGCAAAAACATATATAAGAGTATGCAGTAAAATACTATAGGCACGTGGAAATACCGTATTTTTCAATCTTTCACATTTTCCCATATTGTCACACAGCCTCATGAGAACTTCGTTAAGCTGAACCTCCTTGAAATCTGATACCAATCCTTTTTCGGCTATTTGTCTTAAGTGATAAGAATGTTCATCCAAAATTGCATTGGGTATATTAACAGCGTTAATCTGATGCATATTCAAATACTCCCCTACTTTACCGGAAAAAGGCTGTTTTCTTAATGCTTCGCCTAACGCATAGACCCATACGATTTGTCTTTCTGCAAATATTTTAACGTCCGCACTATCCTGAGGAATGAACTGAATAATTAATCGGATAAGAGACCTGGAATCATTAACAATAGCACCCCAAACGGTTCTTGCTTCCCACCATCTCTCGTATGACTGCGCCGTCCTAAATGCAAGTAGCAGTGATACAGCAGTTCCTAAAATTGCGGGAATGCTTAATGGAATTGATATTTTTTTGAAAATAGGATGCAGATCCAACAAACCTATACCTACAGCAAGTATAACAATCAGTAATATTTGGCTTTTAATTTGATCAATAAAATACCAGATTGAAATTTTCTTGTTTAGTAACATAACTTTTGTTTATAGATTTGATATAACATTATGATACGTAGTTCACGATTTAATTCGATTCGTAGCATAATGTTATTTTTTATTACAGCTGAAACTTTTATATAAAGGCTTTCGTAATAATAAATCTAATCTTCATGCCCTCCTGAATTAGATAATTTAGCATTGACGAAGAATGCACCTTTTACCACAATGTTTGTATCAGGTGCAATTTTGGTCACTGGAGTGATTGCAGTATAACCTAGATCTGAAGAACCTTTAACAATTTCTATTTTCTCAAAATTCAATGTTTTTCCTTGATTCTTGGTATGCGCTGCCTCTTTTGTACCTTCCTCTTTCTCACCCCCTTCTTCCTCTTCAGCATGTTCTTCAGGCTTTTTAGAAGTCTGTATGAAAACATAGAATTTACCGTCAGCTTCCACGATTGCTTCATCAGGAACGGCAGCGGTGCTTGAGTTTCCAAGGCTTACCATTCCGGTAACATTCATCCCATCGATCAACCCCACTTTATTTCCTGTAACACTCGCATGTACAGAGATCGTTTTACTCTCATTTTCGAATGACGACCCGATACTAAATACGGTAGCGTTATACAAAGTTTCCGGATTATTGGTCAGCTTAAACTGTACAGTTTGTCCAACTTTCATTTTAGGTAGATCCTTTTCAAAAACCTGAAGATCTAAATGGATAGAACTATTATCAATAATATCAAGAACTGGTGATGCCACATCAACATAACTTCCAATCTGCGCATTGATACTGCTTACGGTTCCACTGATCGGTGAAGTTATAACCAACCCAGATCGTAGATTACCATTGCTTACTTTACCCGGGCTGATCCCCATAAGCTGGAGCTGTCTCTGTAGTGATGATCTTTGGGTTCTTAAACTTTTTAATTCAGCATCAGAGCTTTGCAGATTCTTTTTTGCTCCGGCATCATTATCAAATAGTTCACGTTGCCTTCTATATTCCTGTTCAGCAAACGCGATCCTGCTGTTCACTGTAAGATATTGCTCCTGAAGCTGAATATACTCGGGATTATTGATTGATGCAATTACCTGCCCTTTCCTCACATGATCTCCTATCTGTACATTTAATGTCTTAATCACCCCACCATACAGAGAGGTAACGGTAGCTTTTCTATTGTTGGGAACACTCAATACACCATTGGCTTTAACAAGTGAGGTCAGATCTTTCATCTCAATTTTACCTAAGGAGATTCCGACTGCTTTCATTTGTTCTTCTGTTAATGCCGCGATCGTTTGCGGTGCCTCTTCATGAGCCTCCTCTACCTGTTCGGTTTTTGCTTTTACTTCCGTTTCCTCAGAGGCTTCTTTTTTTCCACAGCTTAAGACTAAAAAAGAAATTAACAGCGTAGATACTATATTATATTTAATTTTCATTTTATTTGTTTATGATAGAATTAATGGTAATAACAGATTGATTAACCTGTTGAATCGATTCGAGATACTTTAATTGAATATTGGTAGAAGTCTGAAGCGCAAAAAGATATTCAACGTAGGAAATTTCTCCTGTTTTATATCCCAATTGTCCGGCTTTAGCTATTTTCTCAGCATTGGGTATAGCCTGATTAATATAATAATTATATTGCTCTACATCCTGCTGATATTGATTCAAAGCGTTTTCCAGTTGCGCTTCCAGCTGTTTTTGCTGTAATTTTGCATTAGATTCCGCTACTTGCTTTTGGAACTCCCAAGATTGCATTCTCGCTTTTGTAGCACCGAAAGTCAGGGGAATCGTAACGCCAATAGTTGCTGCGTGAAATCTATTTCCCGCATTAAAATTCCGATCCATACCATTGATCGTCTGGGTACCGATTAAAGACTGATTGGTGTAACCTATACTGAAATCAGGTAGGCCCAGAGACCTTTCAACGTTTTTATTTTTTTCTGCTATGGTCATCTCCTGATAGTAAGACCTTACTGTTGGATGATTCGCTATTGACGCGCTGTCAAATACATAATTAGCTTTCAGGGGCTCATAATTTGTGTTATAAGGAACCGAGATGTCTCCCGAAGTATTCAATAAGGTTTTTAAGTTTTTGTATGCATTATTCAAATAAACTTCATTTTGCTTCAACAACAAATTGATCTCCCCTTTCTGAGTTTCTGCAGTATTGATCTCTATCTTTTTAATATCTCCTGATTTAAATCTGACCGTAGCAATTCTTATAAAATCCTGATATAAACTATCCAGATTTTTTAATTTTGACTGGTTAAATTGCAGATATTCGATCTGATAGTAATAGGTCCTAACCTGTCTTGCAAGTTCGTTGACCGAAATCTCCTTATTGATCTGCTTTCCTTTGATCTGTTCAGCGATAAGTTCTCTTCTTGCTTTAAACAATGTTGGAAACGGAATACTTTGAGATATAGAAAAAGATTGATCGAATTTTTTACTGTTGTATTGGCCTAACTGAGCATCTAAACTCATTTTTGGAAGTTCTTTAGCAGTAGGTTTCAGTGCCTCTGTTACTTTAATATCCAAATCTTTCGACCGCATTAAATTATTGTTGGTCAATGCGATGCTCGTAGCTTCCTCAACTGTAACAGGGGTACCTTGTTGTGCGTTAAAGGTCTGTCCAATGAATAAAAAACCTAAAACTAAAACCGCTGTCAGTGGCTTATTACCTGAAGGCTTTTTGATTTTTAGTTTAGTACTGAAGATAATGTATAACATCGGTAAAACAAAAAGAGTCAAGAAAGTTGCTGTAACCAGTCCCCCGATTACAACGGTCGCCAAAGGTTTCTGCACTTCTGCCCCGGCTCCGGTTGAAATTGCCATAGGTAAAAATCCTAATGATGCGACTGTGGCTGTCATTAAAACAGGTCTCAGACGAGTTTTAGTTCCTTCCATCACACGTTTTAAAATATTGGTTTCACCTTCCTTCTCTAACTCGTTAAATGTTCCGATCAACACAATACCATTAAGTACCGCTACACCAAATAATGCAATAAACCCAATTCCCGCGCTGATACTAAAAGGCATACCGCGAAGCATTAACGCGAATATACCGCCGATAGCACTCATTGGAATTGCCGTAAAGATCAAGGCAGCCTGCTTTAGCGAACCAAAAGTAAAATATAACAGCATAAAGATCAAAAATAATGATACAGGTACAGCAATGGTCAGTCGTTTACTGGCAGCTTTAAGATTCTCAAATTGTCCGCCATATGTATAATAATATCCTGATGGTAATTTTTCTTTATTAAGCTTCTGCTGGATTTCTTCTACTACACTTTCTACATCTCGGCCTTTTACGTTAAAACCAATGACGATTCTCCTTTTACCTGCCTCACGACTAATCTGTGCGGGGCCAAGTTTATAATTGATATTGGACACCTGTGAAAGCGGGATCTGTATTCCTGTCTTCGTAGACACCATCAGATTGTTGACATCATCAATACTGGTTCTATGTAAACTATCCAAACGAACCACCAGATCAAACCTTCTTTCATTCTCAAATACCTGACCTGCAGCCTGACCTGCAAAAGCAGTACTTACAGCAGTATTTACGTCTTCAATATTCAGCCCGTAATTAGCCATTCTTGTGCGGTCATATTCAACATTAATTTGCGGAAGACCACTAACACGTTCGATCTGTGGAGCACTCGCACCATTAACAGACTGAATAATTTTTGCTGTTTTATCCGCATATATCGCTAAAGAATCTAAATTTTCACCGAAAATTTTAACCGCTACATCTTGTCTGATTCCTGTCATCAACTCATTGAAACGCATCTGGATCGGTTGATTTTTTTCGAAAAATACCCCGGGAATAGCTTCAAGCTTTTCAGAGATCTCATCTGCTAATTCATCATATGATTTTTTTGTTTTCCATTCACTTTGCGGTTTTAAGATCACCATCATATCAGTAGCTTCAGGAGGCATTGGATCAGTAGGCACTTCAGCAGCACCGGTCTTCCCTACAACCATTTTAACTTCGTCAAACTGCTTGATCAGCCTGGAGGCCTGCATAGAGGTTTCAATACTCTGACTTAATGAACTTCCCTGTGGAAGAATACAGTGAAAAGCAAAATCACCTTCTTGGAGTTGAGGGATAAACTCGCCCCCCATTCTTCCAAATATAAATAATGAAACTGCAAATAATGCAACAGTAACACTTACTAACCAATATTTTACTTTTAAAGCTTTCTCTAGTAGAGGTTGATAGATTTTTTGGAGTCGGTTCATCATTTTATCTGAGAAATTTTCTTTATGCGAGATTTTCTTCGATAAAAAAAGTGCACTCATCATTGGAATATAGGTCAATGATAATATCAATGCACCAAAGATTGCAAAACCTACAGTTTTAGCCATCGGAGTAAACATCTTACCCTCAACACCTACTAACGTTAAAATAGGAATGTAGACAATCAAAATAATAATCTCCCCAAATGCTGCGCTGCTTCTGATTTTAGAAGCTGAAAGAAATACCTCTTCATCCATCTCAGACTGGGTAAGAAGACGTGTTGTTTTCCGCAATCCTAAGTGATGAAGAGTCGCTTCAACAATAATAACAGCTCCGTCGACAATTAATCCAAAATCAATCGCCCCTAAACTCATTAAGTTGGCACTTACTCCGAAAACGTTCATCATTCCCAAAGCAAAGAGTAAGGACAACGGAATGGCAGATGCCACAATAAGACCGGCTCGTAAATTACCGAGAAATACTACCAGCACAAAAATCACTATCAACGCTCCTTCGATAAGATTTTTCTCGACAGTATCAATAGCTCTGCCAACTAGATTAGTTCTGTCTAAATAAGGCTCAATAATCACATCAGTAGGTAAAGATTTTTGAATAGTTGGTATTTTTTCTTTGATTAATTGCACTACCTCATTACTATTAGCACCTTTAAGCATCATCACCACTCCACCTACAGCATCCACCTCACCATTAAATGTCATGGCACCATATCGAACCGCACTTCCCAAACGAACCTCAGCAACATCTTTAATGAATATAGGCACACTCCCTGTTTCATTTTTAACTACAACATTCCCAACATCTTCAAGAGAGGTCACAAGTCCAATTCCACGGATAAAATAAGCATTAGGCTTTTTGTCAATGTAGGCTCCGCCTGTGTTCTGATTATTTTTTTCAAGAGCTGCAAAAATATCAGAAATACTAACTCCCATCGCTCGTAGACGATCAGGGTTAACAGCGACCTCATATTGTTTTAGCTGTCCTCCGAAGCTGTTAATCTCTGCAACTCCGGGAGTACCATTAAGCTGTCTTCGAACGATCCAGTCCTGCATTGTACGAAGTTCTTTGGAATCGTATTTTTTCTCACTTCCTTTCTTTGGATGAAGGATGTATTGATATACTTCCCCAAGTCCTGTACTTACCGGAGCCAACTCTGGTGTGCCAATTCCTTTTGGAATTTCTTCAGCAGCCTGCTTCAGCTTTTCACTGATCAATTGGCGGGCAAAATAAACGTCAACCTCTTCTTTAAATACAACAGTGATTACAGACAAACCGAATCGTGAAATACTTCTGGTCTCCTCAATATCAGGAACATTAGCAATACTCTGTTCTATAGGGAATGTCACCAACTGTTCAACTTCCTGACCGGCCAAAGTAGGACATACCGTGATTATTTGAACCTGATTGTTGGTGATGTCGGGTGTGGCATCGATCGGAAGTTTGGTTGCGCTCCAAACTCCCCAAATAATCAACAACAAGGTCATTATACCAATGACAATCTTGTTCTTGATGCTAAATCTTATGATTTTATCTAACATGAGAATATAATTTTTATTGAATGTCACAACTACCTTTTGGAACAACTATTTGTTCTAAAAATCGAGCGACAAAAATGAGTAAGAATACAACGCAATGCTATTGCAATGTTTCCATAACTGTTTTGACGAAAGACAATTCTTCCGTCTGATTAACAAAAATTATATTTTAGGAGGTTGCCATATCTGATCGTACACCAAATATGCAAAGTCATTCTTTATGAAAAGAATTTTTTTAGAATAGTACTCTTTTATCTGTTTACGATATTCTAAAACAGGATTTATTTTGAGCGAAGTAACGCTGATTCTGCAGCAATTACAATAACAAAAAGGAGAACAAGAATCTGTTTTTGAATGAGCATCGTTTTGCTCAGATTTTATATAGGAATATGATACATTTTCATTTTTTGATTGCGCTTTTGCAACATCCATGCATGGCATTAATGATAATGCCATGAAGTAGACTGTAAAAAGCAATCTTAGAAAATTCATGCGACAAAGTTAATTATTTTACATTTATAAATATATATTAAATTTTATCTATTTTTTTAAAATTTATTACTAACAAGACTTTTAAAAAAAATTATTTATACTACAGTATCTTACAAAGCACAAATCTCTTTTAATAATCCGTACTAAACAATCAATATAAATATATCTTACTAAGCTATATACAAATAAATAACTACCTTCTTCGGACAACATTCTGAAAATTATCTAAGTAAATATTCTCTTTTTGGTTTAATACTTTATCTATAAAATCTACTGTTGTTAAATTGTTATATAAAACTGTATTTTCCCTCGCTCTTTCTCTCACATAATTTCTATTTTCATTCGCTTTAAGCTGTTCCTCTTTTTCTATTCTGTATTGAACTACTAAATTTTCTCTAACTGCTGGAAGCTCTTCCAGCTTTTTATCCAGTTCCGCAATTTTATCTTCAGTCATTTTGGTTTGATATTCAATTTGAGTAACATCTATTCCTTTCTGAGCTAAATTTTCAATTACTTCTTGTACTTGAACTTTATGAAGTTCAATTGTTTTTTGATATGATGGTAATTGGGTTGCCCAATATTCAGCATTTGCATCGCCATTTTTCGAATAGCCTTCAATTCTATTATATGAATGCTCGGCTTGGGTTACCAATTCTTTTACTTTCAAAACATCTTCATATTTTCTCAGAACAAATGCACTATCGGCCAAATGTTTATTTTTTTCACTTTCAATCTTCTTTTTAATGAGTTCGATTTCGATATTGGCTCTGGTTTCGGGATTGGTAATGATGGAGGTTTTTAATTCTTGAGTCCTGATGTCTGAAATATCCAAAACATCGGCTCCTTTTTTCATTGCTTCTAAATATCTTGCCTGTTTGGATTGCAGTTTTTGAAGCATAAACACATCAATACTGTCATTGGTCAGCATAAAATTAACCCGCACATTTTCGTTCTTGTTTCCTTGCCTCCAGGCTCGTCCTTCCACTTGTCGGAGTGACGTAAAATTATATGGCAACGTAAGCATATAAACATCGGTTGTGTTTTCCTGAAGGTTCATTCCTTCCTGAATGGCTTCACTTCCAATAACTACTTTTATTTTTCCTTCATTAAAATCATTTTGAATAGAAATTCTTTGGTTTTTATTGGTCGCCCCGGTAATGATTCCGATTTCTTCGGGTTTGTAACCAATTTCTGTTATGAGATATTCTTTTATTTTTGGAAACTGAGCAACTGCTAATTCAGAATACACAATTTGTCCTGAGTCAGGAAGATCTTTTTTGTTCTGCCTTATCAAATCCATCGTGTCTTTTAACTTCGGAGAATTTTCTATGAATTTTTTTATTGAAGGTTCTTCGCCATCATAAAATGGCGATAAATACGGTGAAATAGCAATCAATCTGGCATTGAGAATATGTGTTAAAATTGCTCCTTTTTCAGTCTCACTGAAATTTTCATTGAGCAGCTCATACTGTTCTCTTGTGAGATCATTCTGTTCAATTTTATATTCTTTGTTAATTTTGTTGGGACGAATTAATTCAGGATTGTCTTCTTCTCCTTTTATATCAATGAATTCCGAAAGTAATTGTTGAAACAGCGAATTATTTTTAAATCTCCGAACGTTGGCTTTAAATTTCACATCACCCTTTGCATCAATTTCCATATCATTATCCGCTTCCATAAAGGTCTCGAAGAAAGTATTGACGTTGAAATATCCCGATTCTTCTAATCTTTTATTTGCTATTAAAGAAAGAATGGAATAATATTCCAAAGGCTTGTTGGTAAAAGGCGTTGCGGAAAGCAAGGTCACATTTCTTCCGTCGTTTTTGTCTTGAATGTACTGAGCTGCCATCCAGGTATTGATTCCCAGTTTGGAAGTCTGTTGGTTTTGACTTCTAAAATCGGACGCAAATCTTCGGTCCTCAATTTTTACTTTTCCTACAATATGATTGGCATTGTGAACTTCGTCGTAAGTCAAATGGTCGAATCCAAAATCTTCCCAGTCATAGATTTTACCACGCTTCATTTTTCCCTCAATCTCCTTTTCTTTCTGAAACTCAATTTGGAGGTCTCTTTCGGTATTGGTAACGCCCTTCATTTCACTTGCAGAGATGTAACTGAATTTTGACGAAAGTTCTTCGGTTATTTCTGATGAAAATCCAATATTGTTAAAACCTTCATAAGTAACGATGGTTATTTCTCCGTCTTTATTATCAAATTTTGAAAGGTCATAATCTTTCCCCAAATTCCCTAAAACATTAACTTTCGCGTTGGGAATCGTTTCAAAAATCGTTTCCACCCATTGTTTCATAATGCTGTCATTCGGAACTACGATGATTGGTCTTTTCGCATTTCCTCTTTCCATTGCTTCGTGCATTGAAAGGATTCCGGACAATGTTTTTCCATAACCCACTTCGTGCGCTAAAAGTCCTACGCCTTTTGTGGTCTGTCTTCCGATTCCCGCCTTCTGAACCTCTGCTAATCTAAATTCCTTTCCTTTGAAATTCTTATGAATCTTTGAAAACAATGGGAATTTAGAATAATCCGGAACGTGGATGTTATTGTAATTGCGGTTAAAATCTTTTACAAAACGAGTTCTAATGTCATCTGATAATTCTTCACGTACAAATTTGTAAAACAAATCATTCGCAGCAGCTTTTCGTCTTTCTCTGACTAACGCATTTCGCTCTTTATCGCTTCCTGTAACCGTTTCATTATCTACAAAGCTTCGCACTTCCCAAGCTGAAGAACCCGCAAAGGCTTCACTTGACAAAGTGCCTACAAAGTCTTTGAATCTTTCCGCAAGATTGTAATCTACAATGACTGATTCGGTACGTTTTGTAATATGATTATATTGGTCTTTTTCTATTTGGCCTAACTCAAATTTGTGCACGAACTCGTGGTTCGGACTGATATAAATTTCATCTAAAGATTTCGCTTTTGGTAGAACATTTTCTAATAATGCTTTTTGTTTTTCGTACTGATTTTCCGTTCCACCAACAGCATTTTTATCTGCAAAATCTTTTTCGAGCTGCTCTAACTTCGCATAAATATTTCCTTCTGCATAATAAAAATCGTGAATCCAAACTCCATCAGAATAATTTGAAAATTTGGAATGTTTTTCGTGATTGTTGAGCGTTCCATCGTAAGATGTATCTCTGAATGCTTCAATTTGTTCTTTCGTAATGTTTGAACTATTTTGCAAGGAAGTATTTACAATTTCATCCTGTTTGGAGAATTGATATTTTAAAATTCCTTTCTTTATGGAAGGCTCCGTTTGGACTTTATATTCCTTCTCAGTTCTCGTATTGTGAATAGAAATTATTCTATCACTTTTTTCTATCAATTCTTTTAATTTTTCTTCTGAAAACGATGCTGGTTTTGTGATTAAATCTTCGCGCAGTTTTTCATACTTTCTTATTTCAGTCGTAATGGTGGGAGATTTAAACTTGATGTTATTGAGTTTAGAAAGTACCAATTCAATTTTTTCTTGAGTTTCTGTTAAATTCAACTCATCTATTTTCTCCGCAATAATTTCTTTTTTTACAGGAACTTTTGTAACAGAATTGGACTCAGTATTTTCTAAAAACAAATCTTCAAAAAGATTTCCGATTCTCTCGGTTTCTTTTTTATTTTTAAATTGTTCAATCTTAAAGAGAGCTTCATCCAAATTTCCGTGGATATAATTTTCCAAACGCCCAAAACGATTGGTTTTCTCACGGTTTTCCCCGAGAACTCTTGTGTGATTATTTTCAAAATATTTGGAAATATCCGCAGAAATCTGGTGATTGTTTTTTTTGAGAATGATAATATCCGTTCCGATTTGTGTTCCTGCAAAAGCGCCATTGGGTAAACGGAAACCTTCCAAAACACTAGCATTCTGTAAATTCTTTTGTCGGTTGAGCCAACCTGATGGAAGAACCATCGCCAAAACGCCGTTGGGTTTCAAAGAATCTAATGACCGTTTAACAAAATAATCTTCGTATTTTGAAATTTTAGGTTCTTCGCCTAATCCTTTGTAAAGCCCACGATGTTCGCCATAAGGCGGATTTCCGATGACCAAATCATATCTTTCTGAAAAATCTTTTGAGTCTTTTTTATTACCTCTGTCATCAATAAATTCAGTTTCAAACGAACGAAGGTTGATCTCGACTTCGGGATGTAGAATTTTTGCAATTTTCGCCGTGGTTTCGTTGATTTCAAAGCCTGTAATTTTAGAATTTACAGATAATTCGCGAGTGGCATAGATAAAATTTCCTGTACCAACGCTGGGTTCTAAAACAGAAATTTCTTTTTGAGTTTTGAAATGGTCTTTGATTAAATTGCGGACTGCATCGACAATTTTATCTTGTGTGTAATATTCATCTAAAATCCCTCTGCCTTCTTTTGCGGTTCCGCCACTTTGGAATTGATTGCAGATTTCTTTTAAATCATCCGTGACTTTCAGATTTTCTTTGAGAAGAATTCTGTTGTCATTAGAAACAAAACAAGCTGCAGAAACTACTTCCGCAACTTGTTCATTATTAAGTTTTCGCCCTTTATATTTTGAAATGAGAACATCTAGCTCTACCTTATTTGTTGAATTTTCACTTACCTCGGAAGGTCTTCTATCGGATCTTCTTCTATCGGATATAGCTCTCCCGGATACGATTCCGCCCAAGGAATATTCTCTTCCCTCATTTTTTTCATCATTTTGCGGTTGTGTTCCTCCATTGGATCCTCTTCCTCGGTTTCGGTTTCCCAAATCGCTCCGTTCTGTGCCTGCAAGTCCATTTCCAGCATTGTTGCTGCCCACTGCTTGTCCGCTTTCGTAACTTCCGTTTTGCTCGGATTGGATTTTTGAGCCAAGTTCTCCAGTGTTTTGTTCAGGTGTTCCGTTTCCCACTTGCTGAGGATCGGATGTTGTTCCGGATTCAATTGCATTGCTTTCATTTTCAGAAATTTTTGGTTCAACTAAATTAGTATTTTTATCTTGAAAATTGAGTTTATTCTCTAAATATTCGGTCAGGTCTTGATTCCCATTTTCAGAAATTTCATACAACGGACGAACGTCTTTGATATTTTTGCCATTAAATTCTGTAAGAATTTTTCTGGTTATTGCATTTCCTGTTCTGTCCCCGCTCAGACATAAAAACATTTTGCCATCATAATTCTGGTATCTATTGAGGAACTTTTTGCTATTGGAACCGGAATTTAAGGTAATAATTGTTCTATTATTGACTTGCTTGTTCAATTGAAGAAGCTCCAAGAATGAAAGCATATCCTTACTGTTTGTGAAAACAATAAGTTCCTTTTTATTTCCTTCAACTACAGAAATGTCATCATTTATCTCATTAAAAAAATCTTCATCTTTCACTTTTTTCTGTTTTTTATGAAGTGGTTAAATTCAAAAATTTCTTTGGCTTCACTGTCCCAGTTTTTTCTTGATATTAATTGAAGCGTCACGAATATGTCCGTCTTTTTATTGTAAGAATCAATCCTTTCGAGCCTTCCGTGGTAGTCCTTTTCCGCGTGTTTGTAAATAGAGTACGGTAAAATAGTATCCGTTGGATAAATGTAAAACCGGGTGTACATCCAAGGTGAGTTGATTTCAAATCGTTTGTATTTTTTCTTAAACAAAACCGTATCATTCAGATTTTTTCTGTTTCTGTAATTGGGGATTTTTTCCTGAGAAAACAATGTTCCTCCTTTTTTCTTTTCAACCGAAAGCGGCTTTTGTTTCTTTATGATGTCTGACAGAATAATTTTGCCGGGATTTTCATTTTCAATAGTATAGCACAATGAATCTTTAATGAAATAAATCTGTTGGGTTATTTCGGGAGCATCAACATCCGGAATCCTTTCTATTATGGAATCTCCTGAATAATTAAGGCTTGACAAATGAAAACTTTGGATATTGTTCAGATTTTTGGAAACATCAAAATATACATTGGAGACAACATCGATTCCTCCTTTTTCGGATTTGATTTCTTTGTGGCAGGAAGTGCTTACAAAAAGAAAAAACAAGCTGGGTAGTATTAAAAGTTTTTTCATAGATATAGGGTTTAAAAAAGCGGCAGCCTAATTAATTTGACTTACCGCTGGGAAATAAATGATTGGTTGTAAGTGTTATCTATCGTTTAATACTTTGTTCTTTCACGTTATTTTTTTCGTGCTTGTTGTCTTGTTCCAAACCTTCTAAAGGCTTGTTGGTATTGATTCTGTTCATATCAGAATCATACAGATTCAGATTTTTGTATTGCGGATTCAGCACCGCTTTGCCTTCTATTACTTTATCATCCAATTCAAATTTTACCTTCACGATATTTCCTTTTTCCAAAGATTTTATGGTACTTTCCTTCCATTCCGGCTTATCGAAGATCAGTTTGGATTTTTCTACGATCTGAGCCGTATCAACTCCATAATTTTTGTAAAAATTCTGGAAATTGTAATTTCCTTTTTCGGTTTTGGGTTCGTTAAAATTCAGTTTGGCAAATGCAGGTTCTATTTTTTCTGTTTTCGGATTGTGAAATTGTATTTTTACCGTACGCCCTTCCAAAAGGTTGACTGCTTCTTTAGCAGTAAATGTATTCACCCTGTTAACAGGAAAATTGTGGGAGATAACGTCGCCATTTGCTTTAGTGAGTTTAGCATTATAAAAATTCATAAAGACACTTCCATTTTCTATCTTATTGAATTTTAACGTGAATTCCATTTCATTTCCGGGCATCGTTTTGTCGGAAGTGGTTTTAATTTCGAACTCTTTTTCGGGAGCATTAATTCCGTTTTCTAAATCTTTGTGCAGTTGTTCTCCTTCTCCGAAACCAAGATATTTTAATTGAAATTTCGGATACTGAGATGGTTCATATTCGTTCTGTGTTTCCATAATGTTTGGGGTTTGATTGTTAAATTTTATATCATTCATTGTTAATATTCTGTTTCTTGAAAAAACATTTTCATCCAGATAATTTTTTAGAATTTCACCGCTATCCAATAATTCGTAGGATTCCCCATATAGCTGTTTTTCCAATAGGCCGAAAGCCAATTCGTATTTGTCATTTTTTGACAACGTATGACCATCAATAACATTTGGGATTGTGTCCATTTGTGCCTTTGTAAGAGAATAATCTCCATCTGTTGTTCCGAATTCCATTTTCTCTGAATAAGCTTTTCTTTGGCTCGCTGTGATCTGCAAGTTCTCCAGTATGAATTCGTTTTCTTTCATAAAGATCCTGTATTTGAGAATATCATTTTTTTCCTCTTCGGAAAGTTTCGGATAAAGATTATTTTGCACCGCTTTTGCTTTTAAGTCGTTTTCGACATAGCTTTTGAATTCGTTCAAACTTTTTGGAGCATCATAAAAATCTCTCATACCTGTCCATTCTCGCCGACCGTACGGTAATGTATATTCCTGAGTTTGCAGATCATAGCTGTAATACCTATGACCGCTTGGACTCTTCAGCGAGCCACTCCCATCATCGTAATCGTTCCAGGTCCAGCCGTCCGGAAGGTCAGATGCAGGGGTTAAATTTTCTTCAAAGCCTTCATCTGAAAAAAAGTCTGCATTTTCTTCCAGATCAGTCATTTCAATTTGATGAACCCCTTCTAATGATAACTTTACAGCTTCAACTTCATAATTTCGATAATGATGAGCTTGCTTTTCATCAATTTGCGTATAGGTCAATCCGGAACTTAAATCAGTTTTTTTCTCCAATTCCTGAGCCCAGAGATCAGAGAGAAATTTCTGTTTTATGGACTCATTACTTATAGCAATTTCAGTAGACTCCCTGTTATTTTGCAAAATCAAATGTTTATTGGCTAGTCGCTGCTTTTCAATAAATCTGACTAATTCAGCGGTAGTATTAAATTTATCCTCAATAGGGAAACCCTGATTTGAATTGAAAAATGTTTTCAATGTAAAATTTGAACCTTGAATAAATTCTTTTCCCTTAGATTGATGAATTGCCATAAACTTTTTCTCTCTATCGGTAAACAGCCTCTCTCCGTCCCGAAAAAACTGTTCAGGTGAAGTGTTTTCAATTTCCTTCACAAAATTTTTATAAGCCTTCGTTCTGGGAACTATATTCTTATCAAACCAGGTTAGATTGTCTTCCATTTTTTCCACCTATTAAGCTATCTTCTAAAACCTCTTGACTTTGGTATTTCCTCGTCCTGCTCTTGGCTTTCCTCATCTCTCATTCGATTGGCATCCTGATAGACATCAGGGTCGTTCACATTTAGTTGTAAATCTGATTTTTCCTGCTTTTGAGAGTGATTTTGCTTTTCAGAGATTCCAGCAACTGTATTAAATTCTTTGGATACAATATTCAAATCATTCGTAATTTCTTTTGCCATTTCTGGGAACTGAACAATTTTATCTTGCAGAAAAGATTTAAGTTTTAGAAGTTCTGCTATGTAACGGTTAAGTTCTTCTGTATTTTTTTTATCTGCAATAATTGCGGTCAATTCTCTTGCATTTTTAATGAAATCAAATTCAACTACTTTTTCGGTCTCTTTGTCAAAAATGAAAGCTTTTTTTTCGAAACTCAGTTCATTTTCAGATTTAGAAACATTCTTGACATCAGTATATTGAATATTATTTTTACTGTTTTCGAGGATGTCAGAAATACTTTTATCTCTTTCCAAAAAGATGACCTTCAGTTTAGTATTATTATCAGTCAGCTGAAAAGTCGCCCTGTTTTTGTCGTGGTCTGCAACGATGGTATATCCTTGCAGAAATTTCTGAACATCCTCTATATTTAGCTTTTTAGAGAAAGAATTATCCTCATTAATAATTCCGTATTTTTTCAGTTCATCGGTAGGTAAGGTTATGTTATTCATTGTATGTTGCTATTAAATTGTTTACTTTTATGAGGTCATTTAAAAAATGAGAAGGATTGATGTTTTGTCCGAATTCTTTCACCGAAAAATGCAGATGTGGTCCTGTGGAGTTTCCGGTATTCCCGCTTTTTCCGATGACAAATCCAGCTTTTACTATTTCTCCAGCTCGATAATACATTTCTGAAAGATGTAGATAGGAAGTTTCGAAACGGTTAAAATGTTTTACCTTTATGAAATTCCCTCCGCCTTTAGAATCCCAACCGGTTGCTGTAACAATTCCATCCATTACAGAATAGACATTCTCATAACTGGCTTTAAGGTCGATGCCGTTGTGCGTTTTTTTTGTTCCGAAAATAGGATGAGTTCTTGTCCCATAAGAAGATGTAATGGTAATCTTGTTTTTAAGAGGCATTACAATTTTTGAAAAAGATGCTGCAGGTTCGTCTACAAAATCATACGTTGTAAAAAAGTTTTGTTTTTTTGATGCTTTCTTTGTTTCTTCTACTCTATTTTGTGCTTGCAGCATCAAAGAATCTTTCAGTTTTTCAAACTCATTTTTTCGTATTTCTTTTACACTGCTATACTCTTTAATCAGTGTTTTCAGTGAATCTATTTGACTCGTTAACCACTTCGTCGAACCTTTGGTTTCATTTTTTAAATCTGATTTTGTGGTGATATTTAAAACTTGCTTCCAAGATTTCTTAGCCTTCTTTTGTTTTACCGGATCTTCAATATTAGATTTTTCGGATACCTTTGGATTTTCAGATTTTTTCGGTATTGTTGGTGTAATCGTATTGAATTGGGCAAAGCATAAGCAGCTGTAAAACAGCGCCATCAATGTAAATGTGTATTTTAGTTTTTTCATTTTACGCAGCTTTAATATTTTCATTCACAATGAGTTCCACTTCTTTGTTGATCTTTCTAAAGTTGGTCATCAGCACTTCTTCTTTGCGGTTAACCCCTTTTTTATCTACAAAAGAGTAATAAGATGGCATTTTAACATAGTTTTTTTCTTCTTCTTGAATCGCTTTCATATCCAGGTTAATTTTACCACTAATTGCAGACGTTTTATATTCCTCAGCATCATTTTCTTCTCCCTGTGCGATCATTCCAACCATTTCTCCGGTTTTCAGAGCCGCAATTTTTCCGGCAGGAATCATATTGTCCATCTTTTCATTAATACTGGTGGTCGTCCCTTGCTGTGAAATTGATTGTGAGTATGATTTCTGTTTAATTTTCCCAAATAGTTTTTCCAACCAATCCAATGTATTTTTGTCTCTGGCAGAACCGGAAATAATATTTCCAACAATCGCAGAAATAGTATCTGCAACTTCTTTTTTGTAGAACTGTCTGAGCTGCGGAATTTCTTGTAATCCAAGCATTACAGCAACTTTATTGCTTCTTGCAGTGGCCACGATGTTATCAATTTTATGAATATAAATCGTCGGAAATTCGTCTGCGATAATTCCTCCCGGTAAATTGTGCTTGGAATTGATCAATCTTAAAGTCCTGTTTAACACCGAGGAATAAAGGGCTGAGTTAATATCCTGTGTTCCCGGATCTGATGCTAATATGATAATGGATGGATTTTCACGATCAGTAATCTTCAATTCCACTTCATCTCCCGAAAACACCCAAAAGCTTTCTTTAGTTGCCAATCGGGAAAGGAATATTTTCAAAGTTCCAATTTGTCCTTCCAGCTGATCAAACGCTTTGTTGTCATACGCCGTTTTGAAAGGCGAAAGCAAAGAGAAAATTTCTTCGTTGGTAAAAAGTGTGTCAAAAATTTCTTTATAACTGCGGTTCATAAAGGAAAGAATATGAGGCAGATCAGAATATTTTCCATTTTCAAATGTTGCAAAAAAATAAATACAGGAAGACAGAAAATTGATGGCGGATTGGGTAAAGAAAGCTTCAGAACCACCTCCGGAACTCGAACCTCCCTTCTGTAGAGATGAAACCATTGATTCTGCCATTTCCTGGGCTTCTGCTAAAGTTTGGATGTACTTTTTGTGAAATGGATTGACTCGTTTTGATTTTTCAACCTCTTTCAGATTAATGACGTGGAAATTGTAATCGTAGTCTGCTTCCTTACTTTTTTTCAACAAATAATGGTAGTATGCAATCTGTGCTAGATCAGGAAATTTAAAATCGTAGATGCAGAGACAGAAACCTTTTGCAATCATTTGTCTTATGGCAGGATTGATCACACCAAAAGATTTACCAGAACCTGGTGTTCCAATGACCATCGTTCCTCTAAAAGGATTGATGTTCATCCAACCTTTATTGCTTTTGTTTTTGTAACGGAACAAGTATGGAATATTGATTGTGACATCCGATGTTACCAATTCCTGATTTTGGTCGAAAGATTCTTCTTCAACATTCCATCGGTCTTTTCCCATTTTCTGCTGCATCAGTTTTGAAATACTATCTGCACCCATTTGAAGAATAACTGCCCCTAAAAAAGAAAGAACAGCATAAATTATCTGATAGAGATTTAAGCTGGGAAATACTTTCGGAAGTTTAGCATTTCCTGCCTCATTTTGCCAAACCAATGAAGAGAAAATCATCAGCAATCCCAATATCATAGGAGCAATAATCTCTTTACTAATATTAAGGTCTTTCTTCTTCTTGGCTTTTGTTCCGATAGCCACTAATCCGATTAGAATTAATATTGCAAATTTGGCATTGATAGGTGGGTAAATAAAGCTCAGCTTTGAAAAATTTTTCAACAAGTTGGATATTACCGGAACATCAGCATTAAAGTAGAAAAGCGAAGCACAATCGAGTGCAACGACTGCATAAACTGCTTTTTGTAAAAAGCCATAGATCTTGATTTGATGTTGTTGTTCTTGCATTATGAATAATTTTCGAAATATTGATTAAGTAATTTGTGTTCTTCTAATAGGTTATTGTGCAGCTTTTGTTGCTGTTCCTGTAATTTTTTTTGCTGTTCCTGTATTTCAATAAGATTGGCATTCAACAGATTCAAATGATCAATTAATTCATTTCCTCTTTTTTCGACGTTCTCGATAATGTAGGAGCGACCTGCCTCTTCAGATATTTTCTCATACCAATCTTTAAGATTTAATAGCTTTTCATACTCATTTATGAGCTCTTTTCTTTTAGTAAGAAAGACAATTATCAAAACAGAATGACAGGTAATTATTAATAGCATGAGTGTGAAACACAGCATAATTGAAAAATTTTCCATTATATTAATTATTAAAAGGTATCGGCTTTCAGAATTTCAGAATAGTTCACCTTCATTTCTATGGTGCGTCCAGAGAGTTGCTCTTCAATGAGACGGATCATCATTACTTTGCTATTTGGATAAGTGAATTTTTTGAAAACATAGATATTTCTGAAATTTTTCCTGAAGTGTTTTTGAGGATTGAGTTGTAAAATTGGGGTAAGATCTACACTTTGATTGTTTGTTGCTTTATGTATTTTCTTGTCTTCTAAAGAGAATTTCAAGTCCTCAATATCGTAGCTCAGATTAGAATTGTTTTTGATGGTCATATCCAAAAAGATGTAATCACTGATTACATAGACATTATTGAGTTGAAAGCTGAGTTTTAGATTCTTCTCTTCCCTTATTGGATTTATCTCAGATTTTTTTTTAATAATATCCATTGCAAATTTTCTCAATTCAAGATTTGAAAAAACCATTTTTTCAAATTCTACAGGTTGCATCGCTTCGGGTTGAATATGGATATTGGTAATCGTATTGAGGTTGTCCTGGTTTCTGTAAACAACTTTGTACTGTGCGATGAAAGATTGCGCAACAACGGTTATCACTCCAATTTTATCTCCATTAAAAAAAACGGAAGGTGTTTTGATTTTTCCTTTCTCATCAGAATCAGGATGGTCTGTGATTTTTATTCTGGCAATATTGGAAGCTGGTAAATCTCCAGTCAGTTTTTCTGTTGACAGATCCACATACTGAATCGGTTCCGGCGAAATAATATGCAGGTTGATACCTTCAGTAATTTCAATTTCCGGTAAATCGGAAATAATTTGTTCTTTGCTTGCAGTTTGTGCAGTGAGTAAGTTTGCTGCGAAAATTAAAAGGGTGTATAATAACGTTTTCATTGTTTTATTTTTTTTGGTTTTGTGAATCTTTCAATTGTTTTTCGTCGATTAAAAAGACATAAGAATTGTACTTCAATTTTGCTTTGTTCTCTTTGATCAGGTTGGCAATAGATTTGGAGGTTGATGTAAACAGGCTGGATCCAATACTTGAGAAGAATCCTTTTCCGCCCATATCCATTTGAGTTCCTTGTACGGAGTTACTTCCCATTTCCCTCATCATATCTCTGAAAATACTTTGCGGAACGTACAGTCCTTTCATACCGTCAACATCGTAAATGGATAGATTGACAGGGTAGATTTCCCCTTTGGTAAAGACTGAAACAATATTGAGATTGACTCTTTGCATTGAAAATCCTGAGATTTGACCATATAATATCGAACCTTTGATTATTTTTATGTTTCCGACAAAAATGTCTTCCAACAAGCGGAACCTGATTCTGCTGCCCAGAAAGCCTTTGTTATTTTCGTCAATGACCGCTTTGATAAAACTGTTATCTTTCTCCTTATAGAAAGCATTAAAACCGCTGTTTATTCCGGATTTGCTTACATTGAAAGTTGAATTGAGAAAATCGTCCATCTTATCCTTATTTGATTTCAATCTCTGTTCTGCGGCAAGTTTACTTTGGTACTCAGGGTCACGGGATTTTTCTAAAGAATCCATCACGAGCATTTGTTCTTTCAGATATTTTACAGGGTCTGGTTGGACACTTTGTGTCTTTTCTTTTGGTGTATCAGCGTATTTATCTTCTTGGTCTCCGTAAGATTTGTCATTCAGCATTTTGATGATCTCCGAAGACCTGTTGTAATCTTTATCGTCACTTTGTGATTGATTTGGTTTGTAATAGGAGGATTGATTTCCTTTCGCCTCATATTGATTTTGTCTGCCATTGACTGCTTTTAATGAATCTATTTTCCTTTTTTGTGCTAAGGACAGTTGATCATCATAGTTCAGTAAACTATCCTCTTCTTTGTCCAAACCACCAAGCATCGTTCGGTTGTCCTCTTTTTTGAAAAACGCATCGTAAGCATCATTTTTGGTCATAATGGAATCCTGCGTATCCCCCAGTGAAAGAGATAATTCTTTTGGCTTGTCTTTTTCGGACGTGTCTTCTTTGACAAACTGCGCTCCTACATATCCGAAAAGAAAAAGAAACGGTAAAGCCAGAAGTGGCAGAACATATTTTTTTTCTTTAAAATTTATTTTTTTAATGTCCATTTTTTAGTTTTTGGTATTGGTTAAACAAGTAGTCAATTCGTAAGCTGTCTTCTTTTTTCAAAGCATTTTGGTCTCTTTTTACTTTTAAAGCTTTCAGTTCGTTTACAATCTTCTCCATCTCTTTATCATTATTTAAGGATTGATTTTGACTCATCTTACTCTTAGAATAGAGGACTGGAGGTCTTATTTTGAACGTAGTGTCGGAAGAGAAAAAGACACCTTGAATGAGAGACCCAATAAATGAAACCGACAGTAGAATCATTGAATACGTAAAGAATTTCTTTGGATTTTGAACTGCCCACTGAAGCCATTTCTGACCCTTTTGTTTTAATGTAGTTTCCATTTTTAATAAGAGTTTTTATTTTGATTGGATATTTCTTCGTTATTGATGATTCGCCAGTTTTTAAGAATCACACCGTGGGGATTATTGGGGCTTCTAATGATGTCTTCAAAGAAACCTTCGGTGATGAGCTTCCTCGTAATGACAGAAGATTTTCGTGTGATCATCTGTTTCCCGAAAAAAGAGAATTTCTTCTGTTCCATATTGAGTGCAATTGAATCAGTATGAATACTTACCATCGAACTGGAGGCAATGATCTGATTGTAAAAACCTTTTTCCTTTAGGTTTGTATATTCCTTTTTTCCGCTGTCATCGATGAGATACAATGACTTTTGAATATTATCCTTGATATAGGTATCATCTGGTGCGAGCGTGAAAAACAATCGGTGGAATAATTCAATTTGAGCTTTGTATTCAACAGGTCGGTTCAGCAGGACATCTGTCTGCTTGGCAAGAACCGGAACACCATTGTCTAAAATGTAAATTGATTTTCTGGAATCCTCGATCATTCTGTATGCAAAGAAAAATCCGGCTATGACAATAAAAACAGCAAAAGCAATGGTAGATAATGAAATGACCTTGTTGATCTTGATTCTTTGTTCTATATTTTTGATAAGCATCTTTATTTTAGTTGTTGGTTGATAGTGTTAGGTTGTTGGTCATGCGTAAAACATTTATTTTCCGTTTTTCATCGCTTCCTTAACCCTTCCCGAAGCGGAACCTGCTGCTGCACTTGCTGCTACTGAAGCACCTCCTGTTTTAGCTGCCAAGATTGCTGTTTTAGCACTACTTGCCATTTTTCCTGCGGCACTTTTCATTTTCGTCATCGCCCCGGCTCCTCCTGCTGAAACAATACTGTCGGCAATAGTTGGAGTCATTAAAACCCCGATACCTGTTACAACATAGGCAACACAGGTAAAGAGCTGGTTATAGATCATTCCCGAATTACTCACATAGACCATTAAAGCGTCTAAGTTGGTAATGGTTCCATTGGATAATAAGGTATCATACCTTTCGATCTCCATTGTATAACCGGAAGCGATCAATTGCTGACCGATGTTGATGATCGTGTAGGCAACAAAAGTGTAAAGATTAATGTTGATGAATTTTGAGACCCAACTGTATAATGAATTTTCAAATCCGGGAATAAGAGCCATTCCAACAGCTATCGGTCCCAAAATAATTAAAATGTAAGACCATATTTTCTGAATGAAGAAAATGAGATACACGCAAATGCGTAGAATCGACAGGCAAACAAACTCAATGAGTTCCGCGACTAATTTTTGCATTTGGAATTCCATTCTTATCGACCATTCCTTGATGGGCTGAATGAGTTTATCCAATCCTTCGCTGATGTCATACCAAGAATCATCCGCATCTTCAGTAGTATTCTCAATGACTTCCTGTTTGGCATCTTCTTCCGCCTTTAATTTGATGACAGCATCGAGTAATTGCTGCTGCTTCTTAAATCTCTCGACCCTTAAGTCGTTAACTTCTGATTCTATCTCGCTGAAAATTGATATTCCGGGCTCGGCAATGGCTTCAAATGGTGCCTGAATCATACTGACAAATCCGCTCCAATAAACAAGCGTAAATCCAATAAGAATTGGTTTCAGCATCGGTGTGATTTCCCATTCTCTGTCTCCGGCAGCCATTTGCCAGCCCATGTACCCGAGGTACATCAGAGCGCCTAAACCGCCTATTGCTTTTCCTACCAAAGCTGAACCGGCGGCGCTATCCTGCACACTGTTGTCCAGTTTTGTAAAAACTTCCATAAACCACTTTTCAAAGGCACCATCTCCCTTTAAAAATTGGAGTAGATTGCTGTAATCACCGTCTGTCTGGGCGAAACCCATAACAGGTAAAAGAATTGTTAATAAGCAAAAAGTTAATGTTATCGTTTTATTCATTTTTAAAATCGGTGTTTATAATGATTCATCAAATTTTGAACAATTTGCTGGTCTGAAGCGGGTGTCCAACCAGGTGGCAAAGCATAATTTGAATGGTTCTTTAAAATATTTTTGTAATCTGTAAGAAGTGTTGTCTTGTTATTGTAATCCCTTAACTCTCGCACAAATTTTCTCCATTTAATAAGGGTTTCGTGGTACATAATGAACCGTTTTCCTCTTGGCATATCCATACTTCTGGACATTGCGTATTTTTCTTTGATGAGATCCAGCTCTTCCTTAAGCCTTCTAATGGTTCCTGTCGTATTGAGCGTTTCAAACGTTTGTTGGTCTTTCAATCTCCATTCAATAAAATTTTGTGGATGGTCGGGGAATTCGGTAATTGGTTTTAACATTCGTTTGTAATACAAAAGCCAAAGAGGATCGGCATCAACAGTAGCGGACGTCCAATGGGCAAAATCCTGAACACTTCTTTTATGAATGGTATCTGAAGCTGCTTTTATTTTTTTTGCTTCTTCCTCCTGAAATTTTAACTGGGCGAATCTCTGATTTTGCACCCCTGTAGGTTTTAATGGTCGAATATCTTCACCGTCTTTATAATCCCTGTTGATCTTTGGAGCCCATATTCCCCAGACTGTTGCGTAGGCAAAATTGGTTTGGATTCCCAAAAAATATTTTGGATATGGTCTCCAATCTCCCCAATCTTGAAAGACAATTCTTTTATGTTGAGCAACAATGGAAGGGTCATTCAATCTCTTTACACTCAATTGTCCAAACACAGTGGCTGTAAAAAAGAGCAACTGAAATAGACTGATTTTTTTTAGTAGATTTCCCATAATTTTTTAATTAAAGAGGTAATGGTATTTAGTGATGATGTCGCCAACAATGGCTTTGTCTATATTGATGTAATTGCGGAGAACCTGAACCTGATACAGATAAGGGATTTTCTTGGCATTCTCTAACCGTAAATTGATGTACAGAATATTTCCGTTGATATTTCTGACACGGGTAAATATCTTTTCAATAAGCATTTCCCTATCCATTGCATCCATCAGAAAATCTTTGTCTTCATTGAGAATATCCTGGGTAACTTCCTGCTGAAGCTTCATCGTCTGCTTGCCTATTTCAACATAATATTTTGAAATGAGTACGGAATATTCAGGATGCTGCGCTGATAGATCCAGCATTTTATTGGAGTTCGTCACTATTT
The DNA here is from genome assembly GCF_900143185.1 of Chryseobacterium scophthalmum. NCBI lineage: Bacteria > Pseudomonadati > Bacteroidota > Flavobacteriia > Flavobacteriales > Weeksellaceae > Chryseobacterium > Chryseobacterium scophthalmum. Next base: position 274,678 of record NZ_FSRQ01000004.1, on the reverse strand, counting down.
TACCTAAATATTGATAGAGATAAATAAGTTTCTTGCTCTGGGTCAAAGCTGAATTCACATTTTTCAGTTGTTGATAGATATACTCCTGAATGGCTATGATCTGCGTGATTTTATTGTTGATGTCATCATACAATTCTTTTTGCTTTTCATAGGAATCCAAAAAAGCTTGTTCGCTTCCCAATCGAACACCGTGATTTACGGTGATCTGCGAAAGGAGTTTATCATTAATGACTATTTGCTGGCTTTTTACCGATGCAACGGAGAAGAATAAAACTCCGGAAAGAAATATTTTTTTGCTCATATCATTATTACTTTTTTGCTATAGAATTTGCGAATCTTTGATTTCATTTTAGAAAGATTTGATGTTATCCATTATGCTTTCAACTACTTGCTTATCTCTATTGACATAATATTGAAAGGCTCTTTTATTACGTTTTACTTTGGCTTTGATATCTCTAATTTTCAAAAGCATATGAGTAGAATTTCTGCTTATTGCTTTTACTTCATCTAAAGCATAGTCTAATAATACTTTACGTTCTGATTTTTCCATTTGGTTAATAGCTCCGTAAGACAAAATGATCCCTGTTATTAGCCGTGTTACCATTTGCAGGTCATCAACAAACTGAACCTGAGAAGGCAATACCGCAATAATTGAATAAGGAGCATCGTTTATTTCATTGATAATGGCGGATTGATTGTTTGTTATTTTCGTTATTTCCCTGCTCATTGCTATTCCGGTCGGTACAGCCTGAATAGCAAATGAAACAATCCTAAGCCGATCTTGTATCTTTGTAATCTTTTCCTTGAATTGATTCCATTGGGCTCTGTTGGCTGTTTCTACGGTGGTATTGGCTATTTGTTTTTGCCGCATTTCTTTTTGTCTGTCGTGTTCTTTCATCGTCGCATTAATTACAATATCCATCATCGGAAAGGAAACGTTTTCCTGCTGCCAAGCCGGTGTAGAACCACCGCCGGAAGAAGTCAGCACGATATAAACCATTGGAATCAGTAGAATTTGAAAAACTTTCTTCATCGTATGATTTTTAAAAATTCCGTTTATATCTGTTCATTATGTTTTCAACAATACCTTTGTCTGTATTGATGTATCCTGCAAATGGATTAATGGAATTCCAAAATCCCAATCGATTGGCTTTTTCAAGTCTTAACTTAATCGCCAAAAGCCACAGTTTCAGATTTTTTACATTCTCGGAAATATTATGAAGAATTTTGTATCGATCTCCTGCGGTAGCAAGATTAAGTTCTCCAGATGCGAGAATATCTGATACATCGGTAACAATTTTTAGACTTTGCTCGTAGGTTTTCTGCGAAGCCTTCACACCGAATATCGCATACTCAGGTTGCTGTGATGCTAATTGTACCACTTGTGATGAATAATTGTAGCATTTATTGAGTTCAGAATAGATTTCCTGTGCCTGAATTCCGTTTTGTAATGTCCCTGAAACTTCTTTTAATCCCTTCAGTATTTTATTCTGAATATCATTGGCGACCACCATTTTAGTTCCCACCCAAGTTTGTGCGTCCTTTAATTTTGAAGTTTCTTCGATGACTTCATTCTGTTTGGCTTTTAGATTTTCTGAATAGAGAATCATTGCTGCCGTTACCGTTGGGTCGATGTAAGTGTTTTGAGCGAATCCCATTGTCCCCCAAAGTGGGAAAAGCAGCATTGCTATTTTGAGACTAAATTTTTTCATATAGCTCTTGTTTTTGGTTGATTAATTCTAAAAAGCTGAGATTTCGGTCTTCTAATTCCTGAGAGATGATTTTGAAAACATTCCTTCCTTTGTGTTCATTTTTCATCATTCTGTAAAAAGAATTGATTTTTTGATCCAAAGGATTTTGATATAAATTCACGAGTGATACAAAGTTTTCGAGGCTATCTCCAAAGGTTTTCAAATCACCGACTAACCTGCGTAATGCTTCATCATAGTTTCCGTATTTCTGAACATAATATTCAACAGCTGATTTTTCAGGCTTTTCTGTAGTGTAGGTTAAATACTGCTCCAAGGACACTTCATTTCCATAGACTTCGCCTTTTGAACCTCTTTTCAGATAAAATTCTTTGAATCGGCTTCTCCCGAATTTGTTGTTCAGATTATTGATGGTGAAAATCTTGTTTTGCTCTACTTTATTGAGCGAAAGCAATGATGCGATTTTGTCGAAATTATCTTTGAACTTCGTCTGATCCAACAAAATAAAAGTGTCGGAATTATTGATGATGGAATCTTTTACCACAGCATTTCCAATAATATCGTCCAGTTCCTGAGTTACAACCACAGCTTCACCCCAGAACTTTCTTACTGTTTTGTATAAATAGAGAATGTATCCACCCATTAATTTACTTGCAATTGCCTTCCACGCTTCCTCAATTATTAAGGCTTTTCTACGCTCTTGTCTAAGCCTCATTTTCTGAATGAAAGTATCCATAATAATGAGCGTCACGATCGGAAAGAGTTTGGGATTATCTTTTACGTTGTCAATTTCAAAAACGATGAATGTTTCATCAAAAAGCGTATTGTCTGCACTTTCATTTAAAGTCGTTCCGTACCTTCCGCCTTTGTAAAAATCTTTCAGTACAAATAAAAAGGTGCGCAGATTAAACTCTTTCTCTATAATATTATGTTTCTTATTATTCAGGTAGATAGGAAGAAATTGATCGCAATAATCATAAAACCCATTGAACGAAAGTTCAGTTACGACCAGCTTTTCTTCCAGTTCTTTGATTTTCCTGATGATCGCTTTTCTAAAGGATTCGTTCCATTCTTCAGCTGATCCAGGCTGCTTGATGATATCGTTCGACTTGATTAAAATCAACTGCGTCTCATTATATATTTTCCTTCTTTCTTCATCGTTCAGAGTGTCATACGCTTCATAAACTTTATAGAAATTTTCGCTTTCATATTCCGGGTTATTGATATTCTTGTCGGGATGATAAAATTTCAATAATTTTCTTCCCGCTTCCTTTATTTCATCGGAACTGGCATCGAAAGTAATTCCCAAAATGTCATAGTAAGTATGCTGTCCTTTGGCTTCGTTTTCATATTCATAAAAAAGATCATCTTCGTGTATGTTATATTTACTCAGATAGAGAATGAGTTCTTCAGAAGTTTTATTTTCATACCACTGTGTTCCTGAGTTGAAATACTGATGGTAATACGACATCAACACATTGTCTAAAATGGATTTTTGTGCGGATGACATTGAAGAATCCGGACCTTGCCAGATAAGGAAGATCAGGTTGGTTAAAAATTCAATTTTCTCAATGTTAAATTCTTTCTTATCCATCAGAAAAGGATTCATAGTAATCGGTTTTTCTTCGGTGTATTGGATGTATCTTCCTCCCTTATATTTGCAGGTTCCCGAATAAGAATCTCCTGTATCAACAATCACTACATCATAATTGCAGGTCAAATACTGCTCGATAATATTGTTCATCAAAAAACTTTTGCCTGACCCACTAGGTCCGAGAACGAACTTATTTCTGTTATTAATTCTTCCGGTTTTCATCGGTAAATCCGAAGGATCTACTTTTAGCGGAACGCCTTGTCTATCGGTAAATCTTAAATAGAAATTGGATTCTTCATTGACCGGGTAACTTTCTTTAAAAAAAAACACAAGGCCGCTTCGCTTGTCGTCATAAATAAATCGTATTCCCTCAGTTCTGTTCCATTGCCCGGAATGGCTGCTCGCCAGAGTTCCAATTGGTTGTAGGCATTTTTAGAAACGATGATTCCTTTCGTAAAAAGCTTATTTTCAATCATCGACTGAATGTTCTCCATTTTTTCCAATGTCTGTGCTGAAAAAAGGATGGAAAAATGGGCATTCACAACGAGCTGTCCATCAATCGCTATATTATGAAGCAGGGTCTGAATTTCATCTGCTATGATCGCATTGGAAGGAGAATTATTGGCTGCTCCTTCGTGCTTTTTCTTTTTTTTATCAAGCTCCCTTTGCTGTTGTGCCTGAAGCGGAATGGTAATGATCTGATTGTAGACAATCGTTTCGTAGTCTTCCAGTTCATTGATAAAACTAAAATTATCTACTGCTGTTTCTGCTGCGGCACCATTGCCGCCGAGAATAGAATAAGGTTCAATTTCCGATGGTAAATCGATGTTTTCGACATCCACGTAAGAGATGTTTTTTACAAACCTTTTTCCTATTTGTAAAAATTCGTTGGTACTCTTTATATTATCAAATGTTGGAGATTCGGAAAACTGCATCGATAGAACCCCGGAAATGTAGTACTCAAAATCTTTCTCAAATAAAAACTCAGGTTCACAATTGTTCTGTTTTAATAGCATCAAAACTTTCTGGCATTTATCCCGTAGTTCCTTATAGCTTTTATCAGAAAAATGATAATGCTTCATTTTCTTTTTCAGCTTATCATCTACAATATCAGTAAAGAGAAGTACGGTCTCAATAGTTTTGAAAAGTCTGCCCTCAAAATGCTCCGAATATTTTTGTTGTAGAAATTGGTTGGATTGCTCGGCAGCATATTTCTTCTTGGAAAAGATATCGAGCTTCTGAACAATTCTTCCTTCTCCAATGATTGATACCACCTGATTTAAAACCGTGTGGAAATTGAGATAGCTATCCGGGTCTGCCGAATATTGCTCAACAATATTTTTTATTTTGATCCCGATAATAGGATTCCCGTACTGTCCGAAAAGAACATCAAAATCCCAATTGAAATCTTTTCCCTGATCATATCCAATAAATGGGATGCTAAAGGCTTGTTTTTTTATTGTTGCCATTCTTTAAAAGTTTATTATTATGTAACCTTTTTGGAAAAATTAAGATCTGATCGAAGTTTTTGGTTTTGTCATACAAACCATATTTGTCCTGTCTTCTGAAGATGAGATAAACTCCGCCTGCGGTGACTGCAAGACCCAATAAAGAGCCTAAGAGACCGAACTTTGAGAGTACCAATGCTGATATGACCCCGCCTCCGATGACGCCGACTGCATAAAAGATGTATTTTCCTTTGAGTCCGAAGAATACAAGGGGCTTTTTGAGCCCCTTATAAAGGTAGAATCCCATATTAGGCAAAGAATGCTGTTACGAATTCAGGAACGACAATCAAGAAAATCATTGCTCCTCCATAACCAAGGATCTCTTTGTTGACATCCTGATCACCATTGGTCCATTTGTTATACACTCGGAGACCTCCGATAAAACCGACCAATCCTCCTACTGCTTTCAAGATCAGCTTGACCGGATCCCAATAATCAGTGATATCACTTGCTGCATTCGAGATTGCCGTTGCTCCACCTTGGGCAAATGCGGGAGTTATCGCCATAAGTGCCAAGGCTAGGGTTAAAACTTTTTTTGTTGTCACGTTTTTTGTGAAATAATTTTTCATCATAATTCAAAAATTTTATAAAGGGTTAATAATCATTTGAGTGTTAAATTTTGGGCATGGAAGTCCCGGACAACGAATGTAAATCCGCTGTTAAGTCTAATATTCAGTACGTTAGATTTTGTTTAAGTTGGCTAACTACATCGTGGATTGATAAACTTTGTATCCGTCGTAGTTCACAACCATTTGAACCAGGGTTTCAGAAAGATTAAGCATCGCCTTCCATTCTTTTATTCTGGAAGTTTCCTGGTCTGCACTAACTGTGATTGGGTTTTCGCGAATCACTTCGTTAGGTTTCTGATTTTCCTTTTCGGCTGATATTTTTTCCGTCTGGTCAAAATCTACTTCGATTGTTTCAGCTTTTTCAGGATGTGATTGGTTTTCGATTTCCGTGGAATCTTTTTTTAGTGCAATGCCCGGTTCATCCAGATCTTGTTCAGATTCAAATATTTCCCTCAAATACTCCAGATCTTGTCGTTCTTCGTTTCCTTCAGTGATATCAGAATGGATTGCATTTTTATTAAAGGACTTGGGAGTGTTGAGATTTTCTACATCTTCAATCCCTATAGTTGCAGTAAGATCTTCGTACTGTTCAGAAATTTCGGACAATGAAAATTCCTCCGTCTCTTCTTTATAGATTTCTTTTTCTTTTTTCAGAAACAGATCGTATAAAATATTTCCGGCGTAATACGTCAGATAAACAGCCAAGATGCAAAGCGAGATTTTTATCATTTTTACTGAGGTTATAGAGATTAATACTTAGGTATATTTTTTATTTCAAAGGGTGATCTTCAATGTTTGATTAATATATTCTATCAATTCATCGAAAGATTTTCTTACCCCATATTTTTGTTCGTAGGTCAGCTTTCTGGTATCAATCTTTTGTAGACAGTTTTTTTTGAATACAGGATTTTCCAGTAGCAATCCGAATTTTTTCAGCTCAATGTCCATTCCTTCCTGATTCAGATACTTGTAGCCTTTATCATACTTGGAACGGATAAATACTCTTTCAGCCTCACTTTCCAATAGTCCCAGCATATTGATAAAGACCAATGTGGACTTGACAGAAACATCTGAATACTCAAACGGGATCACGATAAAATCACTGTAAATGAGCAGATCGCTATATTTTGCATCGAGTGTTCCTGCCAAGTCAAAAAGGTTGATGTCATCGCTATCTTTTAAATTAATGAGGGTCTCAAAGTCTGAAAATGGCTGTTGGTCATCATCGCCAATAATTTCCACTTCATACAATTTCGGACTTTCCGATAATTCATCATCTTTCCATTTGTAGTAAAATGATTTCTGATAATCAAAATCAAAAACATTGATTTTCCTTTCCGAAATTGCCGAAATGTAATTGGCAAAAGCGATGGCTAAAGTTGTTTTTCCGGTTCCTCCTTTTTGTGTAGCAAATGTTATGATCATTGGATTTAGTTTATGTTTCTAACTGATTGTTGTTGGACCGAAGATGATTTTTATATCAGCCGACAACCATCATTTTATCGTCTTTTTTTTCGTCTTTTTTTGAGCTCATTTTCGACAGGGTCTTTTGCAGTTCCTGAACTTTTCATCAACTCAAACAGCAGTTCATCAACTGCTTTGTTTAATTTTGTTTTCTCATTATTTTCAGTCCGGTTTTCTGCCTGCACTTCATTTACGCCTGTCGGATTCAGAAATTTTTGATACTCCTTTTCCCCAATTAATGATTGGAGCTCTCCGATATAATGGAACCGAGTATGAACCGCATACAGCTTTCCGTCTTCAGCCCTGGTTATGGAAATATCCTTTTTTTCATCATTTGTGTTTTTTTGATTTTTAATGAAACTTTTGACTTCAAACTGAACTTTTCGATAGGTTTCCAAATCTTTCTTTCCTCGGTTTTCAAAAAGCATAAAGCCCTTGATCTCTATTTCCGGATATTTTTTATTTAAAAATTCAAGCAATATTTTTTTTGATTCCTGGTTCGGAATATTATAATCTTTCAGGATTTCAAAAGTCTTCTTATCTAGCTTGTCAGAAGTAAATTCAAACACTTCATTCATTTTCAGTAGATCACTTCCTTTATAGACTTTTCCTGTTTTATGGTCGATCACGGTGTAGCCAAAAGGATTTTTATCTTCTTTATGATGGAAAACCACATCGATCCCGAAAACATCTTTCAGCTTCTTTTGGAGTTCACTTTCAAAACTGATTTTTATTTTTAAATTATTTTCTCGTAATTTTTCTTTTGGGAGCATTGACTCCTTTTTTCTGTCATCTTCCACCTTGAAAACCTTGGTGGAATACAATTGTTTGTATTTGCTTAATATGGCTTTGATCTGCTTTGCCCTTTTATCATTTTTACTGTTATCAAAAACAATCTGATTTCCTGAAAGTGTTTGCTGTATTACTCCGTTTTTTAAAATGTTAAAAGAATTTATATCATCTGTGTTTTTGCCTATCTTATAACCATTTCTGCTGAGTAAAGTTTCCAACTGATTGAGCGAACTTATTTTATAGTTCAACAGTTTGCCAAGTTCTTCTTCCGGTTTCTGACCATACAATTTTTCAATTGTAACGCTTAAAGCTTTTTGGGCTTTAAGCCTTTCATAACTATCATTGATCTTTTTCCCTGTCTGTTTATCGACTCTTGTAGTAACTATATGAGCGTGATTATTATCGGTGTCACTATGAAAAACTACAATGAAAGGCTGTCCTCCATATTTCATTTCATCCATAAAATTCTCAGCGATCTTAGTTAGCTCTTCTTTCGAATGTCCTTGAAATTTCGTAGAGATCATCGCATGAAATTGAGGCTTTAATACTTTTTTGTTTCCAATCGAAATAGCTCTCAAATAGTTTCTTACTTCCTCCTTGCTGCTTGATTCGTTAATGAAGGAAGGAAAATTTTTCATCAGCATTAATTCTCCGGTTCCTTTGTCAATTTTCTTATCGTTATAATGAACTCCTGGAAAACTGGGACCTGCCGGATCCATAATCTTAACAATCATCTTGATAGCATTGCGTAGATTTTTGTAAACATTTCGTTCTGTTCTTTCTTCAGAATTATGATCTCTGATAACTTATTCGAAAATTTTCTGATTTCATTTTCGCTGATAAACTTTTGACTATTTGCTATTTTTGCTACCTGATTGATATTGTTTTCAATCTTTCCGAATATGTTATCCTGCTTTTCTATGAACGCTAATACTTTTCTTCTCTCGTTGTCCATAAGCCTATTTTCAACAGAATTAACAATTAGACTTGTTAAAGAGATTTTTTTTTCTGAACAGGCTTTTTTCCACTTTTCTTTTTGGATGATGGAAATCCTTATTTTAATGTAATGTTTCTTCTTAATATCCGTCTTATTTATCATTCAATTACATTCAGATAATTAATCGGAAAAGTGGTCATGCCCTTTATGGTACCGGTAAATTTTTCGATTTGATTTTTCCAAAGAAGTAGATTGAAATCAACGTTCGTTAATGAAATAATGCCCTGCTCTACTCCTGAACTAATTCCATTTGAGTTCCCACTTACTAAAATATTGCTCAGTGAACCCACACTGCCATCCGACATAAAACCTAAATCCCGTAATGGTTTTGAAAGATTCAGTATTACGTAGCTTGAAGTGATAGGTGTTGAACAAATTATACTGACATCTAAATAGCCAATTGTTCCTATTCGCCGCGCATCGATTTGCCCAGTTATTCCTAGACCTGATGTTCCTAATCTATATATTTTTGTAGATAATGTATGCTGACGAGGATTTGTAGGAAAAGGAAGGTATGTGTTCCACGAGGATTGTTCAGAAATAGTATTTGCAGAAAGTGTTTCGTCCAATACAATAAGAGCATCGTAATAAGTAGGCTCCTTAAACATCTGATTCCAAAACATACCATTGAAATAGTAGTACCCTTCTTTAACAATATGAATGACTTGACCCAAAAGATTTGATGCAGGTTGAGTCACGTAAACAATGGCACCTTTTTGCAATACTGAATAAGTTTTATTTGCAAGTTGATCACCTGTAATTCTTGGGGGAATTATGCCATCAAAGTGATTGGGCAGATCTGGTTTGCCGACAATATCCAAAGTTGCTGCGGGTGTCTGCGTATTAACTCCAACCTGAGCTTTAACGATAATTGCAAAAACAAATATTAAAAGGTTAAATGATTTTTTCATTTTTGATAAAATTTCTACGGCAAAGTTGTATCATAAAAACCTCTAAAACAATAGTTTTGATGGGAGTTGGGCTAATTAAGAATACTCTGGATGAGTCTAAAATCTATAAAGATTAAAAAAGAATAAATTGGATTAGTTTGGAATCTTAACTTAAATTTCACCTAACATAAAAAAACAAGTTCCGCCGTTTTTTCTCCTTTTTGCAGAAAAGGCAAGATCGTCTTTGTACTCGAAAATTTGCAAAAATTTGTGGGTACAAAGACACATCTTGCTCAAAAAAAGCCGCTTATTTTTCGGAGTTCTGAAAAACGATTAATAGTATTGATAATCAGCAGTTTTGATTCTTTTATTGTTTTTATTGGAAATGTGTGGAAGTGAAGTCTGAGCATACGAAAGTAAATAATAAATCCTTTCAAAGTGATAATTTATCTATCGTATTGTAGATCAAATCGTAAGGATTTTGACCTGTACTTATCTTAAGCAGGTGACCTGTATATGATTTACGCAGGTATGAACTCCAGCTGTATGTGTATTACGCAGGTTTGATGATCGGCATGATTCTATTTTATGATGATGATCTGTATCTTATTTACACAGGTATGAATTTAAAGCTGTATTTATTTTATGCAGGTTGATGACTAGTATAATCCTTTTTATACAGTTTGCAGGGAAAGCTACAGCAGAGTTCACAATACATTCCGTCAAATTAAAAAAGGGAAGAGAACCTGACATCCCCTCAAAGCTTTTTTGTTCGGAAAAACGTAGGACTTTAGACTTTGGAATTGCGTTTTGCAAAAAAGCGAAGTGGCTTTGAAAGGACATCCAACAAAACCAACCCTAAAAGCAACCGCCATCATTGCCCGGAAATCAACAACAGGATATCTTTACTGAATTACCGCCAGATAAAAATAAACATTGTAAATATTATTGAAAATGAAAAAGAGCGGATAAAAAAAATGATCCGAATTTGCAACATTTGGTGCAACAGGGGTAAACTTCACTAAATATTTTTTTAAACAATTTTGGTAGTTAAAATATTAATCGTAATATTGCGATGTATAATTTTTGATAAAAATGGGAGTTACAAAAACTGAAATATACACGGAACAGCAGAACCGTTTAGCAACTTCGCTAAAGGCATTGGCTCATCCTGCACGCATAGCTATCCTGCAATATATCATTAAACAAAATGCCTGTATTTGTAATGACTTGGTAGAGGAATTGGGATTGGCACAAGCTACCATTTCGCAGCATTTGAAAGAACTAAAAAACATTGGTATTATCAAAGGAAATATAGAGGGAACCAGTGTATGCTACTGCATTGATGAAAATGTCTGGCAGCAGATTAAGAAGGAACTCAATACTTTCTTTGTTGACGATATAGGTATTGATAAATGTTGCTAAGCATTTATTTTAACCAAATCAATCGTAATAATGCAATATAACAATTAAATAATGAAATTATGAAACTATCAAAAATCAAAGAAATCTTACCAACATTAGAGCATGTTGAATTTCAATTAGAGAACGGAACGTTTGTTCCCGAACATTTCCACGTTACCGAAGTTGGGCAAATCAATAAAATTTTTATTGATTGTGGTGGTGTAATCCGCAATGAAAAAGTTGTCAATTTCCAATTATGGAATGCTGACGATTACGAACATAGATTGAAGCCAACCAAACTATTAAATATCATCAAACTATCCGAAGAAAAATTAGGTATGGAAGATGCCGAAATTGAAGTAGAATATCAAATTGATACTATCGGGAAATATGATTTGGATTTCAACGGAAAAACATTCGTACTGAAAAGTAAAACAACAGCTTGTCTTGCTCAGGATGCTTGCGGTATTCCTGTCGAAAAGCAAAAAATAAAATTATCAGCGTTGAATAATGCTTCCTGCACACCTAATTCAGGATGTTGTTAAACCCTTTAAATCAATCAAAATGTATAAGAATTTAGTTGAAACAATAAACAATGTTACTACTTTTCAAAACATCAGTGAAGAACGCAAAAATATATTACGACCACTGATAGATTTTGTACAGCAAAAAGTAAACAATAGTCAGGAAATAAGTATCAACTTCATTTGTACCCACAATTCCCGAAGAAGCCATTTATCGCAGGTTTGGGCACAGGTAGCAGCAGCACACTATGTTATCCCAAAGGTACATTGTTATTCGGGTGGTACAGAAGAAACGGCATTATTCCCGAAAGTGGCAGAAGCATTGACACATCAGGGATTAAGTATTTTCAAAATAGCAGATACCGACAATCCTGTATATGCCATAAAGTATAGTGATAATTCTTTGCCGATTGTTGGTTTCTCCAAAAAATATGATAGCCCTTTCAATCCTGTATCAGCGTTTGCAGCTATTATGACCTGTTCACAGGCAGACGGCGGATGCCCTTTTATTGCAGGAGCAGAAAAGAGAATACCTATCACATTTGAAGACCCTAAAATTTCAGACAATACACCGGAACAATCAAAGGTCTATGCTGATAGAAGTTTACAGATAGCAACGGAAATGTTCTATGTTTTTTCAATGATTAAAATGTAGCCGATGCAACCAAAACTAAAATTCTTAGACAGATACCTTACCTTATGGATATTCCTTGCAATGGCAGTAGGTATAGGATTGGGATATATTTTTCCCGGTATTTCAAAAATTACAAATGCGCTATCCGTAGGCACTACAAATATTCCGTTGGCAATAGGTTTAATATTGATGATGTATCCGCCATTAGCAAAGGTTGATTATTCATTATTGCCTATGGCGTTTAAGGATAAAAAAGTAATTGGTATATCCTTATTGCTGAATTGGGTTATCGGTACAGTGCTAATGTTCGGGTTAGCCGTTTTATTTTTAAGGAATGAACCCGATTATATGACAGGTTTGATACTGATAGGTTTGGCAAGATGTATCGCAATGGTAATCGTTTGGAGTGATTTAGCTAAAGCAAACAGAGAATATACAGCTATGTTAGTTGCATTAAACAGTATCTTCCAGATATTTACTTACAGTTTTTTAGTATGGTTATTCATCAACGTATTACCTGCAAAATTAGTATTAGCCAATTTCAATGTAAGCGTATCAATGAAAGATGTTACCGAAAGCGTATTGATATATTTAGGTATTCCTTTCTTGGCAGGTTTTTTAAGCCGATACATCCTTGTAAAATCAAAAGGTATAGAATGGTATAACCGGAAATTTGTACCCAAAATATCGCCCATTACATTGTATGCTTTACTGTTTACTATAGTATTGATGTTCAGTCTGAAAGGCGATAAAATAGTAGAGTTGCCAATGGATGTAGTAAAAGTAGCAATACCGTTAATCATCTATTTTATACTTATGTTTTTCGTGAGCTTCTTTATCAATAAATCTCTTAAAGTTCCTTACGATAAAAACGCATCCATCGCATTTACAGCCACAGGAAACAATTTTGAATTGGCAATAGCCGTAGCAATATCGGTTTTCGGTATTCATTCGCCACAGGCATTTGTGGGCGTTATCGGCCCATTGGTGGAAGTTCCTGTACTGATATTATTGGTACGTGCAAGTTTGTGGCTAAAGAAGAAATATTATGACCAAAATGCTCATTGATGCTTTGAATAAAGAAATGATATAAAGAAAGTCAGCAAACTACTTGACCAGTTTTCCATTTGGCAGATATAAATTTAAGCAATATTAAAAATGAAGAATTGGACAACGCAGTGGATAAATACATCAATTGACAACTGTTCTACAATTACAAGAAAATATTAATTGTAATTTTATAGAGCTTATTTTAAGCTAATTTCAAATAAAGCACAAAATATATGACAACACTCTTTATAAAAAATATGGTTTGCAACCGTTGTATTATGGTAGTGCAGAATGAATTGGAGAAGCTTGGATTGACTGTGAAAAATATAAAGCTGGGAGAAGTTACCTTGGATAAAGAATTAGCTGAAAACGTTAAAACCAATTTAGTGCAAGCACTGACTGTATTAGGTTTTGAATTAATAGATGATAAAAAAAGCCGAATTATAGAAAAAATAAAAAATATTATTATTGACCTCGTTCATCATCAGGATGGCGAAACAAAATACAATTTGTCGGATGTTTTAAATAGCAAGATACACCACGACTATAATTATCTCTCTAATTTATTTTCAGAAATTGAAGGCACTACTATCGAAAAATATTTTATTGCCCAAAAAATAGAGAAGGTAAAAGAATTATTGGTATATGATGAACTATCTTTGAGTGAAATTGCTTTCCGTTTAAATTACTCAAGTGTAGCCTATTTAAGCAACCAATTCAAAAAGGTAACAGGACTTACCCCAAGTTATTTCAAGCGAATACGAGAGGATAAAAGAAAACCTTTGGATAAGGTCTAAGTAAATCTTACAAATCATTCCCAAAATTCCACAACGAAAAAATGGAAACAATACGGAACTTTGTATCATAAAACTCATACAAAATGGTACACAAATATCAAGTAACAGGTATGACCTGTGGAGGTTGCGAAGCAAAGGTGAAATCAGCTTTATTAAAGGTTGAAAATGTGACAAATGTTGAAGTTTCAAAAGATGAAAACTCAGCTACCCTGACAATGGATAAACACATTCCAACTACACAATTGCAAAAAGCATTAACCGCTGTTGGAAAATATACCATAGAAATGAGCAATAACAAAAGCCCACAACATACCACGACAAATGAACCAGTGGCAAAATCCTGCTGCTCTGCTCATTCTCACGATGATAAAAAAACAATCGAAGTGACTAGCAATATAAAAGGCAAATACTATTGTCCAATGCATTGTGAAGGCGATAAAACTTATGATAAAGCTGGCGATTGCCCTGTTTGTGGAATGCATTTGGTAAAAGAAGCAGAATTGAATGTAAAGAAAACGATGTACACCTGCCCAATGCATCCCGAAGTTATTCAAGATAGTCCGGGTTCATGTCCTATATGCGGAATGGATTTAGTACCCATGGAACCAAGCGATTCCGAAGAAAAAAAAACCTATCTGGATTTGCTTAAAAAAATGAAAATTGCAACCCTCTTTACGGTGCCAATTTTTATTATTGCCATGATGGAAATGGTACATAACAATCCGTTATTTCAAATAATGGACAGCAACATGTGGAACTGGGTGCAATTTCTGTTTTCAATTCCTGTTGTTTTCTATGCTGGTTGGATGTTTTTTGTACGAGCTTGGAAATCCATAATCACTTGGAATCTAAATATGTTTACCCTTATCGGAATAGGAACTGGAGTTGCATTTTTGTTTAGTATTGTAGGAATGCTGATTCCGAATATCTTTCCGGAAGAATTTAAAACCGAACACGGAACCATTCATCTTTATTTTGAAGCAGCAACAGTAATCATTACACTGGTCTTGTTGGGACAATTGTTAGAAGCAAGAGCACATAGCCAAACCAGTGGAGCTATAAAAGCGTTATTACAATTAGCACCAACCGAAGCTACTTTGATTGGTGAAGGGGGCGATAAAGTGATTTCCATTCATGATATTAAGAAAGGTGATTTATTACGCGTAAAACCAGGAGATAAAATTCCAGTTGACGGAAAAATAACCGATGGTGAAAGCAGTATTGATGAAGCAATGATTACAGGAGAACCAATTCCCGTTGACAAAAAGAAAGACGATAATGTAATTTCGGGAACAATCAACGGGAACAAATCATTTGTAATGATGGCCGAAAAAGTAGGTTCTGAAACATTACTTTCTCAAATTGTACAAATGGTTAACGATGCTTCTCGTTCAAGAGCACCCATTCAAAAATTAGCCGATAGTATTTCTAAATATTTTGTACCCATTGTAGTAATCATTTCAGTAATTACCTTTTTTGTTTGGGCACTATTTGGTCCAGAACCAGCGAAGGTTTATGGATTTATAAATGCCATTGCAGTTTTAATCATAGCTTGTCCTTGTGCTTTAGGTTTAGCCACGCCGATGTCTGTGATGGTGGGTGTGGGCAAAGGAGCACAATCTGGAGTATTAATTAAAAATGCCGAAGCCTTAGAAAATATGAATAAGGTGGATGTTTTAATAACAGATAAAACAGGAACGCTAACTGAGGGAAAACCTTCTGTAGAAAAAATTTACGCATCAACTAATAACGAGGATGATTTATTGCAAAATATAGCTTCCTTAAACCAATACAGTGAACATCCATTGGCACAAGCAGTAGTCAATTATGCCAAAACAAAATCTATTTCATTAATTGGAGTCAAAGATTTTGAAAATGTTACAGGAAAAGGAGTTACAGGAACGGTTACCAATAGAAAAGTAGCATTAGGCAATAAAAAACTAATGGAACAGGTTAAGGCAACTATTTCTAACGATTTAGAAACCAAAATTATTGCAGAACAAAAACTTGGTAAAACGGTTTCTTACATTGCTGTTGATGATGTTACAGTTGGTTTTGTTTCAATTACCGATGCGATAAAAACTTCGAGTGCAGCAGCGATAAAAGAACTAATGCTCCAAGGTGTAGAAGTAATTATGCTTACTGGCGACAATGTTAATACAGCCAAAGCAGTAGCGGATGAATTAGGTTTATCTTCCTATAAAGCAGGATGCTTACCCGAAGATAAACTCAACGAAATTAAACGTTTACAAGCAGAAGGGAAAATTGTAGCTATGGCTGGTGATGGTATAAATGATGCTCCGGCATTAGCACAAGCCAATATCGGAATAGCTATGGGAACTGGAACTGATGTAGCCATAGAAAGTGCCAAAATAACTTTAGTAAAAGGCGATTTATTAGGTATCGTTAAAGCAAAAAATTTGAGCCATGCTGTTATGAAAAACATCAAGCAAAATTTATTCTTTGCCTTTTTCTACAATGTGCTTGGTGTTCCAATTGCAGCAGGTATTTTATATCCGTTTTTCGGAATTTTATTATCTCCAATGATTGCAGCTTTAGCAATGTCTTTAAGTTCTGTATCGGTAATCGTAAATGCATTGCGATTACGCAGTTTTAAACTTTAAATGAATTATTCAATAAACAAAATGGAAAAGAATAATCAAGACTTACGATTCAAAACAAATATTAACTGTGGTGGATGTGTAGCATCTGTAAAACCTCATTTGGATAATACCATGGTATAATATGCCATTGGGAAGTAGATACAACTAAAGACAAGGTGCTTACCGTAAAATCAGAAGGAATTACACAAGAACAGGTAATTGAAACTGTACAGAAAGCAGGTTTTAAGATAGAACCATTAAACAAAGATAATTTCCTTATCCTAATAACCTGTTTAGTTATTTAACTTATAACAAACACTTTAGGTAATTAACTGTATATTTATTTTAATAAGCATAAAAAGGACTATGCAGACTAGTGATTTAGATATTTTATCTATAATTCTGTGTTTGCAGTTCACGAAAGTGCAAAATATAGCAATTAAAAGAAATAATTTCATAATTTTGTAGTGTTGAAAAATTTGAGTAAACATATCAGCTTTGTCATCTTACTATGTTTGGGCTTTTTCCTAATGCCAAGCATAAGCTATGCTTGTGCAAAAAAAACAACTAAGACAGAGCAAAAGTCCTGCTCAAAAGATCAATCTGCAAAAGCAGAACATAAAAGCAGTTGCAAGGACAAGTCCTGTAAAAAATGCAAAAATGGTCACGACTGCGACGGCAATTGTAAGCACAGTTCATGTGGATGTAGCACTTCTTCATCTTCTGTAAGCTTACCAATACCAATAGATTTAAAAACAGCTAACCCTTTTGCTGAAATTAAAAAGCAAAAATTCGGTTTCAAAGAAGCCTACTATTCTTCAGGCTACTCTTCCATTTGGCAACCACCTAAAATAAGCTAAAACGATGGCTTGTTAGCCATACGTGTGCCTTGTCGAAAGCTGAATCCAGTTTTCGCAAACTCTTCGTATATCTTATTAAATTAAAAAAAATAAAAATGAAATCAATATCAAAAATATTGATGGTAATCATCGTATTACTATCAGCCGTAAACAGTTTTGCACAAATCAAAAATGCAAAAACAGAAACTGTAAAAATATATGGCAACTGCGAAATGTGTAAAACAACCATCGAAAAAGCAGGAAATTTAAAAAATGTAGCCACGGTAGATTGGAATAAAGATACCAAGATTGCTACACTCAACTATGATGGTAAAAAAACAAATCAGGACGAAATATTGAAACGCATTGCCTTAGCAGGTTATGACAGTGAGAAATTTTTGGCTCCAGATGATGTATATGCAAAATTATCCGACTGTTGCCAGTATAAAAGGGAACTAAAACCAGTTGCAAAAACCAGAGATGCAGGTATGGATATGAAAAATGAACACGCCAACCATAACCAAAGCGATATGGCTCAAAAAAATACCACTGAAACACAAAATGTACCGCAATTAAAAGCCGTTTTCAATAACTATTTTTCAGTGAAAGATGCGTTGGTAAAAACTGATGCAGGTACTTCTTCCGCAAAAGCTACCGAATTGGTAAAAGCCATTAAAGCAGTAGAAATGACAAAACTTTCCAACGAAGAACATACCGTTTGGATGAAAGTAATGAAAGATTTAACTGCTAATGCAGAAAAAATTGCTATAGCAAAAGATGTTACCAAACAAAGAGAAATTTTCGCTTTACTGGCTAATAATATGTACGAATTAGCCAAAGTTTCAAAACAAGAAACACCTGTTTATTATCAACATTGCCCAATGTACAATAATGGTAAAGGAGCAAATTGGCTAAGCAAAGAAGAAGCAATTAAAAACCCGTATTACGGCTCCAAAATGCTTACTTGCGGTAGCGTACAGGAAACTATTAATAACAAATAAAACGCTATTGTTATGGAAAGTATGGAAAACCAACACGAAATGCAACATAACCATAAGAATGAAAAGCATAATACTAATCACTCTTTAGCAATGTACAAACGCTTTGCTGTAATGGCTGTTGCTATGTTCATAGCTATGTACTTCATTATGTATGCTATGATTGACGGCTTACAGAACCTTATCCTGAACATCAATAATTTGTATATGACTTTGCTGATGGTTTCTGCAATGTTGATTATAGAACTATTGATAATGAAAGGAATGTATGAAAGCAAAAAAATCAACTGGGCAATCATAACGGTTTCCCTTGCGATTGGTATCTTTTCTTGGTTTGGTATTCGGGAGCAATTATTTGTGGGAAATAAAGAGTTTGTAAAAGGTATGATACCGCATCACGCAGCAGCAGTATTGATGTCTGAAAAAGCTAAGCTTACCGACCCCGAATTGATACAGTTACAAAAAAACATACTGGAAACACAGGCACAAGAAATCGAATTTATGAAGCGTAAGCTAAATGAATTTGAAAACAAATAAATAAGACAAATTTCTTCAATAATATCAAAAATAAATAAAATGAAAAATATAATTTTCTCAATCATTACATTAGTAACAGTTGCAGCGGTAACAATTTCCTGCAATCAATCTTCAAATAAAAATAGCGACCAGCAAGCTAATGATAGCACAACAATTGCTGCAACTCCGGAGTTACAATCACCTACACACAATGATACGGTAGCAACTGTTACTTCAACGGATACATCTTCTCAAGAGGCAGAAAAGTCCGATGTGAAGCAAGCTCAAAAGTTTACTGTCGCACCTATAATTAAGGATTATTTGGCTTTAAAAAATGCACTTGTTGCAGATAATGACAAAGCAGCGGCTAATGCAGGAAAGCAATTGTTTACTACCTTAAAAAATGTGGATATGAACGCTATCCCAGCGAATAAACATAAAGAATATATGGAAATAGCGGAAAATGCCAAAGAAAATGCAGAGCATATTAGTGACAATGCTGGTAAAATAGACCACCAGAGAGAGCATTTAGCATCGCTAAGTAAAGACGTTTCTGACCTTATCACATTATTTGGAACTACCCAAAAATTATATCAGGACTACTGCCCAATGTACAATGATGGTAAAGGTGCGGTTTGGATTAACGAAGCTAAGACTATCAAAAATCCTTATTATGGCAGCAAGATGCTTACCTGTGGCTCTGTAAAAAAAGAGTTCTAAAAATGAAGAGAGTATTAAAGATAATGTTGACAATAGTGCTGTTTATTTTTATTGCTATTCAATTTTATCAGCCTGCCCTTAATGTAGATAAAGGGCAGGTTTACACAACCGATTTTACCCAAGCGTATAAAATGCCTGTTGAAGTAAAAGCGATGCTTCAAACCTCTTGCTACGATTGTCATAGTAACAATACTAATTATGTTTGGTACGACTATGTGCAACCTATGAGAGCATTAGTAGAAAACCACATAAAAAACGCAAAAGAGGATTTGAATTTCAACGAATGGGGTACATACTCAAATAGGAAGCAGGACAGATTATTAAACTCAATTAAAGAACAAATCGAAACTAAACAAATGCCCTTAGCATCATATACAATGATGCATAAAAACACAAAACTGAATGATGAGCAAATCAAAGTTTTAACCAATTGGCTAAAAGAGCAGGATTAAGTTTCAAGAAAAAAAATATCAAAATGAATATACCTAAAAATGTTACGATCAGGTTGCTGCAAGCAGTTTTTATACTGTTATGTTCGCAATCTCTCTTTGCACAAAAAGTAGTTCGTTACGAGTTGTATGTAAAAGATACGCTTGTAAACTACGCAGGCAAAGAAAAAAGAGCCATTTCCGTAAATGGTCAAATACCAATGCCAACGCTCACTTTTACCGAAGGCGATACAGCCGAAATCGTTGTACATAACCAATTAAAAGAAAGTACCTCATTGCATTGGCACGGAGTGTTCCTGCCCAACAAAGAAGATGGTGTGCCCTGGCTTACACAAAAACCTATTAAGGCAGGCACAACCTATACCTATCGCTTCCCAATTATCCAACACGGAACGCATTGGTATCACTCACATTCTGGTTTGCAGGAGCAAATTGGGATGTATGGCAGTTTTATAATGAAGAAAAAGGATGATGATAAAACCTTTAGAAAAGGAATTGACGATTTGCCGACTGTACCCATCATTTTAAGCGAGTGGACAAATCTTAATCCCGACAACATCAACAGGATGCTGCATAATGCCAACGATTGGGCAGCTATTAAAAAAAATGCAACACAGTCTTATGCAGAAGCTATTAGAGAAGGACATTTCAAAACAAAACTAACCAACGAATGGAAACGGATGTTGGCAATGGATGTAAGCGATGTGTATTATGACAAAATTTTAATCAATGGAAACCATACGACCGATTTAAAAAAGGTGGACGGCAAAACGCTAAAAGCGGGCGATAAAGTACGATTGCGAGTTTCAAACGGTGGTGCTTCGTCCTATTTTTGGTTGCGGTATGCAGGCGGTAAAATTACCGTAGTTGCAAATGACGGTAATGATGTAGAACCTGTGGAAGTAGATAGATTAATCATTGCGGTTTCTGAAACTTACGATATTGTAGTAACAATTCCTGAAGATGGTGTTGCTTATCAGTTTCTAGCTACTACTGAAGACAGAACACAATCCGCAAGTTATTTTGTGGGCAATGGCATCAAACAATTAATATCACCACTTCCTAAATTAAAATATTTTGAAGGGATGAAGATGATGAACGATATGATGAAGATGAATGGAGATTTGGACGATATGGGAATGAAAATGAGCCTGAACCAAATGGATATGAACGTGGTAATGTATCCTGAAATTACTGGAGAGGCAAAACCAAAAGAAGACCATAGTCAACACAATATGAATATGGAAAATGATCCCAACCGTTACAATGCAAATGCTTTGGGAGAAATCAAAACGCTGAATTATGCAATGCTACAATCTCCTTCCAATACGGAACTTCCTAAAGATGCGCCAGTAAAAGAATTGAAATTTACCCTTACCGGAAATATGAACCGTTATGTGTGGAGTATGGATAATAAAATACTTTCAGAAGTTGATAAAATACCTGTGAAAAAAGGAGAAATTCTACGAATTACCATTCATAATAACTCAATGATGCGCCATCCAATGCACTTGCACGGTTTTGATTTCAGGGTAATCAATGGCAAAGGCGAAAAATCACCACTAAAAAATGTTATAGATATAATGCCAATGGAAACTGATACCATTGAGTTTTTAGCAAACGAAGAAGGAGATTGGTTTTTCCACTGTCATATCCTTTATCATATGATGTCAGGAATGAACAGGGTATTTGCAGTTGACGATTATCAAAATCCGAATTTACCTAACAAAAAACAAGCATATAATATGTTGCAAAGAGAAAGCAATATGCCACACTTAATGGCTCAGAATGATTTTGCTAGCAATGGAAATGATGGTGATGCGATGCTTCAGAATTCAAGATGGAGTTTAGGGACAGAATGGCGATTAGGCTATAACGATATGCACGGTTATGAAGTAGAAACACATTTAGGAAGGTACATTGGAAAAATGCAATGGTTTATGCCGTTTATAGGTTTTGATTGGAGGTATCGTAAAATGGGTATGGATGAACACGAAACCAATTTATTCGGACAGAAAAATGAAAAAGATACACGTAGAGCTATTAGCTTGGGCTTTATGTACACATTACCAATGTTAGTAAACTTTCAGGCAGAGGTATATCACGATGGAATTGTACGTCTTTCTTTAATGCGTGAAGATATTCCCATCACAAAGAGATTGAGGGCTGGTTTTATGGTCAACACCGATATGGAATATATGACAGAGCTAAAATATATTATCAATAAAAATGTGGGTATTCGTACACATTATGATAGCGATATGGGCTGGGGTATTGGGTTATCTTTAAATTATTAAAACAAAGGATAAACAGCTAAGCCAGGAAACCGAAAACGTTTTTTCAATCCGTTTGAGCTGTCTCAACTATTTACCACAATATTACAATTTAAAATTGCACATGACAATGATAGAACTGATAAAGGCAACACCCGCATTTCCTGTCAGGGAAATTGACAAAGCAGTTCAATTTTACAAAGACAAATTTGGTTTTGATTGTCGGCACAAGGAAGACACTTTTGCAATTTTGGTTCGGGGCAACATAGAACTGCATTTGTGGGCTTCCTGCAATTATAGTTGGAAATGGAAAAGCATTTTTCTATTTCTAAAACCGATTAGTAGTGGGGCAGAAAGCTTTTTAGCAGGAACACACAGTTGCAGAATTGAAGTAAAAGGAGTTGAAGAGCTGTATAAAGAGCTAAAAGAAAAAGAGGTGCTTCACAATGAAAAAACAGAGATAGAAAGTACCTATTATGGCACAAGAGAATTTGCAGCATTAGACTTATACGGAAATCTTTTATCCTTTTATGAAAATGTATAAAAAGATGTTTTTGTATTTTAGTATTTGCTTAAATAAACAATCTGCTTATCTTTGTACTTATGGATAATCTTTCTTGTATAAGGCAGCAGGCGGACGTTAAGCAGATAATGCGTTGCAAAGACCGGATTAGTGAAATCAAAGGGACAGTTGATTATTTATCCAGCGGACTTGAGTTAGCGGGTAACAATGTAAGACTGAAAATACTTTTTCTTCTTTATGAAGAAAAGAAACTTTGTGTTTGCGACCTAAGCGATATTCTCAGTATGACCATTTCGGCAGTTTCTCAGCACTTGCGAAAACTCAAAGACAGAAAACTCATTGAAACGGAAAGACAAGCGCAAACTATTTTCTATTCGTTGGCAAAAGAGTATGAAAAAATGCTCAAACCTTTTTTCAAAATCCTTAACGAAAACAAAATTTTGGAAGCAATATGAAAACAGAAAAAAAATTAATCGGTGCAGGACTTTTGACAGCAATTGCTTCGTCCTTGTGCTGTATTACGCCAATTTTGGCTATAGTTGCGGGTTCAAGCGGAATTGCTTCTACCTTTTCGTGGCTCGAACCTTTTCGACCTTATTTTATTGGTATGACTGTTTTAGTTCTTGGCTTTGCTTGGTATCAAAAACTGAAACCTCAACAACAAATTGACTGTAATTGTGAAACAAATCAAAAACAAAATTTTATGCAAACGAAATCATTGTTAGGAAGTATTACCGTAATATCAGTTTTACTTCTATCATTTCCGAGTTATGCTCACATCTTTGTTCCGAAGACAAAAATCACGGCAATTGTTACTTCGACTTCTAAAATTCAGAAAGTTGAATTTACTATTAAAGGAATGACTTGTTCAGGATGTGAACATCATGTAAAGACAGAAATTAGCAAACTAAAAGGCATTGTTGAAGTTATTGTTTCTTACGAAAAAGGCAACGCAATTGTAAAGTTCGACAACAAACAAACCAGCATCGAGCAAATCGAAAAAGCTATCAACTCTACTGGTTACAAATCACTAAAAAGCAAAATTATTTCATAATGGACATCATTTTAATATCCGAAATAACTTGTCCAACCTGCGGACATAAGAAATCCGAAGAAATGCCAACTGATGCTTGTCAATTTTTCTATCAGTGTGAGAGTTGCAAAACAACTCTAAAACCTATAAAGGGAGATTGTTGCGTGTTTTGTAGTTACGGTACAGTAAAGTGCCCACCTATTCAAGAGGGAAATGCTTGTTGTAAATAACTAAACCACTATGGACTTTCAGTCCATAGATTTGAACAACGAATGAAATTCGTTTAAAAAACTCCACAGATGCACAGATAATAAAATATTAAAAAATTCATTTTATTATCTGTGCATCTGTGTCGAATAAAAAATTTATAGAAACTGAAATTCTTGCACTGAAAGTGCATAGTTTCAACTAACTATTTTAATGCTTAATTGAAACTATGCACAACGAGTTTTCTATAGTCAGTTAATACTTACAACCTTTTTTCTAAAACAAACCAAAGCCAAAGTCCGGAATTGTTTTAGAAATGGGGTTGTTCCGCTTTCCGCAAAAATACGTTTCCGACCGCAGGGAGGAATTGCATTTTTGCCGCCCAACTTTTGGTCAGGCGGTTTTTTATATTTTTATCAGTTGAGAATGGAAATTTTTTAGATTAAGGAAAAAACCTCTGTTTTCAGTCAGTCCGTTGCGAAACAAGTTCCACAATAGAGAACATCCCATTTGTGCTAATGTAGAATTAATAAACAAATCCTGCTTTTCTAATGCTTCTGCTAAACTGCAACTTGGTGTATCATCTTGCGTTTCAGACTGCAAAAGCAGTTCTCCAAATTCTTCCGTCACATAAGGAAGATTCGACGTTGTTTGATATTTTTCGGAATCAGGTTGTTTTATATTCTCAACTGTAGAAAGCAAAACCTGTCCAGAATATCGGTTGTTGCCAAAATCCATCCAATATTTAGCCTGGTTTCTGTATAATCTCCTACCCTCTTTCAATTCATTCAGAATATCAGCAATTTCAAATCGTGATTTGACATTATCAACACACGACATATAAATTGCGGACTGCATATTCTCTTGGATTCTTCCTAAAGAATCTCTTTCAAACTTTCTGACTTCGGCTTTCCAATTCGTTCCAGACCATCGGTTTGCCCGATTTATCAGTGCAACTGCCTTTGGTAATCCTACTTCACATTCTGCAAAACGCTGTCTGCCTTGATTCGCTTCTGTGACAATATCATCATCCCACAACCGCACCTGTAATCCTGCGTGTCCCAATTCAATCAATGAATGGTTCATTTCGATCAAGGCGGTCAATACTTTAGAACCTGTACCACCTGCACCTATGAGGTTTACCATTACAGGATTGGTAGGATTTAAAAGGCTATCATCGGTAAAATGGACTTTTGTTTTTTCAGATTGTATCATTAGAGTAGATTTTTTAAAGTTAGATTTGAATTGATTAGAATATCTGTCGGAAACGGCTCTTTTGAATCAATAAGGCTTTTCCAAAGGATTACCAAGTTTCCTTTAATCGGATTATGGCTGTTGACCAAATGGCTGAAATAAGAATTGAAAAAATAGTTTTCCCATTTCTTAGTAAACTCTTCGAGTGATGCGGAACTTTTAATGTTTACGTCGACCGTTCCCATACAAACACTTCCGCTTTCGTAAACATTAAAGAACGGAGCGTGAAATAGTGGTGTATCTGTATTGGGGCGTTGGTCTGTCTCCAATGCGAATATTTTCATTCCCTGCTTATTGGCACACCATAGCAAAGGTGGCACATTCGCTAAACCATTTGGAATGGAAAGCTTTTCGGTAAATAGTAACTGTCGTTCCTGTGCTTTTGTGTACCAGACCACTTTTCCATTTTCCGATGTATCTATAAATAGTACAGTTTCAGAAATAATACCACTTGGTCTTAGAAAATCTTTTTCTTTCTTATTTTGAATATTTAAAGATTTGGAGAGTCGTTGTGCCTCCCTTACAGTCAAAGGGTGGGCATTGACAGGGTTTCCATTAGGGTCAATATCAAAATGTTCAACATAACCATCGCGATTATAATCTTCTGTCTCATAAAAGACCAGTGCTGATTTAGGATAGTAAAGTGTTCCAAAATTATTGGTTATGTCGGTTTCTTCGTTCTTAATTGTATTGGCTGTATTTCTCATAGCTTGTTTTTATAATTGAATTATTTGCGCCGTGTATGCACAGATTAGTTGAGCAATCGGCACAATTCGTTTAAGACCTTAAACAACTGATTTTCAAAATCAAGGTTTTTATCCAATATATCACTTCCGTCAAAGGTTTTAAAAATCATTGGTTGCTGTGTTTCAGCATATTCGTTGAACTCATTATTGACCATACTCGTTAGATTATCATAAATCAATCCGTCACTCTCGGCAAAAAAGGAAATATATTTATCCATTGCGATAACAGTTTCCTCATTATAATTGTCATCTCCCTCCATTTCTGAGGGCTTGTTTGCATTATTATAGTGGGCATTTCTGAAAATGCTTTCATTAGGGTAATCACAATAAAGTTTAAAGGTTTTTTCTGCCAATTGAAGGCATTCTTTATCAAACCTGTTTTTCGGTATAAAACGTTTCAAGCGTTGCTCAAAAAAAAGAAGATTCTTAGCATTGGAAATTTTTTGTCCCATCATATCTCCGTTGATTTCCGCCCGTTGAAGTTCTTTTTTGCAGATGTGGTTATCTTCTATTTCTTCGTCCTGCTCTATCCAATCAGTAAGCATTTCGTAATTCCAATAGAGATAAGAATCTTCCTGTCTGTAATATGGAATATCTACATTTCTATACAGATAAGTGCATACGGACAATAGTAAGCAAGCTGCTTTTCTGTGTACCTTATTGCGGAGCAATTGATAAAGCGGTACGACGGGAACATAAAACAAGGTTGCCCCTGTGTTGCATCTTTCTTCTATTGCAAAGCAAGTCTTACTCCCTTTTTCTATCAGCCTAACACTCTGCCAATTTTCAGTCTTGGTTTTCAACTGCGTTTCAATATCTCTCAAAGCAAGGCTGATATTGTATGGATAATTAAAATGCTGTGTCGGCATTGGGGTTATATCATAATGCTTTGCTAATTGAGAAAGGGACTTATAAAAATCCCTTTCTGTTTTAGCAGACTTACGTTTGCCCTGTGTTATTGTTATTTCATTCTCCTTTAATTTCGGCATAAAGCAGGTTCTCAGAAAAGCATTGGAAGTTGGGAGATTGGAACGGATTTCCGTTGGTCTTTCTGAACTTCCGAACTGTCTTTTATCTGATGCATCCATTGTGCGTATTCCCTCAATTGTAAGTGAAGTTGCCTTTGTTTTTTTTCTTCGGGAGGTTGAATTGTCCCCGATATGGTTTTTCGTTGCATTCATTTTATTTTTGTTTGTCAGTTTATGGTTGATGGTTGTTAGCTTTTAGATTGTAATTCTATCAACTGTCAACCAAAAACCATCAACTATTTATTATCCTTTTGTTCCCATCACACTTTCAAATTGATATTCAACAGCATCATCCTTGATTTTCGGTGCTGAAATTTTTGAAGTGGTCAGTATCGGGTACGTGTTGGCGTAAAAGTTCATTACTGATTCTACGCTCCATTTTGGTTCAGGGTCAGGTAAACGTATTTCCTGTCCGTTATCTTTGAGTATAAAAACTCGGTCTAATAGGGTTGCAAGTAACATTTATAATATTTTTAAGATTCAACATTTTCATTGGTCGTTTCAGAGAATAGGCTTGGTGCAAAATGTTTCTCATATTCATCCTGCTTTTTGCGGATGATTTCAGCATAATCGGGAAATTCCGATACTTTTGGAAGAGCTGACCACGCTTCTTTGTATTTGCCGTCTTTTTCGAGTTCTTCGGCTTTTTGCAAGGCTTCTTTGTACTTTTTATCTTTGCCTTCCTTTTCTTTTTTCTCCTTGTCGGATTTCTCCTTTTCCATTGCCGATTTCTTCTTGGCTTCTTCGACCTGTTTCATAAAACTTTCCATATCTACCATTAAGCCCGATGCGGTCTGCAATGGTGTCGAAATACTTTCAAAAAATCCGTTGTCCAATTCTTCCGCTGTCCCCCTTAAATTGAGTGGCGGAATCGTTTTCCTTGCCTCGTCTCCGCATTGCTCATTGTTGAGCAATACGGAAAGAACGAAACTGTTTTCTGCCCCTTGTCGGAGTGTGATTTGCAAATCTCCTGTAAGATTGAGTTTGCCTATCTGTCTGAAAAAATTGGTTTGCATAATTTTGTTTTTAAAATTGATTTTTTACTATTTCTGTTATAATTAATTTTATATTCATTATTTTGAATAATGCTCTGTAATAGGTTTCTTGCGTTTGTGGCATTCCAATCATCTTCTTTGGTCATATCCAAATAGTGTAATTTTTCATATTGTTTTACCATTTTGGCAATAATGTTCAATGCTTTATACTCCGTTTTGTCTGCGAGATTGCTCATATTGTTTTGATTTTAGTAGTTTTCCGTACATATCTTTCCAAAACCTTCTCAGTCTTTTATCTAATTCTGAAAATTCTTTGTTTGTATGTTCATATTCCTTACTCTGCTGTAATTTGGATAGCTTCATCAAGATTGGTTACTTTAATCTTGCAACCGTTTAAGTCTGTTACTCTCATTGTTGTTGAGTTAATTGATATAATGAAAATTCTTCTGTCCAAAATTCTTCGCCTGTCTGTTTTCCAAAAGCGTTGTAAATGGCATTTCCGTTTTTATAGACTTGCATTTGGTAGCAATTCAGATTATTTTCGGGTTGCAAAAATTTTTTCAAATCCTCTTTTTCCAATTCGATAAAAATCCTGCTTCTCTCCGAAAGCCATTCTTCAACTTAGGGATAATTTTCTTCCGAAAATTTGAAAAACTCTACATTGGTATCGGCATAATTCAGCCATTTTAAATCATAGTCATTTTCCAAAGGCTTTACGGCTTCGAGCCTTTTCTTTTGGATTTCTTTCCATTCTCCCGTAATGTGGATAATGGCAAAATCGCCATTATCCCATTCACTGTTGGTCATTGATTTTATCAGTAAATATTCTGTTTGTTGAAGTGATGTTTTCATTTATGCAATTTTTTGTTTGTTATTATTTATTTTCCTGTCTAATAGGATTCTCATAATCTCCTCTTTGTAATCGTAATTTTCACCTTCGAATTCGTAACAATCTGTATCTACATTGTAGATGAAGTCTTGAAAGTCACATTGATTGAGAAAATAATCCTGTAAGATTTGGTTTTCGCATATGGTCTTGCCAAAAACCATACAGCCAGATTCTTCGTAATCCAATACAAATCCGACATCGTAATGATTTGCAACAATCCATAATGCTTCGATATTTGGGCTCCATCTTGTCTCATAATGGAAAGAACATTCATCTGTTTCACTTCGATAAATTTCACAGAAGTAACCGTTTTTGCTCTTGACAAAATCGGGCAGTTGCCCAATATTTCCCTTAGTTTCCTTTTCTATCATTTCTTGAAATACATTCGAGACTTTGTCCAAAACCTCTCGATTTCCTGTGAATGTTACTTTATTGTTGCACCAATTTGCCATAATATTTGTTGTATAATTGTTGTTTTCGTAAATGTATGTTCCGCTTGTTTTGAAAGGTTCTTTTCCCTCTGTAAGGCGGATTTCTGATTTGAATTTTCTTGAAAGACTTTTTGCATACCGTATTGCTGTCGTTCTCTCGCAATAGAATTGGGAAAAGATTTCCACCTTTTCCCAATCATTCTTATCACTTTTCGGCTTCATTTGAAAGTTATATTGTGCTTCCATATTTTGAATGCTTTTAGAATGGTAAATCATCGTCCGTATCTTCCGCAAAAGCATTGGATTTCTGTGGCTGTGAAGCTGGTTGTTCTTCTGTGTCAGACTTTTTTCCGCCTCCGTGTACTTTGATGTTAGAAGTATGGAAATTCAACCCCGATTTTATTTCTCCATCTTTTCCAATCCACGCACTCGCACTTGCTCTGCCTGTAAGCTCTACTAATGTTCCCTTCGTTAAAATCTTAGCTACGTTGGCACTTAGCCAATAGGAGCAGTTATAATAAGTGGTCTGTTCTCTTAGTTCGCCTTGTTTGGTTTTAAATCTGTCATTAATGGCTAGTGAAAAATTCACGACCTGTTTGTCATTTTTTAAAGTGTTGATTTCTGCGTTTTTTGTAATTCTGCCTACGATGTTCATAATGTTAATTTTTGATTGTTAATAATTGATTTTCGAGTTTGTTAAAATTTTCGATTTGATTGATTTGGTTTCGAGGACACTCGTTTTTTTTTCTGCTTATATCCAATTGGAAAAGCAGAATTATTTGTTGTTTTATTTTGTTGTTTTTTCCGTTGATGTCAAAGACCGTCTGCGATTTAATTGATTCGTATAACTGAGGTTCCGTCTTTTTCTTTGCCGATGATCATAGGAAAGTATCAGGCATATAAAACCACAATCCTCCAAAGCTTTGGAGGATTGTGGCTCGAAATATTTTTGTCCGAAGGATTCAGGAGTGTCTGAAAAAATTATTGGAACTCGTGGAAAGAATTTTTATAGAAACCCAAAAATATTTTTTTAGGTGAATGATGCTGTCCTACATTTGCAATAGTAAAAAGCCAAAAATCAGTTAGAAGTGATTAAATAGAGGGTTTTGATAGTAGGAAAAATGTAAAATTAAACATTAGGTAATCTGTTTTTTTTAAGGTTTAACCAGTTTATGATTTTTAAAATTAAATTTCTCTTTAAAATCATTTTCAGAATTTTTACATTTTACTTTGTTGCACAAAACCACTCGTTTAAATCCTTAAAATCTTTGTACAACAAAGAACAATCTTCAACATTTTTATAGTTTTTCCGGATAACCTGTTTGATTGTAATTCCATTATCATCATTATCTAGGAAAAGTGAGGTTTTATAATATGCTCTAAGTTCTTTATCGACTTTGAAAAGCATTGCCGTAGAATTGAGAATCAAACAATCTGAAATTGAACTTTCTGCACTTTCCAAATTTTTAAAAGTCAGATAATCAAAAAAACCTTCAAAAACTACAATTTCATTGGAAGTCTTCAAATCATTTTTTATCAAAGTCACATCTTTTTTGCCCAAACATATCTTTGAATATTTATTTCGGATTTCAACGCCTCCGGAATTATTAAAAAAGCCAATTCCGAAATATTTCTTACCATTCAACATATACTCAATTTCTTTTACCAAATCTTTTTGTTCACAAACTTTTCGGGATTTTAAATATTGGATTAAAGCTGGGTGCTGAATTTCATTTACTTTTATGATTTGATAATTTTTGATTTGGACAGATTCTTCAATCTGAGTATTATTTTGAACTGAGAAGTCAAATTTATCAAGGTACTTCAAAGCATCAGAAACTGAACATTGATTCATTTGCTGAACAATTGAAATAACATCATAACTTTTCCCGGTTCCGAAATCAAAAGCTTTATTTTTCACAAAATCAACAGACAAACTCGGGATTTTTTCCTCTCTGTCGAGCGCAAAATAAAATGCCGTTTTTCGGTTTTCTTTCACGGGAAAGAGATTGAACGATTCCAAAACTGTTCTAATATTTACTTTTTCTTTTGCTTCTTCGCAATTCATTTTTTTCTTTTTTAAAGCAAATTTTTTATCCACATTTTCCTTTTAAATAAAAAAAGACTTTTTAATTACTTTTATAATACTTTTAATGATGCACCGAATCGCCTTATGGTAAAGCATTTGAACCCCATTTTCGGTGAGTGCAATTCCGAATTTCAGTGAGTGCAATTCCGAAAGTGGAGTGAGTGCAATTCCGAAAAAACAACTCATTTGTGGTGAGTGTAAATCCGAATTGTATTTTCTACTTTCATTGATTTTTCGTTTTTTTTCACATTTTCTTACAGTTATCCCTATTTTTAACGGGTTTTGAATTTTGGAGTGAGTGCAATTCCGAATTCTCAATCAAAAATTTCAATATTTTAACATTTTCTTAACTTCAGTGAGTGCAATTCCGAATTTTGGGTGAGTGGAATTCCGAACTCAAATAATTATTGGGTAGCCATTTGGCAGCAACTCTCCCATTTTTGTATTCCTGTAAATCTGTATGATGTGTTCCTGAATTTTATTTAAAAATTCGGTTCCTTGAAATTCTGTCGATTTAATTCCTTGCAATCGTGCTGTTCTAATAAATTCTTCAAAAGCTTTCTCTATCAATACTCTGGTTTGCGGAATATATCTGTATTGATGCGAAAACTGAATCATTTCACTTGTCAGCAGACCATATCTTTTTCTAAAGTAGATCAATCTTCGGCTGATTTCTTGCTTTTCATTAGGATATGCTTTTCTTAATTTCCGTTCTTCGTTACTGTTTTCAGATATATGATCATCTTCCTTCTTTTTTGTCAAACGCGGTATTACAAAAATTGAATCTCTTTTGTACTTATAATCGAAAGAGACCGTATTGAATGTATTAAGACTGCTTCTTGCAGGTTTTAGAAACTTGAAACAAAAATCCTTGGCAGTTTGATAATTCAATCCAAATTTTTTGTTCAGTGTTGACAGTTTTAATACCGTTCCATTTTCAGGGATTTTCGAAAGCCAGATAGCAAATATTATATGTTTGTTGTTTCTTACATTATAGACCAGATTGTACAGCACATAATTATATTCCGGAATGACCATCAATTTTTTCAGCCAATAACTGCTGATTAGAAAAGTGGTGTACCCTCTTTTATCGTAACTCGGTGTTGAAATGAGTCCACCGAAAGTTTTGATTTCTCTTCCTTTAGAATTAAACGATTTATACCAGCTCATTTTGAATTTTGCGAGAAATTCATAAGCATCTATCACTTGTTTTGTGGAACCGCTAGGAGAAATTTTGCTATTTCTGATTTTTATAGAAGCGAAAATATTGTTTTCGGTTTCAAATTCTTCATCAAAAAGTGAAAGCTGTTTTGGTCTGTCTTCCGGACGGAATTGTTCATTGCTGATGATGGAAATAATATTGAAAATCACCCGAAGTGCATTGATAGGAATATCGGCAGCTTCATGATCTTCAAAAATGAAATCGTCCACGAAATGGTTCCCTATTCTGATTTTTTCGGGAACTCTTTCGCTTTTATTGTCAAATTCCTTTCGGATAAGTCTTACATGCGGATCCCCCATGCTGTACATCTTTTTTATGTGTTGAATTTTTTATTTTAGTATTACTTTCGGTCTGGATTTTTAGGACGCTTTATATTTGGAATGCTTGATACGGAAAGCTGAAGGTTTGTATCCTCATTTTTTATGAACGGCAATATACTTTTTAGGGAAGATTTCCAGTTGGTAATACGTCGGTTTGAACTATTTTGCCAATCATTACGTACCCAGACTTCGTACTTTTTTTCTATGACGGAATCTAATTCAGATTCATAAGTTTCTAATGTTTGGGCATATTCAATAAATTCATCAAAACTTGGAATGTTCTTTTGATTGATTACAGGTGGTGATGGCTGTTGTTGTGATGGAATTTCTACACTTCCTGCTGTAAGAAAATCTGAACTTTTTACAATTTTAGCTTTCTTTATTTTTTCGGGTTTAGCAATTTTCAAGGGATAATCTAAAAGCAATCTGTAGTAACATGGAAGTCCGTTCTTGGTTTGAAATTCAATTAATCCAAAGTTCTGGAGTTTCTCTTTTACAGATTTTACGGTCTTTCGGGTTAATCCCAACTCTTTACTCACTGCAACATCAGAAATCTGGAACTCATACCCGTTATTGTCATATCCAATTTTAAGCAAATACAGATACATCGAAATTCCCGTAGAACCTATTTGATTTATTTTATTAAAATCCCAAAATCGGTGTATCAATTCAAGATAAGTCATCTTTATTTTTTTCCGAAAAGCGATAATGCTTTTTCTTTGTCTATGATGATAATGTTTCCGTTTTGGATGATGGCTTCATCCAATAACCCCGATGATTTTACTTCTGAAGCTTTTGAAACAGAACATCCCAATATTTTCGCTAAACCTTTCAGACCATATTCATATTTCTTTTCAGAGTTGACACCGCTCGAAATTTCTAAGAATTCTCCAACAGTCAGTTGCCAGATCGGAGTTTTAGGATCAATTTCTTTCATTAGTTTTGGTTTTGGTTTTGGTTTTGATTTGAATTTTTCAGCTTTGAAATCCAATTTCTTGCTGCAGATTTCCAACACTTCATGGGTTGATCATTGCACAACTTCCAATCCTTAGATTCGTATAATGAATAAAATTGATTCGCTTCTTCAGATTGAAAATCACACTCGTTAAAATATAGTTCAACCTCATACAGCATCGGTACAGAAAAGGAAATCTTTTTGTCGGGTACTATTTTTTGGTCATGTACTATTTTACTTTTTTCAAAATCTTCACTTTCAAAATCAATAATTTCGATTAAGCTTCCTTCATAAGGGTGATAACTAGGGGAATAAATGATAAACCCTGCGCTATGCAGTTCTTTTATACATTTGTGGTAAGTCGCAAAAGATTTTATTTTACCGAGCTTCATCACCTCTTTCCGACTCACACGAAATGGATTTTGGTATTGATGCCTACTCCACAACTGGAAAAGCGAAACATATAAACTGATGTGCGAGGGAACCATCCGATGATCCCTAATGACATTTCCAAAAAAATCAATAATTTTATTAGACTGCTTCATAACTACCGATTTAATGTTTGAAGTCTGTCAGTAGTTTCTCAATGTCTTTGTAATTGTAGTACAGAGTCCCTCCTACCTTACTGTATGATAACGTTCCGTTGATTCTCAGATTTTGTAATGTTCCTGAAGAGATGTTCAACAGCTTTTTGACCTCGGAGGTCCGAAGCCATAATTTTTGTTCTGTTGTATTATCGTGTAGTAATTCTTTAATCCCTTCCAGCAATTCAACTTTAAACTGCTGAAGATCTTCTTTGGTGATAATGGATATTGCCATGATTTCAAATTTGTTTTGTCTGACAAATTTTCGAAATCACGCAAAATATCTTTCGGTAGTTTGTCGGTACTACCGAAAGATTCCCTTGTGAAACCTATGAATAAAAGGTTTTAAATTAAAGATTACAATTTGTTTTATCTATCTTCATCCAAATCACACATCTAAATTATCCAGATATTGATCTAAATTCTTTTGAAGCAATGACAAAAATTTAGTTCTTTCCGTTTTACGTAAGCGTATTTCACCTAAAGTTTTATGATAATTGCCTAAATTAATATGAAGTGAGTTTTCTGCCCACCTGAAAATTTCAGCCAGATCTGAGTGACCACCGTTGAAACATTTTGTTTGGTGAAGCGCATACAACAACTCAATCAATGCAACTTTAGGAGCTGTCCATTCCAGATTTCTGATATGTGCGATTGAATTTTCTCTGACTTCTTTCGAATTTATTTTATTAGATAAATAGTGATCCAAAAGATCATTCGCTAAAATCTGAGATACCATATGATCATGGGATGTCGAAAATTCTTCATCATAGCTGTACAGTTCGGGGCTTAACTTCAACTTAAAGTCGAATTTGAACCTGACGAAATATTTCTTATCCAGATAGGTAGATTTTCGGCGGTAGTAACTAATAAATTCTCTCTGCTCATTATAAAAATACAAAAGATTGCTTCTCTCATTTTCGTAGTAGGATTGTAAGGCTTGAGGATCTGCATAAGGTTTTGAGGCTTCTATAGCTAAAACTTTGGAGTAGTAAATATAAACTGCTATGAATTGCGGTTTGGTATTTTTAAAAAAGTAGATTTCATCACTCCAATCTGAAAATTGATATTGCCGAAGGTGATCCTTCAATTGTCTAATGGCAATGTCTGTTTCCATCAGAATCTCTTCAGAACGAATGACAATGTCATTTTCGCTCCTGTTGATCTGATCTACAGTTGTTGTAAGATTTTTCCAAAGCTGGTCATTTTTTTTTCGGAAATTTTGTCCGTTCATACGTATCATTTTTTTGGTCACGTAAAAATCGGGCTAAAAAATAAAAAAATCAATTCTTCTGAATTTCATCCAGTCTTTTCCGGATAAAATCGGTAGGTCTAATTCCGTTGATTTCCAAGAAATGTGCTGAAAAGATTTGCCGGTTTGCCATTCCGCATTTTTCCGCAAGGCTGTCAATTTTAAATTTAAGATATTTACTGTCTTCTAATAGTAAATTGGTGATATACCTGATTCTTAAAATTTTTAAATACGTGGTAAATGTTACATCAAGATGAACATTGAGTACGTATGATAGATGGGTACGGTTGCTTCCAATCATTTTAGCCACAATCGGAAGCGTTAAATTTTGCTTCAAAAAGTTTTTTCTCTCTTCAAAAATCTTGAGATTTGCTTTTACTTCTTCAATAATTTCTGCGCTGTATATATTTTTTTCTTCGGAAGAAACAGGTTTCGATTCTAAAAAATGATCTGTAGGTTGAGAAGTATTAAATTTTTCTAACAATTCCTGATACTTGATCGTCAGTGCTTTTTCTCTCTTGCGGAACTTCCAGATTGAAAAGCATAATATCATCAATCCAAAACCCATAGAATAATATAAAATAATAAACCCATTTTTATGAACCCTTTGCAATTTATTCTTCTCTTCTAATAAAGTATTGGTATCGTATTCCCTGTGAATTTTTGAAGAAAGCATGGCAAAATCAGCATTGATAATTGAATCAGCCTTTAACAGCTGATTGGTATAATATAATTGCCTTTCATAATTTTTGTTTTGTTTGGCATCTTTAATGAGATATTCATAACCGGATCTGATCTCCGGAGTGACAAACCAAAATTTATTGACCAAAGAATCAACTTTATTAAGATACTGTAAAGATTCTGCTCTTTTTCTATCTGACCAATACGCTTTTCCCATATAAAAATAAACCGTCATTAATGAAGCATCATCCTGATGGTGACTCAAAATATCCTTTGACTGTTTAAAATATTGTAATGCATCATCGGTATTTCCCAATCTTAACAACTGTACCCCTTTTCCTTTTTGAAAATATCCATACTCCGTGGACAGCTGAGCGGTATTGTGAAGTCTTCTTAATCCTATATTAATCAATGAATCTTCCTTCTGATACAACCGTAAGTTCCTGTAACAGGTACTTAACCGGTAAATACTGTTAAAGTATCCTGATTCGTTATTCAGCCTGATGTTAGGATGAACATTCTCTTTGGATTTTTTTTCAAAATAATCTGCTGCTTCTTCAAATGTACTGCCGCCTCCTTATAATAACCCAAATAGCTTTTAACCATCCCCAAATGATACGTGATCTTATTCTTGAGGTAATCATCTTTCGAATTCTTGGAAAACTTGAAGGCTATTAAATACTGCTCTAAAGCAGGTTTATATTGTCTTCTGTTATAATAGTATATGATCCCCTTTCCAAGATAAGCCCTGGAAATATCATCATCATTTTTGTTTTGTATGGCTGTGATTATCGTACTGTCTGCATATAATAATTTGCGGTTCACATCTCTGCTGTAGTAGATCGCTTCCTCGTATCCTCTTATGAGCTTTTTATAATTATGATCTTTTTTTGCTTTGCTGATGTACAGATTTACAAACACCAAGGCTCTTTCATCATTCTCGGAATACGAATTAAATAAGCCTGAAATATTCTTGTAAGACTGTTCATTTAGATTCTGACCTTGGATTAATGACAAAAAGAAAGTAAATATTAACAATAATAATCGATTATGATAATACATATAGATAGCGTATTCACAAATTTAATTAAAAAATCATAATTCAAACAGTTGTTTGATCTATTCAAAAGTTTTTATGACCTATGAGCTGATTTACAGCGTTATAAGATTCTATTTTGTGGGAATAATGTATCAATTATTCCCTTCTAATGAATCCATAGACCCGCATAAAGCTTTTCTGAATACCCCAACACTCCTAATTTCGACATCAGAATTCTAATCATATTTCAAACCGGCCGGGATAACTTTTAAAGCCATTTAAAAAATGAAAAAGTGTATCTCAATTTTAAGTTTAATAACTGTATTGCTTATGCAGTCTTGCGAAAGATCTGATAATGATTTTAACATAACAGAACAAAAAAATCTGAAAATCGAAGTTCAAAACTATAATGAATCTGAAAAAATTGGAAATAAAGAATCCGGAGAAAGTGATTCTGAAAATCTGGATACAGGAGATGATGATGACGATCCACCAAGAGATAAGCAGCATTGGAGGATTGAGCAGGATACCACCAGAAATAAAAACCTCTTTAACCGACAAAGTTTCTAAGTGTGGAAAACCAAAAGGTACTGATAAGCACAGGAAAAAAATGCACTGTGAGCGGTGAATGGGAAATTGAAGGGCGGATCAGTACTTCAGTTTTTGTATAAAAAGGTGAACTTATGCCGGCATATTGCGGAAAGAACGTACAATGGATTTTAGTTAGAAAAGGATAAATATTACGATTATGAAAACCGTCAGAACAAGATTTATAGAAATTGTCAGCTATTTTTTCATCCTGCTGTTTTGCTATGCGAGCATCAGTAAGATGATGGATTTTGAAAATTTTCAGATTCAGATTGCACAGTCTCCCCTATTGAGTGCATTTTCAAATGTTATCTCTTACGGAGTTCTAATCATTGAACTTGCAATATGTATTTTATTGATCTTTGAGAGAACCAGAAAAATCGGATTATACTTTTCTTTTGTTCTGATGGTTTTATTCACTGTCTATATTTACATGATCTTGAACTACAGCGAGTTTATTCCTTGCTCTTGCGGTGGAATTTTAGAAAAAATGGATTGGAAAACCCATCTGATATTTAATATTGCCACAGTTATCATAGCTGCTTTTGCAATTGTTTTATATTCAGGTTCTAAACGACAAGAGATTTTTAAATCTGTAAGTCTGCTGATTGTTTTATCGATTGTAAGTTGTTCAGCAATCATTCTGATGTACAGACAATCAGAATTTATGATCAAAAAGGAAAATAATTTTACACGAAGGTTTTTGCAGCATCCTATAACAGAAAAGAATCGTTTCAATCTTCAGATCAACTCCTATTACCTTGCGGGCATTTCAAAAGATTCAGTATATCTGGGCAACTATACTGCTCCATTTCTACTGACATCAACTGATTTGAATTTTAAAGCAATGAAAGATCACAGGATAATACCGGACAGGTACGACTTTGATTTTAAAAGAGCGCAACTGAAGGTGAATGCACCGGATTTCTATCTGTATGATGGAAGCGTACCTGTTATCTATCAGGGAATGCTGGGAAATCATCAGGCAAAGACCTTGAGCTTAGGACAGGCATATTTCAGCCAATTGGTGAATATCAGTAAAGATTCCTTTGCAATCAGCACTTATTTCAAAGATTCAGAAAAGCAGACCTTAGGATTGTTAAATCCTTTGCAGAAAAATCCTCTGAATCTGAAATCAGGAATTCTTGGAAAAACCAATGACGGAATCTTTGATACTGATGGACAACTGCATTTTGACCCAATCACTCAAACTGCTGTTTATGTACACTATTACAAAAATCAGCTCTTGATCATGGATAACCATCTTACCATCAAAGCGAAGTATAAAACCATTGATACGATAAGCATTCCGCAGATTGAAGTTTCTGAACTTTCGGACGGAAAAAAGAAGATGAGCAAACCTCCATTAAAAGTCAATAAAAAAGCATTTGCGTATGCGGGTCTGTTGTTTATCGAATCAAATCTCATCGGAAAATTTGAAGACAGGGATCGGTGGAAAAATTCTTTTATCATTGATGTTTATTCTACCGTAAAACAAGGATACATCGGAAGTTTTTATCTACCAAATCCCAAAAAGGAAAAAAAGATGCAGTTTCATATTGCAGATCAGCATCTTTATGTATTAACAGGAAATGAAATCATTAAATATCGTTTTGCGCAGAACATCACTCAGCATTTCATTGCAGGGGGAAGCCGAAAACCTGAACTAAGAGTAGGCACCAAATTTAATTTTACATCATGAAAAAAATGAGAAAAATCGCATTGCCCTTAGCAGTATTGCTTTTAGGCGCAGGAAGTGCGTACGCTACAAGCGTTGTGAAAAAAAACAGTTTAGTGGAAAACGGCTATCGTTTTGATCCTCTAGCACCTGTTGAAAAATGTATTATGACAGAAAAATCATGTCAGCCAGACGTTATTACGGAAGTATGTACCTGGTCTGATGGGGTCAACACTCATAATCTATTCCAAAATGCAGGTGGAACCTCTTGCGGGAATCCACTGTATGAAATTCCTAACTAATTAAAAAGGTGAAGGGTGCTACAACGCACCCTTCATTTGTTTATCAATCCATTCAACATCTCTTTTATCTTTTAAAAAATAATCCAGCCACTCCAGCATTCTTACAGATAAATCTTTTTGTTCTGCTCTACCGGAAAGAGAATGTCCTTCATCCTGATAAAACAATGCTATCACAGGCTTGCGGTATTTTCTCAGAGCCACAAATAATGAGCGGGTTTCCTCGCGATCTACATTACTGTCTTTTTCACCTGTCCAAAGTAATATGGGAGCTTTAACCTCTGAAGCAAAATACAACGGATTGTTATCCATATATTTTTGTTTATTTTCTACAAAGCTGCCACCCATACGCATTTGACCATATTCATACCGCCAATAGTCAGGACTTCCAAAATCGTAATTGAAAGAAAACGGAGTATGGATAACGTCAGATACCGATGCTCCCGAAATAAATGTAGCAAAGCGATCTGAGTGCGTTGCGACAAAGTTGGTCTGATATCCTCCGAAAGACTGTCCTGTCAAAGCAATTCGCCTCGCATCTACTTGTTCTATTTTTACCAATTCATCTAATACATTATGGATTGACTCCAGTGCAGACAAACCAGATCCTTTATCTCCGTATGTAATATCCGGAATGAGCACCATATAGCCTGATTCCAATAGCAACCGTACATTAAAGCCTCTTCCGTTTTTAAAGGTCGGAAGCAAAAAGGCTGACATGCCTTTCTGTTGTTTTTCGTAAATATTAAGTACGACAGGATATTTTTTACCCGAATTATAATCATGTGGCAAAAATAAAGTTGCAGTTAAAGTTTCTTGAGTTGCTCCTTTGTAATGCAGCTGAATCTTTCTTATTTTTTCCGCAGTTTTATCATGAACATTGGACGTGAATACGACATGATGTTTCTTTCCTTTTTGTTTAAATACAATGGATGGCGCTTCATTGTAATTTTCTTTAGTCCACACAAAATTTGAATGATTATCTGTAAAGATCAAATTTCGTATTTTATCTGTAGTTTCAGCTATAATTTTTTTTATTGTACGATGATCCCACTCTACGTATGATTTCAGCAAATCACCTTTTGAGAGACGAAATAAATAATTATTTTCAGGTACTGAAATAATTTCTCTAGGCAGCCCTTCCGTTATCTTTTGGTGTTGACTGTTGATAATTTCAACATGGTCACCATCTAAATTCACTTTCCTCACCAGTTTGCCGTTCAAAATATTTTGTTCCCATACCTTATTCCCTTTTACCCAGGTAATCAACTCAGTTCCTTTAAAATAGGGTGAAGCTTCACGATCTGATAATTGCTTTTTAGTTTTAAGGGTAATTGTGTTTAAAAGATTCCATCCATCGTTATCAGCCGTAAGAATCCATTTTCTATCCGGTGAAACATACAGTCTTTCATCAATCACACAAAAAAAACGATGTTCATTTGATCTTGAATTCCATACAAACAAGGAATCTCTTTTGGGCATGAAAAAATCATCTTTCTTATCTACAAATGAATGATCTTTTTTTATCTTCAAAAAATCTCCGGAATTGCCAATCGCTATTTCTGTATGAAAAATCGAATCCATCGGGATTACTTTACCTGTTTTGGGATACCACAAAAATTTTTCTTCAACCTGCATATCTTTAATATGATGAGTGAGATCTTTTTCAACGCCATACCAAAACTCTATCATTTTTTTTTCTTTCGGAATCTTTCTGATCAGCTTGATAAATAATGCATCAGGATCTGATGAATAGTCAAGATTTACATAATGATAATTTTTACTCCGCATCAAATCAAGGTTTCGCGGAATCGGCAAACCATCAACATAGTGCTTTAATGTATATTCATGCTTGTCTTTACCAAAGACTGTATATCCTCCTTCCGTAGCAGTGCCTTTCCAAACTTTCAAGACTTCTTCTGAAGTACTTGCAATCAGTTTTTTATTGCTCCCTTCAATCTTCCAAACTTTAATTTCTTGTGCTTTAGAATCGTTTTTCGTCCATAGAATCAATTCATTGTCAACCTTAAGAAATCGTACGACTTGATCAATCGACTGCAGCTGTTTTCCGTTCTTACCATAGATTTCCAGTCTGTTATTCTGATGCTCATCATAATGAATCAAAAATAAAGATTGCGGTTTCATCTGATCAATCGTCTTTATATGATTTTTTGTTTCAATAGTTTGAGTTGCCAAACTAATCAGTTCTAATCGGTCACCACTCAAAAAGGCAAATTTTTCACTGCCCATAAAAAATGAAGTCCTGATTGATTTTCTTTCAAACTTTTGAGTCTTATCATGTACATTTTGTAAAATGTACATCGGCGATTTACTTTCATATTTCATCAACCAGCTTACCCATTCTCCATCTTCTGACATTTTCAGAAAATCCGGGACTTCGGCTTTTTCTGCCAATGCTTCCAATTTTTTCAGGTCATCATGTTGTCCGTTGAATTGTAACGGCAACAACAGAAAAGTAAACACAATGAGGAGCCCTATTTTTCGAATCGTTTTCATCGTCTTATTATTTTCAGGTATGTCTTCCCTATTCTTCCAATTCTTCGAACTTCTGTTCATTATCAATATCCTGTATTTTGTGGATTAAGATTTGGATTGAGAAGCAGTTCTTTCTGCGGAAGCGGCCATTGGGCATGGTAGTTTTTCCAATTAGGTTTTACCGGAATCAACTGGTCAAGCAGTCCCCATCTTTTCAGATCAAAAAAACGGATGCCGTGTTCCACAAAAAATTCCCTGCGCTTTTCCTCTCTCAATTCTGTGGTTGCCGACGAAACGGATAATGAGGTGCTAAGAGCCGGTAATCCTGCCCGTTGGCGGGAACGGTTGATATACAAAACGGCTTCTCCTGCTTTATTTTGCTCGATCAGGCTCTCTGCCATCATGAAATTGACTTCATCCAAACGATAGATTATTGAATATTCATTAGGATTATTGACCGCAAGGTTTTTATATTTTGAAGAGCGGTAATTGATCTGCTGGTTAAAAGGAACTGCCGTTATATAATACTGTCTCCGCAAATCTCCCACAGAAAAGGTATTGATGAGATTCAAATTGAGGACAAACGATAAAGGTGCTCCCGTAAAGTTGTACAGTGATGCCTCTTTCGTAGCATCATTCGTATTTTTGGGCTTCAACTGCCAAATGATATGCGTGCCGCTTTTCTGAAATACTTTGGAAGGATCTGTTTGAAATGTATATTGTGATGATTGCAATATCGTACTGCAAAGCACTTCTGCTTCCGCCCATTTCTTCAACAGAATCTTCATTTTTGCCAATGCCATATATCCCGCAAATTTGTTGGGATAGATTCTTTCTGCATTTCTGTAAGCGGATGGTAAAAGATTGACCGCCTCAGACAAATCGGTTTCCAGTTTTATGAGGAACTGATCTTTATTCATTCTCCCCAAGTGGCTATTTATAAAATAGTTCGTAGTTTCTGTGTAAGCTATTTCTCCAAAAATCTGATAGAGATTAAAGTAAATAATGGATCGAACCAATAATGCTTCACCTTTGATTCGGTCTTTGGATGCCTGACTTAACGATTTTGAATTCGTAACGCCTTCTATGATGCTGTTGGCAGCATAAATCTGCCCGTAAGCATTCGTCCAAGCCGTCGTTACTACGGTATTAGTAGCAACCTGCTGATTGTTAGCAATATCCAAAATACCGTTTGATCCTGATGTGTACACACAGGTCAGGTCGTCTGTATACGTTCCCATCAATGCACCCATTCCATCAATACCTCCCGAAATAAGCGAGTTCGTCCAAAGTCCTGCATACAGTCCTGCCAATGCCGCTTCAGCGGTTTGCTCGTCTTCAAAAACGACTTCTGTCGGAAGCTGGTTATTGGGAAAATCAGTTTCTACGAATTTTTCACAGGAAATAACGGTAGTCAGTACGGCGGATATTATAGCTGCCACAATAGTATGTTCTATTCTTATTTTCATTTTTTCAATTTTTTAAAGATTTAATTTTTATTCAATGCTTAGAATGTGAAAATTTCACATCATCTGATTTTCAATTTTCGCAATGGAAAACATCCATTCATAAAGTCTCAAATTCTTTAAGGA
This sequence comes from Chryseobacterium scophthalmum, assembly GCF_900143185.1. Taxonomy (NCBI): domain Bacteria; kingdom Pseudomonadati; phylum Bacteroidota; class Flavobacteriia; order Flavobacteriales; family Weeksellaceae; genus Chryseobacterium; species Chryseobacterium scophthalmum. The sequence continues at coordinate 230,447 of NZ_FSRQ01000004.1, read as the reverse complement.
TAAGTCTTACATTAGCTAAAGATTTATTCTTAATTCTTATAAAAACTTTTTTTATAATATGGATTCAATTTTGAAATACTAAAAGCTTAACCCTTTTTAAAAAGTCAACTGAAAGCCCATTGAATAGGTCTTCAGTGGCGGTAAATATCCGGTCAGTACAAATTCAGGATCGACACCGAAATATTTTGTAAAGGTCAAGAGGTTTTGTCCCTGCACATAAATCATTGCTTCTCTGATTCCGAATTTCTGAACGGGAATGCTGTAATTAAGCTGTACATTTTTCAGTCTGATGAATGATGCATCACCAATCGCAGCAGTAGAATTCTGGAATAAAACGTGTGAAGCATTCTTTTGAGCATTGGCTCCCGAACTGTACGGCATATACATTCCAGAAGGATTTGAAGGAGACCAAACATCCAAGACTTCCACAGGCTGATTGTTCATTGATCCCGGCACCAGCATCTGACGGTTGTAATTCCAGTTTCTCTGCTTTACAAATTGCCAAAGAAATGATGCCGACCATTGTCCGTAACGGAAATTACTTGACCAGCCTCCGAAAAATCTCACGCCTATTCTTTCAATCACTTTATTGTCATTGGGAGAATTAATCTTTCCGTCTCCGTCAAAGTCGGTAAATTGGTATAAACCGGTGGAAGGATTTACCCCTTCAAACTGATAGACTTTGACGAGTGACATCGGATATCCTAAAACATATTGATTGGCATACGTTGATCCTTCCAGATTCGGAAACTCCAATAATTTACTCTGTGGTACAGAAAGATTGAATGACGTGTCGTATTTAAACTTGCTTTGTCTCAAAACCTGCATTGATGCCTCAAACTCCCAACCTGTATTCTGAACCTTTGCAGGAAGATTGGACTGTATCGTAGCAAATCCTGTCGTAGCAGGCAGTGGAATACCCACCAATTGATTGGATGATGTATTGTTGTAATATGCTGCTGAAAAATTAATTCTGCTTTTCAGAAATGATAATTCCAGTGCTATTTCTTTCTTTAATGTTTTCTCCCAGCTGAAATTGGGATTATAAAGTCTTGAAGGATTCAGAGCTGTGATGTTGTTGTAGATGTTGGATGAGATTGTATAGGTATTGAGATACTGATAATCTCCGATCCTGTCATTTCCGGAAGTTCCGACACTTCCTCTGATTTTCGCAAAGCTCAGCCATCGAACATTTTTCATCCAGCTTTCTTCTGAAATAAGCCATGCTGCACCTACCGCTCCAAAGTTTCCGAAACGATTGTCGGGACCAAAACGGCTTGAACCGTCCCGTCTTCCGGTAAGGTTGACAATGTATCTTTTCATGAATTGATAATTGATTCTTGCAAACGCAGCATTGTAGTAATACTGATTTCTGACCTGGTCGCTGATGACTTTTGTTTTAGCTGCTCCCAAATTCTGAATCAAGGCATTGCTCTCAAAGCCATAGCCCTGTATAGAACCCTGATTGGTTTCAGACTGCTGTAAGGTTGTTCCCAACAACATTTCGAGGCTGTGGTTTCCCCAGCTTTGATTGGCAACCAATTGCGGTTCCAGAATATAAGAGAATGTGGAAGAATTGTTTTTAAAAGATGTGGAATTGGCACTCGTCAATCCTGATGAGGGATTGTACATCGTGTGGGGCTTCAATGAAAACTCTTCAAAATTCTGATACGTTAAACCTCCGTTGAATTTTAGTGTAATGAACGGAAATAAGCGGTACGAAATCTGCGCTCCACTGTTTAAAAAATTGCTAGAATTGAGATATTCGCTTTTGAAAACACCCAGAGGATTCGTAAACGTATTGTTCTCCCAATTCAATGAACCATCCTGATTGTAGAGTGCTGGAGCATTCGGACTAAGAGTTAAACTTCTCTTTGTTAAATCATCATTCAGGACATTGTTACTTTGAAACGAAAAGGTATTGCTGAGATTGACTTCCAGTTTTTTATCAGGTGTTCTGTAACTGAAATTCCCTGTTAGATTATTAGTTTTGTATCTGAAATCTGCAGGAAATACCGTTGTCTGTTCGTTATGTCCGTAGCTGATTAAGTAGGAGGTGTTTTCAGAACCTCCGCTTAAAGAAAGCTGGACTACAGACGCATCTGCCGTATTACCAATGAGTTCTTTTTGCCAGTCGGTGTTTCGGGTCTGATCCCACACACCGTTGAAATCATACGCTGCCGCAGGAATTGTGGAGATGCCGTCATTCTGAAATGCTTCTTTTCTGATCTTAATATACTCATCAGTGTTCAGCAGCTTCAATCGGTTGGCTACCGTACTGAGAGAATAAGAGGTATTAATCTTGAAATCGGTTCTTCCTTTTCTTCCTTTTTTGGTCGTCACAATGATGACTCCGTTGGCACCTCGTGATCCGTAGATTGCCGTGGCATCGGCATCTTTCAATACCTCGAAGCTTTCTATATCATTGGGATTGATGGAATTTAGAGGATTTATGGTAGCGTATGGTAAAATTGCAGCACTGTACAACGAGGGAGTTTCTGAAAGAATTGGAACACCATCAATAATATACAATGGTTCATTTCCTTCTCTTCGGATGCTGTTCTTCCCTCTGATCTGAATATCAAATCCTCCGCCCGGAACTCCTGAATTTTGGGTAATGCTCACGCCCGACATTCTACCCTGTGCAGCGGAAAGCACATTGATAACAGGTTGGTTTTCGATGTCTTTTGAAGAGACTTTGGCAATGCTTCCTGTTCTTTCTTTGTCTTTGACTTTATAATACCCTGCGTTGAGAACGACTTCCTCTATCTCTTTTTCTTTACCTAATGAGATATTGACGTTTATCCTACTGCCTAAAGTGATTTTTCGTTCGGGATAGTCCGGATGGCGGTAAATAATTACGGGGTTCTCTCCCGATACCTGAACACGGTAAACGCCTGCTGCATTGGTCACAGCCACTTCTTCACTACCCTCCTGGAATACGGAAACTCCTTTGACTGGCTGGTTATTTTCCGAGACAGTGCCTGTAATGGTGCGCATCTGCCCTATTGCTACGCCGGAGACGAGCAAGGTGAAGCCAAAAGCCAATTGAAGATGACTTAGGCTGCAAAAGTTTTTTTTCATACTTTTGAATAGGTTTAATTCGTTAGACTTTGCTCTTTCCTACGCTAGCGGTCAACTTTTGTGGAAAGGGCTTTTCTTTTTCTATGGTTACATTCTACTTTCTGTTTCTTGAATATGTTTTCAGCGTATCTACTTGATGATGCTTGGGAGGAAGCTTCAGTAAGGACATATCAAAACCTCCTTCCCAAGCACATCTTGAAATAATATGAATGAAATTGTGTCCCGTGTAAGCTGTAAAGCCGCAATGAGTTTACTCATTGTAAAGTGTCATTTCTAATAAGAAAACATTCTATTGAAATCTAAAAACAGCCGTAACCATCTGCATTATTCAGACCGTTGAATTTTTTTGTCTTCAGTATTAAATTCCCTTCGTTCTGAAAATAATTTGGAATATCAAAAGAAAGCGAGTACTTTTAATGTGCGAGATTAAATTGTAGTCTGGCTTTCCTTTTACTTTTAAAGGAATTTCGGAGTTTGTCGATAATAGCCAGGTAATACCAATCCAGCATTTTGCAAGCAAAACTGGGATAAAGCCGTATTTTTTTTCTGTTATGCTGGCGGACTACTCCGGTGGGCAAATTAGAAGAATGGTTGAAAATGTCGTCCTCATAAATATTATTTTTATATATGGAACGATGCTTTTAGATATGAGAATTATACGCAAAAATAGCATGCGGCGGTCTCACACTCTAGAATCAGGGCGACCAACCCACTTTAAACCGAAGATTAAAGTTTCCACCTAAAGTATACGTGAGAACCGCTCGCATGCCGTATACAAAAGTAAGAAACTTTTAGACATGGAGCGATTTCACGAGGTTCTCGATGGAAAATTGGTCTTTTTGATTCGAGATACATCGTTCATTTTACCTTGTTGAAGGTTAATGATTTATTCGCTAAAGCAAAAATAATAAATATTTATTTAACACCCAACATATTGGGTTATTTTTTTTAAAAATATATGGAACAAATTACTTATTTAGAAACAACACAATTCGATTTGGATTTTATTAATCACGTAAGAAACATTCGCAAAGCAAAAAAACTAAGCAAAGATCAGCTTAGCCTAAAAATGGGTTTGGCCAAAAGTTTTGTTAGTAATGTGGAGTCATTAACACAGCGACATAAATATTCTACTCGTCATATAACATTACTTTGTAAAGCCTTTGATTTTAAAAATATTTCAGATTTAATGAATTTTCCTACTCCTAAGAATGATAAAATTAAAGTTACAATTAGACAGAAGATGAATGATACAAATACAAAAGTGGTTAGTAGTGAGGTAGTAAAAATCGAAGTTATTTAAAGTTAATGAAAAATAATACGGATAACTAATGAACATATATACATACTCTGGAAATATTGAGCATCTAAAAGCTTTTGATAAGGATTATCAATTAAAAAGTATGTATACTCCTCCAATAAATAATCAAAGGCGTCCTCTAAAAAAAATATCAGAAAGAATCTGTCGCTTCTGTGGTAAAAAGTCCGATGCAACAACCTTTAAAAGCAAGCCTCACATTATTTCAAGATTATTTGGAAATAATTCTGGGGTGTCAGATTACGAATGTGATAAGTGTAACAATCATTTCTCAGGTTTCGAAAGTGATATGGCAAATTTTTTAGGTTTGAATAGAAGTGTTAATGCCTTAGGAGCACAAACTCCTCCAACATTTAAATCATACGATGGTAATATTGTAGCTAAAAAAAATAGTTTTAATGGTTTTCATGGCATTGATATAGAATCAAATAAACAAGGGGTAATTAAAAAAAATTAGATGGAGGTATTATAGAATTTAACGTTATACATAATCCTTATATACCGATTAACATTTTTAAATGTTTACTGAAAATTGCCTTGACTGTAATTCCTGATGTTGAAGTAGACAACTATAAATTCTGTTTTGATTTTCTGATGAGAAATAACAATGAGGCTTATTTTGTACAGCATGCCAAACAGATTCATAGGGGGGCATCTGGTTTTAATGTAAAATTTCCCTATGTATTAATTTTCAAAAAAAGAAATTTAGAAAGTAAATTGCCTTCTCACTGGATTAAACTTTATTACCAAGATTCGTACATTCAGTTTTACATACCTTGCCATAAAGAAGATGAAGTTTTACTTCAGGGTGAAGAATTAATTTATTCACTTTGCCCACCATTAATTTTCGCTGAAACACAGCCACAAGGAATTGCAAAGTATTATGAAAAGTTAGATCTATCTTCAAATGTTATGACTAAGGGAAAGACTTCAAAACTCAATTTAACTTTTGATGAAAATCTTTCAAGGGAAGGGAGTAACAACAATCAGGAAACACACAATTCTGATAATTTTAATTCAGATGAAATTATAAAAGTTTTTCTTACCAAAAATTCAGGTTTATTAGAAGAATAAGACCGGCTCATATTATTACTGTGTGTTACCTTGCATATTAGTAAAACACAATTCTTTTATTTTGCCAAATTTAAATATTCTGGTTGCGTTATTGTCGCGACAAACTTTTTTCATATTGAGAGGAAACCGTAATTTTCTAACAATATCTTTTGTATATTGAGGTCTAAAGTGATGGAGAATATCAATATCGAAAAACACAAGTTGATTGTTTAAAGGTTATCCTTTTAGGTAATCAGAATAGCTTGCAAAATTCTAATTTTCTACATTTTATCAACGAATATTTTAAAAACATCCAAAATCGACTTAGATATATGAAAACATTAGCAATTATAATTGGCAATAACAACTACTTTAAAGGAAATGAATTAACTAACGGAGAAAATGATGCAAATCAAATTGCTGGAATCTTTAAAGATTACAATTATGAGGTAAAATTATATCTAAATATCGATCAAAAAAACATAGTTGAAATTTTACAAGAATATAGCGACTTACTAAAAGATTTTGATGCATCTATTTTTTATTTTGCAGGTCACGGATTCGAAGTAGATGGAGAGAATTTTTTGGCGAGTATCGATTCGCAAATTCCTCCTGAAAATAAATATGTGGCAAAACAAAATTGTATTACTTTAAATGATTTATTTGACATATACAGGCAAAATCCTACTAAATTAAACATAGTGATATTAGATGCTTGCAGAAGATCATTTGGTCGCGGGACTGCACTTGGATTTAGTCCAATTATAGCTCCTAAAGGATCACTAATAGCATTTTCAACATCTCCAAATGAAGGTGCTTTAGATGTCGGATATGAGAATAATAGTATTTATACGGGCTCACTAATAAAGCACCTCTCGTCCGAAAGGATAGCTGTCGAAGATCTATTTAAATCTGTAAGAAAGACAGTTTTTGCATTGTCAGGAGGAAGACAAACAACTTGGGAACACACCTCATTAATTGGTGATTTTTACTTTTACAAACATCAAAAGCTAAATATTTTAAGCCTACCTTATAATCCGAATGTTTTGAAAGATGAAAATTATTATGAAGATTCAGAATTTTACAAAAAAATTAAAGAACTAAAGACCTACAATTGGTACAAACAAAATCCTGCAATTGATTATTTAATAACAATACCAGTAAGTCAATTAGATAAGGACCAAATGTTCATTTTAGGAAGAAATTTATTACAATGCGCTATTGGTGGGGCAAATTCCGCTATGACATTTTTTGAAAATCTTAATAGGTCACTACTAGATTTTCAAATAAACTCCGAGAATCATATTCTAAATGGAATTCTATTTGAAATGTATTACGACAGCAAAGGTGAATTCAGATTTAATAATTTTAAAGGAAATTATAGAGAAGAAATTTTTAAATTAAGAGATAATCCAGCATTCAATCAATCATTCGATTTCATAAATGGTATTTTAATTCAACAGGATTACTCTGTATTATTTTTACCAAATTCGCAGACAATAAATATTGAAATTAAATGCAGCCAAAAAACAACAAACGATGGTTTTGGAGATAGAATAGTCCAGGTGATCGAATCAATAATCTTTAACGGAAATGATATTAAAAAAGAAATATCGAAGTATTATATTGATGGGTATAATGAAAATGGATTAAAGACAGTCCTAGCCAAATATCTTAATGCGCCAGTTGAATCGATAAGAATTAATTCGAATTTTGAACTTAGATACATTAGATTTATTATATAAAAAACACATTAAAATAGTTTAAAATTATTTTATCTAAATCATTGAAGATGCTTAAAGCCGGAAAATGAAAACCCAACTACCTGCATAAAAATAGAATATGAATATTGAAAAATACAAAGAAAATGCCCTGAAAATATTATTTCCAATAAAGCAAGTCGATGATAATACAAAAGCAAACGAAAAACTATTATTTTTTGCTGAAAGAAGTGATGCAGGAAGGGAGATACAGGATTACTACTTAGTTTATTTTCTATTTGTAAATTTATTAGGTTTCAAAGACACAGGAAGATCTGAAAAGCTGGCTTGGTCTATTCCAATTGATTTTAATGGTAAAGCATTTCTGATTGAACACAGGAAAATGGGAGTTGGGGTTTTTATTCAAAATAAGGAAGATGAAGAAGATGCGAAAATAATTACTAAGAAAATTAACGGTGCGATAAAATCTTCAAGACCATATTTTAACCACTTGGCAGCAGAGGCTATCAAGAGTTCCGAAATAAATATTGTAAATAATAATGGATATTTATTTGAACGATTTAACTATTTTCTAAATCTATATAAATCAGAAAATAAGAAACTAGAAAAATTATCTAAAGAAAGGATTTCTATTGATGGCACTTTTGTTCTAGGTTCCAAAAATTACTACAAGATACGGCAAAGCACAAAATGGTTAGCAATTTCAACTATTGAATCATTTTTTAGCTGGACAGAACATCTATTTATTCATCTTGCTATCCTTACACAAAAAATAAAAACAGGGGAAGAAGTCACAAAATTAATCGATGCCGAATGGAAAACTAAATTCAATACTGTCATATCTGACGATATGTTAAAGGAATATTATATTGAATTACTGATGATAAGGAATCAGGTAAGGAACTTTGTTGCTCACGGTGCATTTGGAAAAGACGGCAATGCATTCCACTTTCATTCCGGAGCCGGTGCTGTACCAGTAATGATGAACTTTAATAAGACTAAAAATAGGTTTTCTTTTCAAGGCACACTGGAATTTAAAGATAATGAAGTTATATGTTTGATAGAATCTTTTATCTCTGATATGAATAGCAGCAATTTAAAACCTGCACTCACATATACCCAAGGGCAAGGTTTGATCACAATATTACCTTATGCAAGCAATGGGATGTATGAATCTGCAATGCACGATAATGATATTATGGAAAAATTTTGTGATCATTTGCAGGGAATATTTGATAACTCAGCAAATATGGATTGGTAATCTAAATCTATAAATAAACTTACAAGCCAATGACAAAAATTGAAAGGGTAGAGCAATACTTACACGAATTTTTTACATATAATATTTTTGAGTTCAATGATTTTTATAGGAAGTTTATTACTAGAGACTCGTTGTAGTTTATCTCTTAAAAAAATATTGTGGAAAATTTCAATTTGAACGATTAATATCTCACAGATTTCCTACGATATAAAACCTACTTTATTTTTACAAATATTTTTAGATTATATTAATAATAAAACAGACTGAACTTGAATGATGCCGCAGACGGATCAGTCATCACTCTAACAGGATTTACTAATCTGGAAAACTTTATCAACAGCCTGATCTTATAGCAACATTCAATCATCGTAATTGCCCAGCACATAAAATAAAAGGCAGAGGATCTTCGGATCTTCTGCCTTTATTTCAGACCAAAAGAAAAGAATCTTCAGATCTTTCAATGTGAAAATTATTCTCAAGATAATATGTCATTGCTGTTATGGCATTAGATCCTGTCTCTGTGCGGTTTTTCCCATATTTCTTTGGAACATCCTGCTCGGTGAGGAAAGCAACTTTGTAAACCTTGTCTTTTTGTAAATGTCTTCCCTGAAAATAGATTTCCTGAATTCTGTAACCCGGCGGATTTTCAATGCGCATCAAAATTCTCAATCCGTTGCAACGCTTAACATAACCTCCCATTTGTTTCATCGGCTCTGCGGAAAAGGTCCGCTCCAGATTTTCTTCTAACATTTCAAAGATCTCTTTTCCAGTAAGCTCTGTGGTGGAAATAGGCGGATTCATCGGCACGATTTTGTATAAGTCCCAGAGGGTAATATTTCCGACATTTATAGGTGCACCATAGCGCCATCCGTTGGAAAAGGAGATCTCAACGTCCGTCGCAAAATTGACGGCAGACAGAAGAAAGTCATCCATAGTAGAAGACAGCGTGGAATAGCGGTGCAAAATATGTTCTGTCGTCCCCAATACTGTACTTTTCATTTCAGCAAAAGACTGTAGACTTTTTTCCACCAGATCTTTAACTTCTACATCTTCATCAATACTGTCGTCAGTTTCAATGATCTTGTAATCAAAATGTGTAATCATTCCATTTTCGACATCAAGCTTTAGATTTCCTACAAATGATCCGTGGCAGCCACATTGGATGATAATGCAGTTTCCTGCTTTTTCTGCTTCGTACATCCTGTTATGGGTGTGTGCACTGAGACAAATATCGATTCCTTCCACTTTTTTGAGCAGTTCGATATCTTGCGGATAACCATTGTGCGACAAAAGAATAATAATGTCCACAGCATCCTCTCTTAATTCTCTGACGCATTGATTCGTCTCTTCAATTCCATCGGTCACCGTTATGCCTTCACTGAACTTCTCCGGCATTGTCTTATCGATAATATTGGAACAGATCCCGATTATACCAATTTTGAGTCCTCCAATTTCAGATATTTTGTAAGGTAGTAGAAATCGTTTTCCCTGCTCATCAAAAACATTGCAGCCCAAGACGGGATAATTGAGCTGGCTTTCCAGTTTTAACAGATGTCTTGGTGTATAGGCAAAGTCCCAGTGTCCTACCATTGCATCAAATCCAAGTTGGTTAAGTATGGGAATCAAGACCTCTCCTTTCGACTGTACCACCGGAACTGTTCCGTGAAACGTATCCCCTCCGTCAAAGAGCAATGCGTTCGGATTTTCTGCCCTGATCTTTTTGAAGATGGTCTGAATTCTGGCATAACCTCCTGCACTTTTAACATATTCTTTCTGATAGTCATAAAACAGCTCTGGATGGGGTTCCATATAGCCGTGCACATCGTTGATGAATCCTATTGATAATTTCATAATTTCCAATTTTAGGGTTTAACTATTGCCCATCCTTCATCCTGTCTCAAAATCATTTCCCCGTTTCCGCTGGGGGTGTAATTTACAAACTCAAATAATTCGGACTTTTCGATCTTTTTTTCACGAAGGGTATTTTCGCACTGTACCATCACTACCCCCTTATCTTGCAGACCTGTAAGAAGTTCCCCGTAGGGGTTTTTCTTTCTGAACATTTCCACTCCGCCCCCAAAGGCCAGCAGTTCGACCTTCAGTTTGCCTTTCAGCCTGGGATCTTCCATCGCGTTATTGATATTTCTGATAATGACTCTGATTTTCTGGTCATCACCTTCATTGATCACATACAAAGCCTTGTACTCCTTATTAATAGATTTTGCAGGTTCGTAAACTGTTGCCTTTTGCGCAAAACCCATAAACCCTGTCAGGAAAACTGAGAAGGTCAATATCTTAATTAAGTTTTTCATTATTTTTCATTTAAAAGTTGATTGATTTCTTGATAGAATGATTCTTTGCTGTAGTCTGCCATTCCCGCATGATGCATCCTAATTTTTCCTGATCTGTCCAAAACGACGGTCGTAGGAAGTGAACCATTAAAAAAAGCAGTTGGAATCGAACCTTCTGCAACTAAAAACGGAACAGTGAATTGTTCTTTTTCAAGATACATCTTACCCAAGGCGGTCTGCTCATCCAGATTGACTGTAAGAAAAACAAGATCTTTATTGGATTTAAATCGGTCGTAGAATGTCTGAATCGAAGGGAATTCCGCACGGCAAGGCGGGCACCAGGACGCCCAGAAGTTAATAAATACCACTTTTCCCTTGAGGTCAGAAGTATTGATGATCTCACCTTTATCATTTCTGACACTGAAGTTTTCAGTACTGGACAAAGGAGTCGACTCAACGGCCGGCTCTGTTTCCTTTTCTTCAATCTTTGAGTTCATAAGACCGGTAGAGATGATCTGGCGCATCAGCCAGGCTTTTGCATCGGGACTCACAAGCAACACGATGAATATTGACACCAAAAGTGCCGTACTCCAGTTCTTCCGAAGCCATATTTTAAATTTTTCCATTGTTCTTATTTTAATAAATTATTGTCCGGTTAACTTTTTCAGCGCTTCATAAATCTCAGGTCGGTCAAAATCTTGCCCTCCCTGCATCTGTGCTTCGAGTTCTCCTTTTTTATTAAAGATCAAAGTCGTCGGAATTGCTCCCTGAAAGTACTGCGAAGGAATAGTGTCTGCTGCTACATACACCGGAAGATCGTAGTTTTTATCCTTCATAAATTTCTTAGACTTTGTCAGGTTGGCTTCCACATTGAGAAGGACAAAAACGATATTGTCATTTCCCTTGAATTTGTCTTTCAGGTCTCTGATGCTCGGCATTTCTTCGACACAAGGCCTGCACCATGTGGCCCAGAAATTTACAAAGACCACCTTCCCTTTCAGTTCACTCAAAGCAATTTTCTTTCCGTTCTCATCGATTAAGATGATATCCTCATTATCATTTACATTATTTTGTGGGATGGGCCCATCCTGATTCTCAACTCTTGATTGCATCGCACTCAAAGAAAAAGAAAACAGGGTCATCATAAGAATGAAAATAGGTGTTTTAAATTTTAAGGTCGTTATCATTATTTATTTTTTTTTGGGGTTGATATCTTTCCTTCCTCAATTTCTTCGGAAGGTTTTACTAGAACTTTGTCATGGCCGAATAGTGCACCAAAGACCTCGGTCATTTTTTCGTAGGTGATTCCTTCTTTCACAGCAACTCTGCTTACCGTATTATCATTGAAGGTCATCACAAAGGTTCCGGATTGAGTCTGCAGAATACTTTTCGTGGGTACAAAAAATGTAGGTGCACTTCTTTTCAGATTGAGCTGGACCTGTGCATATTCCCCCCCTTTTAAGACAGTGCCCGGATTTGGAACGTCAAACTCAAGGGTCATCGAACGGTTTTCCTGACTGATAACACCGGAATTCCTTGAAAGATGCGCTTCAAAATTTTTTCCCGGGATAGAGTTGACCGTAAATTGCGCCACTATCCCCTCATTGACACTTGATGCATGTTTTTCAGGAAGAGATACCGTCAGTCTCAGCTTATTTTTCTGAGCAATACTGAAAAGAGCCATTCCTGAATTGGGACCAACCAAGGCTCCTACCGACAGATTCCTATCCATTATCACACCACTGAAAGGTGCCGTGATCCTAAGGTACTGATTCATCTGTGAAGACCTACCGGTGCCCGCTTTTGATGCCTCGTATGTTGCTTTGGAACTCTGCATAATGCTTTTAGCCCTATCCAGTTCTATGTCGGCAACAGCTCCTTTTGTACTGGCCGCGTCCTGCAATCGCTCAAAAGCCTGTTTAGCATAAAGATAGTCGGTGTATGTTTTCTGCTGTGAAGATTTATCGGATAGGTAATCCTGATTCATTTCTGGTGCTTCCAGAACTGCAAGAAGCTGACCTTTGGTCACAACTGAACCTCTGTCAACATAAATTTTCTTGATAAATCCGGCAACCTTCGCAAAGATCTGCACCGATTCATAAGGTTTCAGTTCGCCTGGAACGGAAATCTGATAAGTGGGATTTATCAGCTTGATTTCTGTGGTCACGAAAGACCGAGCAGGCTGAACTGTTTTTTTTGTTTCATTTTTACTTTCCTTTTCGCCCGAGCAGGAAGCCATTCCCAAAAGAACGACCGGAATGAAGATGTATTTTATTTTATTGATGATTTTCATTATTTTTTAATTATTTAAGATTGTACGAAAAATTTACTTTCCTCATCTTCCGGATCCAAGGAAGGATTTGAATGTCCTGCATTGGACATTACTGCTGCAAAAAAATGCGGAACCAAAAGCAGAATGGTAAGAGTGGATGCGATGATACCACCGATAACAGCTCTACCAAGTGGAGCAACCTGCTCAGAACCTTCCCCGATACCGATTGCCATAGGAATCATCCCGGCAAGCATCGCCAAAGCGGTCATCAGTACAGGGCGGAGTCTGGACGCCGCTGCCATTCTCGCAGAATGAAGCGCACTGATATGGTAATGTTTACGGTAGTACTCTGCCTGATTGATAAGTAATACGGCATTTGAAACCGAAACACCGATGGACATAATCATCCCCATATATGACTGGAGGTTGAGCGTACTGCCGGTAATGAAAATCAAAACAAGACTTCCCACGATCACGGAAGGAATCACGGAAAGAACAACAAAAGGTACTTTAAATGACTGATAATAAGCAGAAAGCATTAGGAATATCGCTAGTACTGCCGCCAAAAGTCCCATTGCAAGACTGTCGAGTGTATCATCCAGTAGCTGCAGTGTGCCTTCTGTCCAGACAGAAACACTTTTTGGAGGTTTTCCGGTCTCACTGATGGCATTTTTTACCGCTTTGGAAGCAGAGCCCAGGTCTTTTCCGTACACATTTCCGATAATTGTTACATATCTCATAGGTCCCTTTCGGTTGACCTGTGCAGGTGCGGTCGTTTTTTTAACTGTAGCGATATCTTCAAGAACGGGTCTCGGGCTGTCTTTTTTCAGTGGAAGTGATTTCAGGATCTCTTCAGAGTTCATTATACTTTCTGGAATCTGGACCTGTGTCTGAAAGACAAGTCCTGATTTTGGGTCGACCCAGAGGTTCTTGTCGGTGTAGCGGGTTGAAGAGGTAGCGGTCACAAGACTGCGTGTCACATCCTGCATCGTCAGTCCGAACTGCGCAGCGAGATTTCGGTCTACGTTGATCTGTAACGTCGGATATTGAAGTGGCTCTGCAATGCGGACGTCTCGCAGGAAATCGTTGCTTTTCAGCTTTTCCTCTATTTTTTTTGCGTGAGATGCCGCCAGTTTCAGATTCGGAGATCCTACCTTGATTTCTATCGGGGTCATCGATCCCTGTCCAATAATTTTTTCGGTAAGTTCCATCGGTTCAAAATTGATTTGTGCTTCAGGATGCTTTTCAGCAATCTTCTTGCGGATCTTTTCTTTCAGATCTTCCATAGACCCTGAAAAGATCTCCTTATTTACAGAAACCTGCAAAACAGACTGGTGTGTTCCGTTGGTGAAAAGAAATATGGGATTGATCGGCGTTGCTGCCGGATGTAAACCGACATAGGCCGAACTGATGCTGACCGCATTTTCCGGCAAAATACCTTCAATATCTTTGAGAATATCCTTCACCAGCTTTTCAGTTTTCTCCAGACGGCTTCCCTGTGGCGCATCAATTCTCATCTGAAAATCACCGCTGTTGGAAAGAGGCATAATATCGGTTCCCAATGAGCGCATCATTAAAAATATTAAAAGGCCCGAGAAAATGATATAGGCCGAAAACAATACCAAAGTCCTTCCCGACCATTTTCTCATTTTGTGACTGTAGCCCGTTCTGAATCGATAGAAAAAACTCCTGTTTTTAACATAATGCTTCTCAATATGCTTATTCTTCATCATCCAGTTAGCCAGGATCGGAACGAAGGTCTGGGATGCCAGAAAGGAAGCTATCATTGCGAATGCAACTGCAAAAGAAAGCGGAAGAAACATATCTTTTGGAATGCCCGTCATAATGAAGGCAGGCGTAAGAACGGCCAGAATACATAATAATATCAGCACCTTCGGAATGGAAATTTCAAGTACTGCATCAAGAATGGCTTTGGGTTTGGTTTTCCTCATTTCCATATGCTGGTGGATATTCTCGATCGTGACCGTAGCTTCATCTACCAAAATTCCGATGGATAGGGCTAACCCACTCAAGGTCATTATATTAATAGTATATCCTGCAAAATAGAGCACACAGACGGCTGTTAATATTGCTATGGGAATTGTAAAGACCACGATCAGTGCACCTCGAAGGTCACCAAGGAAAAGAATAATGACCAGTCCTGTAAAAAGTGCACCCAAAAGTCCTTCATGAATTAGATTTGAAAGGGAACGTTCAATATATTTTGACTGGTCAAATTCATAACTCACCTTCACATCATCCGG
Organism: Chryseobacterium scophthalmum; assembly: GCF_900143185.1. NCBI lineage: Bacteria > Pseudomonadati > Bacteroidota > Flavobacteriia > Flavobacteriales > Weeksellaceae > Chryseobacterium > Chryseobacterium scophthalmum. The sequence goes on along the minus strand of NZ_FSRQ01000004.1, from coordinate 215,183 downwards.
AAGCTGATCTCTCAGTTTTGGCATTGCTTTTTTTAGATTTTCAACTGCTGTCAGTGTTGAAGCATCTGATTTTTTGATCACCGGGAGATACACAGAGCGTTTCCCATTGACCAATGCATATCCAGATGTCTGGTCAGCTCCATCCTGAACATTGGCTACATCACCCACGTAAAGAGTTCTACCGTCTTGGGTCTTTATCGGGATTTTAAGAAACTCCGCAGGATCTTTGGCTATGGAATTGATCGGTGCCATATAATTCGTTTCGCCCATTCTGATATTTCCTGCTGGCGAAGGATGGCTGCTTTTTGTGATCGCCAAAGTAATTTCTTCCGGACTTAGTCCGTTACTCTGCATTGCAGCCGGGTCAATATTTACAACGATCGAACGGATGTTACCCCCAAAAGGTGCCGGAGCCGTAATACCGGGAATCTCAACAAACATCGGCCGGATTTTGGTTAGGACCATTGTCTGAAGCTCTGTTACAGAGTGATTGTCACTTTCAAAGACAAGTTGACCGACCGGGAGTGAATTACCGTCAAACCGCACAACCATAGGCGGTACTGCACCGGGTGGTAAAAATCCCATTGCCCGTGAAACCTGCGTGGAAACCTCACCTGCAGCCTGCGCCATATCGGTGCCTGGATAAAAGGTCAGTTTCATTAAGGTCAGTCCCTGAACACTTTTGAAATCAATATTCTTGACACCATTCACAAAGAGTAAAACTTTTTGAAATTCATTGGACATAAAACCATCCATATATTGAGGTGAAAGCCCTCCGTAAGGCATCGCAATATACATTGACGGCAACTCTACCTCCGGGAAAATATCTACTTTTATTTTTTTTATAGCTGTAAGCGAAAGCACAATGACCGACAGGAAAACGACCATGACGGCAATGGGCTTTCTGAGCGCAAAACGTATTAAATTCATTCTAAAATTTTAAAGTTGGGTAAATAAATAATCAAAATCGCCGGTGAGTTCAGCCTTTGCTATGACCTGCTCCCAGAATTCTTTTGCGGCATCGATCTGACTTTTTTCTGCATTTTCAAGAATCTGACGGATCTGTAACAGTTCAGTGAGGGTAATAAGACCACTCTTGTATCTTGCTACATACATTTCGTAGGCATCTGATGCGCCTTTCACAGAAGCACTTTCTTTCTTAAGTTGTTTTTGCTGTTCTACAATCCTGCTTTCAAGGGCTTTAATCTCAGTCTGCATTGATAGCTGATACTGGTTTTCGAGATAACCCAGACGTTCCGCTTCTTTTGACAGCATATTGGCTTTTTGCCTGTTCGTATGAAGACTGCTGATATTCCACGTCAATCCAAGTCCAACAAGAGCATTGTTGGCAGAATTGGAGAAACCATCGGTAAATTTCCCTGAGACATTGCCATATGGATCGGATCCTGAACCTCTGTAAGCATAACCTCCCAAGATCTTAAGCGACGGAAGTGATGATCTTCTCTCTGTTTCCGCTTTGGTCTGATAGTATTCGGACTCCTGATGGATGGACTTTAAAAAAGGATGTGATGGATTAACCTTCTCACTGTTAAAAGAATTTATTTCAGGGTCAAGAAAATGACTGACCTGGTAATCCTCTACTTTAAAATTATCAATGTAAAATTCCTTAAGTTTTTCTGTGGCTGCCTGCTGCTTTCCAAACCAATTATCTTGCATTGCCAATGCCTGAACGTACGATGAATAGGTAAGTACAGAATCTGCTTCCGGTTTGAGACCGGCACGCGAAAGGGCTTTGCTTGAACTGTGGATTTCTTCGAGCCTCGTCGAGTTTCTCTCTGCCCATCTGAGCTTGGCGCCATTAAAGACATAGTCAAGATAACGTTGTGATAGCAATTTTTTGAGCCTCAGCAAATAGGATTCTTTATCTGTCCTGAGCTTTTGTGTGAACTCATTTGCTGATCTTTCCTCGGATCTCTGACGCCCGAAGTTGTAGATCTCGTACTCCGCAATGGCTGAGCCGAAATTGTTTGAGGATAAAGAGGAGCCCGAATTCCTGTTTCCGGAAACATTAAAAAAACCGGACTGTGGGAAAAAACCACCACTGCTTCCCTCTAATGTTCCGTAGGTATTTTGATATTGAAGCTTTACCTGTGGTAATGCCTTGGATTTTACTGTCTCTTCGTTATATTCTGAAGATTCTATTGCAGACTCGGCTGCACGGATCCCTGAATAGTTTTTTTGTGTTTCTGTCCATATTTTACCCAAAAGTGATTCTTGCTGGGCATAAAGGACAGACTGCTGAGTAATCAGCCCAAAAATAAGGACTGAAAGACTTTTTCTTATCATTGTATGAAAGATTAACAGTTACCGAAATGATTCCGATAAGGATTAATAAAAATTTAAAATCAATCGTTTGAGTCTCTACAAGAAGAGACCAATTAAATTTTAAATCAAATGATAAGTTTGCGGTATTGTATGAAGATGGGAACCGTAATTCCAATTTTGGAAGTACTGTAAAATGGATGTTCTCTAAGATTTATAAACAGAAATGCCCCTGCAAATAGAATGAATGTAAATGCAGCAAGCTCCTGAAATTCCGCCACTGAAAAATGGGTATCATTTTTAGCGGTAATTTCTCTTTCCTTGCAAAAGTTGCAGACAGAGGCCGTGGTTGTGTTGGTGGTAAATTTCTCCTTTGGTGCGGAGGTATGACTTTTAGCGGAAGGCTGCAGACTGAGTAGGTTTTTGATACCGTATTTTACAGCGCAGGAAGAAATTAAAATACATATAATGAAAAACATTGCAATAACGCTTTTCATTATATGATTGGTATTTAATTTCTGATAAGTCATTCCTGCAAATATAAATTTTTAATTACTAAGGTCAAAAACATTAACAGAATTTATATGAAATACATTATTGTGCAATCTTGTTTTTCACTTCCTGCTCTGTTGCAAAACCTAAATTATCCCAGACTAATTTATCGTTTTTATACAGCTTCAGGACCGGTAGTGCAGAAACATTCAGTTCTTTGCAGAGTTCTGTATTTGCATCTGCATCTATTCTTAAAATTTTCACCTTATCCGGCATTTCAGCAGCCATCTTTTTAAGGTAAGGCTCCATCTTTTTGCAGGGAGCGCACCATTCTGCATAAAAATCCACCAGAACGGGAGTATTGCTTTTCAACATTTCCTTATACTGGGCAAGACTAATTCCTGTAGCAGTTGATGCTTTGATCTCCGGAAGCTCAGCGTTCCTCCACTTCATCATTCCTCCCTGCATTTCATATACATTTTTAAAACCGATTTCCTGAAGTTTTGCAGCGGCGGCCGTACTTCTGGGTCCGCTCATACAATACACAAATACAGGTTTATCCTTATCGAGCGCTTTTGCTTTCTCTGTGAAGTCATCTGCATTCCAGTCGATGTTCATTGCACTTTTAAGATGACCGTTACGAAATTCTCCAGGTGTTCTTACATCAACCAATTGTGCATCTTTGGTCTGGTCCAATTTTTTAGAAAATTCTTTGGCAGGAAGACTGCTCTCGCTTTTGTTACTCTGAGCTTTTCCGCATCCTGTAATTGCGATGAGAAAAAATACAACGATTAGGTTTTTATACATTTTAAAGGTTTTGCTTGATTAATCTTTCCAGTTCATCCGCCTGAAAAACACCGGATTGTTTCCATTTTACTTCTCCATTTTTCAAGATCATCAAAGTAGGAACACTTCGGATTCCGAATTGCGAGGCAACCGCCTGGTTTTTGTCGATGTCAATTTTAACAATGCTTGCTACATCACCAATATTCTTTTTGAGATCCTGAAGAATAGGCGCCTGCATTTTGCATGGACCGCACCATTCTGCAAAGAAATCTACCAATACGGGTTTCTCCTGACTGATTAGTTCCTGAAATTTATTCATTTTTCAGATTTTATTTGATTTCTTCATATTCAACCTTATCCCCATTTTTTTTTGAATTTCTTGTTGGGACAGAACAGTTTCCCGCAGCACAACAGCCGATATTGAATAGTGGCATTACAACAAAAACCATTCCGACAGCCACCAAAATCCACATTCCAGATTGTGTGGCTTCTACAACAAGGAAAATTCCCATTGCCAGACGAAGCAACCTTACAAAGTTCCAGTTTTTAAATAAATTATCCATACTTTTCTTTATCTTTTTGTACCAAAAAAGCGTACAACCGAAGCTTTTCCTTTGTGATAAGCGCCTTCACTCAGTATGGTTTCGGAAATATATGCTTCCTGAAAATCGAAATCGGAAAAATCAGTTTTCAGTTCTTCTAAATCATAAAGCATTTCCCAATGTTTTGGTCCGCCTGCATTTGGATTTTCGTCTTGAAATTTAGAATGCTCTTTACTGAAACCTTCCAGAATAATTCCCCCACCTTTCTTCACAAGCGATGAAAACCATCTGTGCAAATCCCGCCTCAATATTTCAGGAAAATGGGCAAAAACCATTACTAAAAGGTCAAAACTTTCTTTTTTATAACCTATTGTATCTGCCGAAACCGTTGTGTAATTTATTTTCACCGAGTTTATTTCAGCAAGCTGCATCGCTTTCTTTTTGCCTTCTTCACTTTGGTCAAAAGCCTCAACTTCAAAACCCTGAATTGCCGCATAAACAGCATTCCTACCCTCTCCTTCAGCAGGAAAAAGAGCTTTTCCGGGAGTGAGTTCAGCCAATTTTTCGGCAAAATAGATATTTGGTTGATCTCCGTACACAAAATCTGACTGGCGGTATCTTTCGTCCCAAAAATCTTTCATTATTGTTCCGTTAGTTTTATCATATTCTGTACACTGCCACCGTTGAGAACATTCGTGATTCCGTTTCGTTCCAATGTTCCTTTTGCCATTGCGCTACGGTTTCCACTTCTACAGAAAACAATGATGTTTTTCTTATTCCTGAACTTGGAAATCTGGTCTTTGACGACATCCAAAGGTATATTAACAGCCCCTTCAGCACTTCCCGAAGCAAATTCTACGGGCGTTCTTACATCTACCAAAAAAGCACCTTCTCCCAACGCAGTTTCCAGCGCAGCATTGTCTTTTTTTCCGAATAACATTGATAATAAATCCATCTTAATTTTTTACAGGGTTTGCTTTTTCTGTCCATTCTTTCATTCCGCCAGAGAAATTTTTGACGTTCTCAAAACCGTTTTTCTTCAGTAGAGAATAGGCAATTGCTGCTCTGTCGCCACTTTGACAATGAATTACAATTGGTTTTTCATGGGAAATTTTATCCAGATTATCCTCCAAAGTTCCCACAAAGACATTCTCAGCATTCTCAATACGTCCTGCGTCATATTCGGTTTTATTTCTTACATCAACCACCTGAATATTATCTCTGTTCAGATAAGATTTGAATTCCTCAATATCAATAATATCGGCAGTCTGTAATTCTAAGTCTAAATTTTTCACGTCATCAATATAGCCCATCATTTGATCCATCCCGATTCTCATCAGTTTTCTGGTAAGATCTTCCATTTGTTCTTCCTGAGCAACCAAAATAAACGGCTCGGAATAATTGACAATCCATCCCATCCACGTGGAAAATGAATTATTACCCTGAATATTGATGCTGTTTGGTATAAAACCTTGGGCAAAATCTACTTTATTTCTCGTGTCTATAATTTTAACTCCATTTTGATAAGCTTTCAAAAATTCTTCTTTGGAAAGTTTCGGATGTTTTGGAACTTCTTTTAATAAAGGTCTTTCCACTTTGTTGAGTTTTTTCATCATTGCAAAATATTTTGGAGGTTCCGGCTGTCCTTCCAGCAGATATTCTACAAAACCTTCCTCATCTTCTTCATATTGAAAAGCCCAGTTTCTGATTTTTTCATAACCTACCGTTGAACTCGGAACTGCACCCAAAGCTTTTCCGCAAGCCGAACCTGCACCGTGTCCCGGCCAAACTTGGATAAACTCCCGCAATCTGCTAAAATCCTGAACAGAATGAAACATTTCTTTCGCTCCTTTTTCCTGAGTTCCTGTAATTCCGGCCGCCTTCTCCAATAAATCTGGTCTTCCTATATCTCCCACAAAAACAAAATCTCCTGTAAAAATCATCACCGGTTCGTCCGTTGCAGGATGATCGGTCAATAAAAAGCTGATGCTTTCCGGCGTATGTCCCGGCGTGTGAATGACTTTTAAAGTTAAATTTCCAACTTTAATGATATCTCCATTCGTTAATCCGGTATGTGGAAACTGATATTGCCAATCTTCACCACCTTCATCCGAAAGATACATTTTTGCACCCGTCACTTCCGCAAGTTCTCTAGAACCCGACAAAAAATCGGCGTGAATATGAGTTTCTGTAATATGTGTAATCGTGAGATTATTTTCTTTGGCAATCTGAAGATAGGTATCGATATCTCTTTTGGCATCGATAACAATGGCTTCACCTTTTGCCTGACATCCTATTAAATAGCTAGCCTGCGCAAGGCTCTTATCATAAATATGCTGAAAAAACATAATGTAATTTTTTAGGGTTATACTTTTTTAATATTATAGTACAAATTTCGGGGTTTACAAAGTGTTATACCGCTACTTTTGTTACATAAGTTAAATTTTTCAAAACCAATAATTCGTAATTAAATTTAACTGATTATAATTGGTCTTTTGATAGACTGCAATTGGGTTTGAGCTTTGCAGATTTCTTTTAAAAATGTAAAGCAAATCAACTTCCAGTTTATGACTGACTTTGTAAGCGACAAAGCTATTCCATTGCAAAAAATCATCTGTATTGTACTTATTATTTTTAAAATCATTTTCGGAAACTCCGTTGCTGATGCTAAAATCTGAGTGAGCCGACCATTTTCCATGATGAAATAAGACCGAAACTTTTATAATATCAACATTTCCAAAACCTTCCAATCTGCTTCTCGGAAGCGATGTGAAAAACTGATCTCTTCCCAATTCTTTCGGAAATAAAAATCTGCCGGTATCAAATGCTTTAGAATAAGCAAACTCCAAAGCGAAATTTTTGATCTTATATCGAAACAAAAAACTTGCAACCTGACCGTTTTCATCTGGCTGGACATATCTTTCGTAATATTTTAATCGACTTTGGTAAGAATCCGGAATCTGATAACTGTAAATCAACCCAAAATCCCATTTAGGAAAATTTAAACCCAGCTGAAACCAAGATGTATTGAGTGTTTTATCTAAATGTATGTTGTAAAAATTAATATCTGCAATTCGAAATTTTCTTCCGTAGTGAAAGATGGCAACACCTGTGCTGTTATTTTCACTGAGATAATCTGCTTTTGAGCTGTCTGGTTGAAATCCGTTATCCAATACTCCGATTGCGTCTTTCATTTTTGACCATTCTGAATTTGAACGCATTGAAACAGAATTCAGCAATGCTACATCAACCTGTGATTTACCGGAAGTAAAATTCCAGCTCAATCCGCCATATTCTATAGGTAACATTCTGCCGTCACTTGGATTGATAAGCGGAGAATATTTAATCGGAATTTTTCCTATCGTAAATTTTGATTTCCCTTTCTCGTATTGTAAATACAACTGATTAAGCCTTGAAACGGCATAAAGATTCTGAGGAGAAGATAAGTCAAAAAGTTCCCGTTCCCACTTGGAAGATTTTCCGGATTTCAAATCCTTTTCTTCCAAATCTGATGATGCAACTTTAGAAAGATACGAAGCAGAAACTCCAATGGAAATACGTTTTACGGGTTTGTATTCAACCTTTAAATTTCCTGCTAAAGCATCTGCCCAATAATCGGTACCTGTAAGATTGTCTGTTGACATCAAAAAGTTTCGTAGATTTCCTGAGATGATGACTTTATCACGATTATCTAAATTAACAGATTGCGTTTTAACCATTGAAAAAGCAAACACCAAAATTATTGACGTAACTTTTTTGGTATACATTTCAAACTTCTTTTCCTTTCAGCATTTTGTTCCAATAGAGATACGGGAGAATATATTTCTTGAGAATCCAAAGTCTCCAATGCTCTTTTGAACTGTCTGAAATGAGCATCTTTTTGAGATTCGGGTCTGGTGTGAACTCATTTTTATAGTTAAATTCTGCCAAAACCATTTTTCCGTAACCTGTTACAAGCGGGCACGAAGAATATCCATTATAAGATTTGTTATCTGGTTTTGCACCTAAAATCATATTGATGAGATTAAAACCACTACAGGAACTTGTTTTCGAATTGCAGCACCAGTTTTTGCAGTTGGAAGTCCGGCTACATCTCCTACTCCGAAAATATTTTGAAATTTATTGTGCTGAAGACTGTTAATATCAACATCAAGCCAGCCTGCCTCATTAGCTAAAACTGAATTTTTAATAAAACGTGGAGCTTCCTGTGGCGGCGCAAGATGAAGAAAATTAAACGGAATCTCAACAATACGATCTTCGTTTTTGAAATAGGCAATTTTATTCACCGGGTCAATCTTAAAAAGTCCGTGCAGTGTTTTTAAATCGATATGGTAACGGTAAATGACTTTCATCAACGTTTCAGCGACTTCTTTTACGCCAAAAATAACACCACCGGGAAGCGCAAAAGTAATTTTTACCTTATCTGAAATACCTTTTCTCCTAAAATAATCTGCGGCAAGATACATTATCTTTTGCGGCGCGCCTCCACATTTGATGGGCGTTGTAGGCAAAGTGAACAGCGCATTTCCTCCTTTAAAGCTCTGAAGAGATTTCCACGTAAACTCGGGATCTATATAGTTACTGCAAACAATACCCGTTTTCACCGCCTCTTCTAAACCTTCTACCAGAGAAAGATTATTCACCAGCCCAGGTGCAACCACGAGATATTCGTAAGAATAACTCGTGCCATTATCTGCAGAAATCTTGTTTTGTTCGGGATGAATTTCTGTAACCTTGTTTTTAAGCCAGGTTACACCATTGGGAATTAAATCTTTTGTCTGTCTTGCTGTGTCTTTAAAATCGTAAGTTCCAGCTCCTACGAGAGTCCACGCTGGTTGGTAATAATGTTTCTCGGAAGGGTCTATGATGAGAACATTGAGGGATTCATTGGTATTTATGAGAGAAGCAGCAGTCATAATTCCTCCTGTTCCTGCTCCGATAATGATGATTTGAAAATGATTTTCCATAGCCAGACTTTTTGATGATTTGTAAAGCTAAATAATCTGATAAAAACAGTAAGTAACATTTGTTACATAAGCTAAAAACTAAGCATAAAATATAAAATAATTTAAAAATAAACTCAAAATACCTCAATATTAACAACAGTCATCAAATAATATTGTAAAAAAGAGACTGATTCAAAATTGAATCAGTCTCTTACGATTAGATTTTTACTGAAAATATATTAGTGGGGCAATTTATCCCTCAAATATCCATAGACCCAAGTTCCAAAAATGGCACTCAGCAAAGTAACTCCAACAGCCAATGCACCTGTTCCAATCTGTGCGAAAAGAGGTCCCGGACAGGCACCCGTCATTGCCCAGCCAAATCCAAAAATCAGCCCGCCATAGATTTGTCCTTTGTTAAATTTCTTCGGTGTAATTGAAATCCTTTCCCCGTAAATTGTTTTGATGTTGAATTTCTTAATAATAAACACTGAAATCATTCCTGTAAGAACTGCACTACCGATTACGCCGTACATAAAAAACGACTGCAAACGGAACATCTCCTGAATCCTGAACCAGCTGATGATTTCTGCTTTTACAAATACAATCCCAAATACAATTCCTACCAAAAGGTATTTAAGATTGTAATACCATTTGTGAGTAAGATGACTTTCGTTGGTGCAAACGCTGTCCTGATGACGTATATCTTTTTCTGTTGCCATATTTTTTTAAATTAAAGTGAAAGAATTATCGGCAAAATCACGTTCGCCATTAGAAAACCTCCTGCCATAAAGCATATTGTGGCAATAAGTGATGGTAACTGCAAATTTGCCAATCCCATAATGGCGTGTCCACTGGTACAACCACCTGCATAACGGGTTCCGAAACCTACCAAAAATCCACCGACAACCATAGTAATGAAACCTTTTATCGTTAAAAGACTCGCAAAATTCATCAATTGAGCAGGAACGAGATTGCTGTAATCGGTAATTCCGTAGGTTGCAAGTTCGGCTTTCAGATTCGGATTAATCGATAATTCTCCAGGATTCATAAGGAATTGAGATGCGACAACTCCACCGAGCAAAATCCCAAAAACGAAAAACAAATTCCAGAGTTCTTTTTTCCAGTCGTATTTGAAAAAAATAATGTTGGCTGGAATACACGCTGCGCAAATATGCCTTAAAGATGAACTGATTCCAAAAGATTTGTTACCCAGTATCAGCAAAGCCGGAACTGTAAGCCCTATTAACGGACCCGCAATATACCACGGCCAGGGTTGTTTTATAACTTCTATCATTTTAATTAATTTATTTCAAAAATATATGTTTAAGATTACATATACGGTTACTTTTGTTACAGAGCAGTTTATTTCTCTTTTCTAAAATACAAAATAGATTTTTCGAATAAAAATAACTGAATTCTTTTATTGAGAATCAGCGAACCTGGATGCAATAATTTTCCGACAAACTCACGCTGCAAAAGATGCTCAAAAGCTACATTAAAAGCTCTCTTACAATAATGTAAATTCCCATTATTAAGATGAACCAGCCGAAAGCAGGTTTGAGTTTTCTACCGTCTATTTTTTTTGACAATTGTGCTCCTATAATAATCCCCACTATGGAAATGGATGAGACCGTTGCAAGTAGTTTCCAGTTGATCGGGACGTTGTGCATTGAAGTGAAAAATCCGATAAGGGAATTCAGGGAAATGATGACAAGCGAGGTACCGATGGCTACCTTCATTGGTGTCTTGAGCAAATTGACGAGTGCAGGAATAATCATAAAGCCACCACCCGCACCGACCAAACCAGTAAGCACCCCGACAACCGACCCTTGCCCTGCTGCCAAAAGATTGTTATTTTTATTAAAATGAATCGATTCTATCTGCGGCGCTACTCTACTTTGAATCATTTTGTACGATGCGAGAATCATTAATAATGCAAAAATCAGAAGTAATAAGATATCTTTGGTAACCACTAAAGTACTGATTGTAAGAACTTCATCAGGAATCAGTGGCAAAATAAAATTTCTGGTCAAAAAAATAGATATTATTGACGGGACACCAAAAACCAAAGCTGTTTTTATATTAACCAGCCCTTTCTTAAAGTAGGAAAATGAACCTACCACACTGCTGATTCCAACTATGAAAAGTGAATATTCTGTGGCTACGAAGGCATCTATACCAAAGAGATATACTAAGACAGGCACAGTAAGAATACTTCCCCCTCCTCCTATCAGCCCTAAGGAAATACCAATAAATATTGCGGCAATGTATCCGAAAATTTCCATCTCTTTAATTTTATATGACAAAAATGGATATTTCTATTTTACTGCACCGCTACTTTTGTTACATAAGAAAATTTTAGTTCAGATCTGAAAAAATAATTTTGTTTCTTCCCAATTTCACTTTTCCAGAATCTTCCAATTGCTTTAGAAGTCGGGAAACAACAACTCTTACTGTTCCAAGTTCATTCGCAAGCTGCTCGTGAGTAACGACTATAGTATTTGAATTTGCTATTTCTGCTTTTTTAGTAAGAAGATTTAGTAGTCGCTCATCTACCTTTTTAAAAGCTATAGCATTAATAATATCCAGTAATTCTTCAAAGCGTTTGTGATATAGTCTGAAAATATAGTCCAGCCATTCCGGATATTCTTTGATAAAGAGCGAAACCTTTTCTACAGGTAAGAAAAGTATCTCGGAATCTTCTTCAACTTCTGCCTTTACAATACTCTTTTCATTATGCATTCCACCAAGAAAAGACATAATGCAGCTTTCACCTGCTTTAATATAGTATAATAATATTTCTCTTCCATCTTCTTCCGTTCGTATTACTTTCAACAATCCCTTCATTACAATTGGTATAGATCGGATCGAAGCATTTTCATCTAAAATGATTTCACCTTCCCGGTAGGTTTTTATATTACCATTTTGGTAAAGCTTATCAAGTAATTCCTGTGAAGAAATGACATCGGAAGAAAATTCAGTATGTTCCATTGCAAAAATATTTCTTCTAATATAATATATTTCTTCTGAATATAAACCGTCAATATGTAACCTAGAACATTTTATTTTGTTGCAAATTGCTAATAGATAAAAAATCTATTTCAAACTTAATTTGTAAATTTGGTATTGTTAGCTATTGTAGGCATAAGATAAATTTTGAATAAGATATGAATAAAGATAAACCAAATCATACCAGTGAACATTTGGCAAATGAAAGAACATTTCTTGCGTGGATGCGAACATCGATAGCATTGATGGGTTTCGGATTCATACTAGTTAAATTTTCCCTATTTCTTAAGCAGATACCTTTAGTTGCAGAAGCTAAAAACACAGTGCACGCTCAAAATGGACATTCCAGTCTTGTAGGGATTGTAATTGTCATTGTTGGAGCTATAGTTTTATTATTTTCATATATTAATTACTACAATAACAAAAAACGTATTAATAATAATACATTTTACGAGAACAACATTTTCTTGCTCATAGTCACCACTGTTTTATTTTTGCTGAGCATTTTTTTAATACATTACTTATTAAATAACATATAAATGATACTCACAGATTTCAATTAATTAGCTATTATAAATCAATAAAAATCGAAAGAGTGTTTCACATAGATGATGGGAAAACGCAGTCCGATTTCCTTGAAATTAAGGTTTTTTCCAGAGTTCAGTAGATAATCTTTATTATTACAATTATCAAGAATCCTTCAGCAAAAATGAGTTACCTAAAAAATTACAACAATTTCCTTATTAGTAAATTTTTGCTTCAATTCCATCATATCCTCACTGACTTTTTTATCAAGTATTTTCGCATAATGCTGTGTTGTCTTAATGCTCTTGTGACCTAGCATTTTACTAACACTTTCAATGGAAACCCCATTAGATAAAGTTATCGTTGTTGCAAAGGTATGTCGTGCAATATGATAGGTCAATTCTTTGTTAATTCCGCACAGGTCGGCAATCTCCTTAAGATATGCATTCATCTTTTGATTACTCAGAATAGGCAGCAACTTTCCATTATTAAGACATACTGGATGATTTTTGTATTTTTCAATAATTTTCTCTGTTTGAGAAAGTAAGGGAATATTAGAAGTAGTTTTAGTTTTCTGACGTTTTGTATAAATCCATTGAGAGCCATCAAGTCCCAAATTGATATTTTGATATGTTAGTTTTTGAGTATCAATGTACGCTAGTCCGGTGAAACAGCTGAACAGAAAAATATCTCTTACCAAAGACAATCTCTCATTTTTAAAATCTTTGGCAAAAAGTACTTCTATCTCCTTTTCATTAAGGAACATTCTTGTCACTTCATTAAACTTAGAATGATAGTTCATAAAAGGATCTCTTTCCATCCATCCATTTGCAAGACAGATACGTATAATCTTACCAAAATTCTTGATATATTTTACTGCAGAATTATTATTACAGGATCTTTCAGTCCTTAAAAAAAATTCAAAATCGTTTAGAAAAGCATAATCGATCTTTTTTATTTCAATGTCGGTAATACTATATTTCCATTTCAAAAAATCTTTGGTATGTTTCAGACAGGTCTTATAACGGGTTAACGTTCCTTGGGCAAATTCTTTGTCTATAAGTTTCTCCATTCGATCATTATGATCCTGAAAAACGGGAATGAGTGTTCGGGTTATTCTACCTCTACCTACTAACTTATTCTTAATAGCCTCAGAAGTTACGGCTTCCTTATCTCTGATTAATTCGTGATAGGTATCGTAAACTTTTTGCTCAAATGTTTTCAAATAATAATTAAGGGATCTGCATTCTTCCGAAGAGCCACTAACCTTCTGCATTGCAGAATTCCATTTCGTAGGCTTTACTGTACGCTTTGTGCTTATTTCGGTTATTTTGCCGTCGATGGTAATCCGCAAATAAATAGGAGACTCTCCTACAGAATTGATTTTCGATTTCTTCACATAGAAAAGTAAATTGAATGTCTTGTTCATATCGTTTAGCTTTTGAGATTTAAAATTAACCTTAGTAAAAACTTAACACAAGATGTTCAGTTGCTGAACCAGCTGCTGAAAAGGGTTTGTCTGAATTTCCAGTGACCTTTTTAACCTATTTCAACAGGTCACTGAATAGGTCACTTTCAGATTATGCTTTTTTAGTTCTCTTTGAACAGACATAAAACAAAAAAAGCTTTAAAACATACGTTTTAAAGCTTTTTGTACTACTTTGATATTGTAGTTGCGATCCGGACGGGACTCGAACCCGCGACCTCCGCCGTGACAGGGCGGCATTCTAACCAGCTGAACTACCGGATCAATTTTTTTAAAGTTAAAATTGTAAAACTTATGCGATCCGGACGGGACTCGAACCCGCGACCTCCGCCGTGACAGGGCGGCATTCTAACCAGCTGAACTACCGGATCTTTTGCAATGCCTGGAAGAATTATCTTCCGTTATTGTGGTTGCAAATATATAGCTTTTTTCATTATCTGCAAACTATAATTATTAATTTTATTAGAATTAGAGATAAATTACAGAGTATCAATCGTATTATTTTTAAGAAATCATTTAATCTGATTAATTACAGACTTAAAGTTTAGATAAAATATTACATTAAAATGTTATTGACAGGTTGCAATGCAGGTGGAAGATCCGTTTCACCAAGCATTTCCCGAAGATCAATCTCAATATTTCTTGAAATCTGAGTGATCGGAACATCATTAGGATTTCCTTCAAAAGGATTTTCGGTACTTTCACCGATTTGCTCCAAAACAAGGAACACCCAACCCACCAAAACAGTGAAAGGAATAGTAAGCCAAATAATATGCTCACCAAATTTATCAATCATTTTAGAAAACTCTCCCAAAAAACCAAACGGTAACAAAAAACACAACATATTGGTAAAATATAAATTGATGCTTGTAAACTGTCTCGGGTACGGAAAGTTTTTAATCCGCTCACATTTTCCCTGTTGATCATAAAGATCTTTCAGCTGATTTTCTAAAGCCACATAATTGTAATCTGATATTAAGCCCTCCTCATTAAGCTTTCTCAAATGTTCTGACTGAATGGCGAGAATTTGTGTCGCTCTGTTTTTGGTCGATAAAATATAACCCTGCTCTTTTTCAGAAAGAAAAGGTTTAAGCTCTTCCGACAAATCACTCTCCCACTCCGGAACTTTGTAATATTTCAGATATTCTTTGTAGTAACTTCTTACTTTTACATTTTCCCAGCTTTTGGTTTCTCTCAACTGAAATCTCATAGCAGTAAGCCATGCAAAATGGCGGTAAATAATTTCAGTATGAAGTTCAGCTTCTTTCAGTTTATCATTATTCCTTATAAAATCTTTCACCATAATTCCGAACGCACGACTGCTGTTGATAATTGCTCCGTAAATCTGTCTCGCTTCCCAGGTTCGGTTGTAGGTTTGTGTATTTTTAAATCCCGAAATGAAAGCGGTTGCTGTTCCCAACAATGCAATAGGAACCCAAGGAATTGCCAACCAGTTTAATTCTAAAAAATAAAAAAGAAGCGTGGGAATGATACTCAACACGAGCATTTTGTAAATTTTAGCACGCGTCCAGGGAATGAAATGCTGAAGCTTGTAATGAGAATTTGTATTCATGTTTTTAAATTAATTGAATATCCGCTTTTATTAATATTTAAAATTCTAAACGCAAAGGTTTCATTTTTTCTGCATTATTTATAATAAATTGATTTTAAGCGCACGTTTTTCAAGCTTAATCGCAACTTGTTGCCGTCTTTGCTTCTTAAAAGCTTTACTCATTTACTAAATCTTTGCGTTTAGTATTTTAAATATGCAAAAAGTTAATGACCTCCTCCTATGATTTTCAGTTCATTCAAATCGAGCTGAAGCTCGGCTTTACGGATTTCTTCATCTGAAAAAAGTTTTTCTTTTCTCATTCTGAATAATTCTTTTCTTTGAATAGCGTAAATTTCTAAAAGCAGATGATGATATTTTTTGATTTCCCGATGTTCAGTTTCGTCACATTCTAAAGACTCCAATCGTTTATTGGCAACCTGAATATCAGATTCTAAATTAGATTTATAAAAAGCAACCAGTTCATTATCATTTAATTCACCTTCATATTTCTTATTGACTATCTGAAGTGCAGTATTGTCTAAAATAAGCTGAATTCCTGTTTTTTGCTCTTCTTCAGGAGCGATATTATCTATTTCTTTAAGTTTAATTAATTTAATGATAAAAGGTAAAGTTAAACCCTGAAAAACCAAAGTAATAAATATCACAACGAAGGTGATAAAAATAATAAGATCACGCTGTGGAAAAAGTGTTCCTTTATTATCCAGATAAAACGGAATTGAAAGCGCAGTCGCCAATGAAACAACTCCTCTCATTCCCGCCCAACTGATTACAACAGGGCCTTTCCAACCCGGAGAAGGATCTTGTCTCGCTTTTGAACTCAACCATCTCGGAATATGGGCAATAGGAAAAACCCATAAAAATCTTAGTAAAATAATGATTAAACTTACAATTGCTCCATATTTTACGCCTTGCCAAACTGAATAATTTCCCAGAGATTCAACAATCTGGGGAAGCTCCAATCCGATCAATACGAAAACAACAGCATTCATCACGAAAATTAACGTCGTCCAAACTCCAAGCATATTTAATCTTGTGCTTCCAGTTTTAAAAATCTCATGGGAACGCCACGAAATAAATAATCCTCCCGTAACCACTGCCATTACTCCTGAAAAGTGAAACTGCTCTGCCGAGAGAAATAAAATATAAGGCGTCATTACCGTTAAAGCCGCATCAATTGCCGGAGTTGTCGGTAAAAACCTGTGAATGATATACATAATATGCGCTCCGACAAGACCGACAACAATCCCCATTCCTGCAACTAAGAAAAACTGTCCCGTTGCTTCCTGCATTGAAAAAGTCCCGGTAATAACGGCAAGTAAAGCGAATTTAAAAACAATTAACGATGAGGCATCATTTACCAAACTTTCACCTTCCAAAATCGTCATCAATCTTTTCGGAACTCCCATTCCTTTTAAAACGGTAGCTGCTGCAACTGCATCGGGCGGAGAAATAATTCCACCCAAAAGAAATCCTAAAGCAAGCGTAAACCCAGGAATGAAAGAAGAGGTAAAGTAAGCAACGATTGTTGAAGTAAAAAATACCAAACCAAAAGCCAGCAAAGCAATTGGGCGTTTCCATTTCCAAAAATCTGTCCATGAAGTGTACCAAGCCGCTTCATATAATAATGGTGGTAAAAATATCAGAAATATGATTTCCGGATCTAAACCTACATGTGGAATTCCCGGAATAAAACTGATTCCTAAACCCGCAATAACGAGAAAAATAGGATAAGCCACTTTGATACGCTGAGCCAACATGACCAGCATAAACACAGAAAACAAAAGTCCTAAAACCAATAATATAGAATGATGCATTTTATTTTTTCAGTTTGTGTAAATAATCTGGGCGAAATTATTATTTTAAATATTAATTACCTATACACGATTATTAATTTTAATATTTATTTTAAAATAAGATAGTAATAATATAAAAAAAAGCAGTAAAATAAATTTCACTGCTTTAATTAAGATTTTGATAAATGTTAAAAAAAGAGGCTGTCTTTTCCCAGAAGACAGCCTCAAAACAAAACTAACCCTCTTCATCAATCCCTAATACTCTACTGTATTATTCTCTGTTTTTCACCAAAATCCAATCGGCAAACATTACAGACACCTGAGTTTCTGGCTCTGTCCATTTTATTTCGTACCAATACGTTCCGGTGCTTATTGGCATTCCGCCAATTTTCCCGTCCCATTTATAGGTTTTATCTACATCTGAAGAATAAATCATATGACCATATCTGTTGAAGATTAAGATTTTTAAATCTTTAAGGTAAGCCAATGCCGAATAATCTAAAGTGTCGTTTCTCCCGTCTCCGTTGGGCGTAATTGCATTCACAAGGTTTGGAACTGTGATTTGAGCCTGAACCGGAGCACAATCGTTGATATCTTTTACATAAAATATATTTTTACCACGAGGAAGGTTTGTAAATACATTAGAATCTTGCCAGAAAAATCCATCGTTAGAATATCGGTAAGGAGCTGTACCACCTTCTGCAATCACTGTTGCTGTGTTATTGCTAACATTTATTTTTTTAATTTTTGGAAGCGGAAAAGCATGTACTTTTACAAACTGCTTGGTTTTACAGCCATTAAATTCTAAGATAACCCAATAATCTCCCACAGGAACATTTTGTATAGCCTGAGTTGTTGCACCTGTACTCCATAAATAAGAATTATAGCCTGGTCCTGCATCTAACGTAGTAAAAGCGTCCGGACAAATCATTTTATCTATTAAAACACTTGAAGGTTTTGGAGGAATAACATTGAGTGTAATCTTCGCAAAATCAAAACAGCCGTTAGCTGAGGTCACTTTTACATATACAAAACCATTTGGCGAAATATAGCTTGTAGCAGGAATGATTTCACTGGTTCCGTTGGTTGCATCAAGCAATGTCGGGTAATATGTTCTTGTTGACGGGATGGTCGTTGTAACGTTAGCGGCAGTTAAATCAAAAGTTGCCGTATTTGGATTATTTTCGTTGAAACATCCATTTAAAACAGCATCCATTACCACGACTCTAGGGAAAAACTGAAGTGTAATTTTTGCATTCTCGGTACACCCATCTGCGGTAGTTACTTTTACAAAAACTGTAGCAGGAACTGCCGATGGATATGCATTCGCAGGAATAATCTCGTTGCTATTTGCATTAAGATCTGCCAAAGTAGGATAATATTTTTTTATCGCAGTAAGAGGCGCACCCACATTGGCGGCAGTTAAATCAAAAAGACCAATTCCGTTCACTCCACATGCGCTTATTGTAGTATCGGTTAATACCAAAGGAACTACTGTAATGTTTACTTTTACCTGTTCACAGTCTGTAAAGTTCGGATCGTTTCCACAAAATTTGTAGGTAAAAGTATCGGTTGTTGTTCCTACATTTGCTGTATAGGTTAAAATACCCGTTGCTGGGTTTACTGCTAAAGTTCCATTCGCCGGTGGCGTAATAATTTGAACTGTACCAGGAACCGGAATTTGTGCAGAGTTTGTAAAAGCAGGCGTAATTGTAATGGGTACCCCTGTCGCACAAATATTTAATGGTGTTACCGTATTTGCCAAACATGAATATACTTTGTAAGGATATGTTGTAAGAGGCACACAAGTACCTTCGGTAACTGATACAGTATAGCTCCCTCCCTGTGTAGGTGTATATGTATTTAAATTAGCTCCAGGAATTGGATTTCCGTTAAGATTCCATTGGTAATGAGCAAAACCGGCTTGTACTTCCAAAACCATTCCGGGAACACAGTCTCCTGTCGTTTTTCTGATCACAGGAATGGAATTAAATCCTGCAAAATAACCTCCATAACCTAAATTCCCGCTTCCTCCGGCGATTCCTGCTGTTACTGCTTTTGTAGAGGTCACCGTAACATTCCCAGAAATATTAGGAATAGAATAAGAAACCCAGTCGGGAGTTCCTGTTACCGGGAAAGGTCCTTGTGCTGCCGTTGTAGGCAGATTATTTACCAATACTGTTGCTCCAGTTTGCGTAAGAATATTCAATTTTACAAAAAGTGGCGGATTGAAAGCCGTAGAATAAGGCATTTCTCCAATTTTCCCTATTTCGTCAATCGTTTTAGGCAAAAAACAATTTAAAGGAGGCATATAATTAAACCCTTCTGTAGCATCATTATCCTGAGTACCCGACAAAAGCTGATATACATAAACATTTTTGCTTGATTTGATATACATATTAAGATGACCCGGACCATTTACTAGATAATTCATCGCAGTGACACGGTAATATTGACCTTCATTCAATGTTGCTACAGGAGCAGGATTATTGTTTAATCTGATCTCGGTATTATTTTCAGTTGCTACGATAATAGCACCTTCAATTTCCGGAAGCAGGTTTCCCATTCCTTTAATAAGAACAAATTCATTTCCTAATCGTTCTACTGGTACAGACTGATCCATGATGATATCTTCTCCATTATAAGGAGGTGTCAACCCAAATTGCCCACGAAAGTTTCCGTTGGTGACAGATACCGGTTTTGTAGATTCTATTTTAGCTCCAATAAAGCCATCTTTATTTCCTGGTTTTGTAGCGTATCCTGCAAAAATATAAGATTGGCCTTTATTTAAATTAATGGTGATCGTAGGATGGGTAAGCCCGTTAAAATTATTGTAAAACCATGTTGTCATTGCATACCCAGAAACCTTAACCTGTGTATTATCTTCGGTCGCTAAAATTCCACACGTAAAATTTAAAGTGTTGCTATTGTTCATCAGCGGAGCATAAACAGCATGAAACTTTGTACCGATGCCTGCTTTTCCTTTCGATGTTAAAATTTCACCATGATTAACTTCCGAAAACCTGTAGGTTGCGAAAAATGGAAGATCACCATGAAGATAAAGCCCTCTGGTTTTTATGCTCATTGCATCAGCAGGATTTTGACCCAACATCAAATTTAGTGGGACATCAAATGTTTGCGGGCTTCCTTTACTGATGGTTACTGTTCCTATCACAATATTATTATTGTAAATCGTAACAGGAAATGGGACCGTGCTATCTGTAGATAAAAATAAAGCCTGTTTAGGGCTTCCGTTAGCCAAACTTCCTGCCATCGGAGCAAACCAATGATCGGTATCTCTTTGTGCCCATATAGAAGTAGAGAAAAAAGACAATATTAGTAGTAATAGTATTCTTTTCATAAATTATAAGGTAAATTATGCCCTATCATCTACAGCAGTTTTCAACAAACTTATGCTGTTGCAGATATTGCGATTATTAAAAGTTTTGTTATTTCGAATATTAATTCATGTTTTTTACCAAAATCCAGCCTGTATATTTTACAATAGCGTTTTGCTGACTGGGTTCCTTCCAAGATATTTCATACCAATAGCTTCCTGTGAGCATTTTTTTGTTGCTGGATTTTCCGTCCCATGTATAATTATTAAAAGCAGTTCCTTTGAAAACCTGATTTCCGTATCTGTCGTACACTGAAAAAGATAAATCTTTCTTGTACTTAAGGTCTGAATAAGAAATCTTATCATTAATATTATCTCCGTTTGGAGTAATTGCATTAATAATATTGATAAGCGTAAGCTCTACCTTTACAGGTTCACAGTTATAGGCATCTTTTACATAAAACGTATTCTGCCCGTTCGGAAGATTGGTAAATACATTAGAACTTTGCCAATTGATACCATTGATTGAATACGAATAAGGTGACTTTCCACCAATTGTGGTAATGGTTGCGGTGTTATTTTGAAGGTCAATGTTTTGAATAACAGGTTTCGGTGCTGCTTTTACCTCAACATCATAAGTGTTGAAACAACCATTATATTTTAATGTAACCGAATATTTTCCGACTCCTACATTAGAAAGAGTTTGTGTAGTTTCTCCTGTGCTCCATTCATAAGATTCGAAACCAGAACCAGCATCCAAAGTTGTTCTTTCATCAATACAGATTACTTTATCAGTAAGTAAACTCGGGATTTGTGGAGGCATTACCACTTCAAATACAGGAGTTGTCGCAGGAGGACACGTTCCTCCCACCGATACGGTAACCGTATAATTTCCTGCATGAGTCGGGCTGTATGTATTGGTTGTTGCTCCCGGAATTGGGTTTCCATTAAAATTCCACTGATAGGTTGCATAGCTGTCATCCACTTCCAGAATCATTCCCGGAATACAATTTCCATTAGTTTTAGCAATAACAGGAATGGAAGAAAATCCGGCGAAATACCCACCGTAACCAACAGCTTCATGACCTGCTGCAATACCTGCAGTTACCGCTTTTGTAGATTGTACTGTAATATTACCCGTGACATTTTCTACAGAGTAAGTTTGCCAATTTGGATTTCCTGTAACGGGATAAGGTCCCTGAATTCCTGACAATACTGTTCCATTCACAGATACTGTTGCACCAGATTCTGTAATAATATTGAGTCTGACTTTAGGATCAATAGCTGTAAAATAAGGTAACTTATTAATAAGACCTATTTCATCAATTTTTTTAGGAAGAAAACAGTTAACTGGCGGAATATAATTGGCTCCTCCAGTATTGTAATATGTTCCTGCACCACCTCCGGACATCAGCTGATAAACATAAATTTTCTTGGTGCTCTTGATTCGCATATTGTAATGCCCGCTGAAATTCTGACTGATAAAAGACGTAGATCCAATCCGGTAAAACTGTCCTTCATTCAGGGTAGCGATTGGAGTAGTTTCATCATTCACATAAACTTGGGTACCGTTTTCTGTAGCAACCACAACAGCGCCTTCCAACTCATAAGAAAGCGGTGCCATTCCTTTCATCAAAATATATTCATCACCCAATCGCTCTATAGGGATAGATTGATCCATGTAAATATCAAGTCCTCCTGCTCCATTTCCAATTAATGTATGCTGCCCGTTAAAATTTCCGTTGGTTACAGAAACCGGTTTATTAGCTACTATTTTTGCACCAATAAAACCTGTTAAATTGCCTGCAACATCTCCATTTCCCTCAATAACATAAGACTGTCCTTTGTTCAAAGTAAAAGTCATCGTGGGATTACTTGCTCCTATGGTTCCATTAGAAAACTTAACAGAAGAATTGTAGCCAGATATTGTTACTGTAGTATTATCTTCGGTAGCCAATATCCCGCTGGTAAAGTTAAAACTAGGATTAGTAACCGATAATGGTGCATATCCTGCATAAAATTTTGTTCCAATTCCCGCTTTACCTTTAGAGGTAAGAATTTCTCCATGCTTATCTACTGAAAATCTGAATGTACAGAAAAATGGTTTTTCCCCTTTTACATAAAGCCCTCTGCTGGTTATAGCGAATGCTCCCGACTGAAGGTTTGTCATCATAAAATCTTTAGGAATATCGTACAAAACAGGACTACCTTTACTAATTGTAACAGTTCCTAAAAGTATGTTGTTATTATAGATATTTACAGCAAAAGGAACTGTAGAATCTGTTGATAAAAACAAAGCCTGCTTATTGGTGTCGGTAAAATAACTTTGCTTCATTGGAGCAAACCAATGTTCGGTATCTCTTTGTGCCTTTACATAAAAGGAAAAAAAGAGAAGTATAAAAAATAATATCGTCTTCTTCATAATTTTTACAGTTAACAGTACTTTGTAATGATTAATTTTTGTTTTTCACTAGGATCCAGCCTGTATACTTTATAATAGCGTTTTGCTGGCTGGGCTCTTTCCAGGATATTTCGTACCAATAGCTTCCTGTGAGCATTTTTTTATTGCTGAATTTTCCGTCCCATGTATAGTTGTTGAAGGCAGTTCCTTTAAAAACCTGATTTCCATACCTGTCATACACTGAAAAAGACATATCTTTTTTATAAGCAAGATTTGCATAGGAAATCACATCGTTAATGTTATCTCCGTTTGGAGTAATCGCATTAATAATATTGATAAGTGTCATTTCTACCTGTATCGGTTCACAGTTGTAAGCATCTTTTACATAAAACTTATTCTGTCCGTTCGGAAGATTAGTAAACACATTAGAACTTTGCCAGTTAGTATTATTTATGGAATACCTATAAGGTGGTTTTCCTCCCTCTACTATCAATACAGTTTGATTGTAGTCAGAAGTAATTCTTTTAATCACAGGATGAGGCACCGGTTTTACAGAAACTTCCTTTTTGCTGAAACAACCGTTATATCCTAAAATAACCCAATAATTTCCTACTGCTACATTAGATATAGATTGTGTAGTTGCTCCCGTGCTCCATTCATAAGATTCAAAACCATAACCGGCATCTAAAGTTGTTCTTTCATCAATACAGATCACTTTATCGGTAAGTAAAGAAGGGATTTGTGGAGGCATTACCACCTCAAAAACAGGAGTTGTTGCAGGGGGACAAGTTCCTCCTGCCGATACAGTTGCTGTATAACTTCCTGCCTGAGTTGGGCTGTATGTATTGGTCGTTGCTCCAGGAATTGGATTTCCGTTAAAGTTCCATTGATAAGAAATATAGCTATCATCTACTTCCAAGATCATTCCCGGAATACAGTTTCCGTTCTTTTTAGCAATAACAGGAACAGAAGAGAACCCTGCATAATAACTACCGTAACCTACAGCACCATCACCTGCTGCAATACCTGCAGTCACTGCTTTTGTAGATTTCACTGTAATATTACCTGTGGCATTATTTACAGAATATGTTTGCCAGTTTGGATTTCCGGTAACAGGATAAGGCCCCTGAATTCCTGATAAAACAGTATTATTCACAGATACTGTTGCACCCGTTTCAGTAATGATATTTAGCTTAACAGTAGGCGTAAAAGTTGTATAATGAGGCATCACATCGATCATGCCTATTTCATCTATTTCCTTGGGAAGAAAGCAACTAAGTGGTGGGATGTAATTGGCTCCGCCGTTAAGGTCACTTTTTGAAAGAGTTCCTGCCATTAGCTGATAGACATAGATCCTTTTGGTACTTTTTATCCGCATGTTATAATGTCCGCTAAAATTCTGGCTGACATATCCTGTAGAGTTAATTCTATAAAATTGTCCCTCATTTAATGTAGCAATAGGAGCCGTTTCATCATTAAGATAAACTTGTGTATTATTTTCTGTTGCAACAACTACAGCACCTTCCGTATTTTCTGCTAAAAGGGCTACTCCTTTCATCAATATATATTCATCTCCCAATCGTTCTGCAGGAATAGACTGGTCCATATAAATATCCCCTCCGTTGTCATTTACATTAACTGTTTGACCATTAAAATTTCCGTTGGTAACTGTTATCGGTTTATTGGCAACTATTTTAGCTCCGATAAACCCTGTTTGATTTCCCGGAATATTTCCTATTCCTTCTATGATGTAAGACTGTCCTTTATTTAAAGTAAAAGTCATTGTTGGATGGGTTGCTCCTGTGTTTCCATTAGAAAACTGAACGGAAGGATCATAACCCGAAACGGTTACCGTTGTATTATCTTCTGTTGCTAAAATACCACCAGTAAAATTATACCCCCCTCCTAAAGCACTGATAGGGCAGTAAGCCGTATAAAATTTTGTCCCGATCGCTGCTTTTCCTTTGGATGTCAAAATTTCGGCGTGTGCTTTGGTTGAAAATCTAAACGTACAGAAAAAAGGTTTCTCTCCTTTTACATACAAACCTCTGTTGGTAACTTTGAATACGTCTGTCGGAGAATCTGCGATCATCAAATCCATAGGAATGTCGAATGACTGCGGATTTCCCTTGCTAATGGTTACTGTTCCAATCGCTGTGTTATTATTATAAATGGTAGCAGTAAAAGGCGTTCCCGAATCTGTCGATAAAAATAAAGCTTGTCTATCATTATTACGATTAAGCCTAGACATCATGGGTGCGAACCAATGTTCGGTATCTTTTTGCGAAAAAAGCAGATTGCTGGCAAAAAAGATCAATAAAAAAATAA
Source organism: Chryseobacterium scophthalmum (assembly GCF_900143185.1). Taxonomy (NCBI): domain Bacteria; kingdom Pseudomonadati; phylum Bacteroidota; class Flavobacteriia; order Flavobacteriales; family Weeksellaceae; genus Chryseobacterium; species Chryseobacterium scophthalmum. The sequence continues at coordinate 189,679 of NZ_FSRQ01000004.1, read as the reverse complement.
ACAAAAACTTTTTTGGTAAAGCATGCCATTGTTTTTTATGAGGAGAAATATTGGGGGAGATCATTGAATATTTTTGTTTTTATAAAAAAAGTGGATAGAGTTTTCGGCCATATTTAATTTTTGTTTTTGAGGTGTTGAAAATCTGCTCAAAAAGCGGTGAAAAAGATCACCGCTTTAAAATAGCAGAGGTCTAATTCTAATTTTTAACTGTTTTTATCGTTTTTGAACTCCCATTTTTCATGATGAGTTTCATTATATATATTCCGGAGGGGATTTGCTGTAATGAAATTGTTCTTGCATTTCCTTTTATCTCTTTTACTATTTTACCTGAAGCATCATAGATTGTTACAGACTGTAATGGAAGGTCTCCAGAAATAGTGATCTGGTCTTTAAAAGGATTAGGATAAACAGAAAGATCGTCTTTCGTCATCAACTCATGTACTCCTAAAGCGACAGTAGGTTCCCAAGACACATCATCATAATAATAGATCACGTTACCACCTTCACTGAATGTGGTGAATATGGCAAGCTTTGCATTAGCAGGAACTGTATTGGGTACAGGCACACTATATTCGCTTGCTCCCGCATAAGAGGTATTGGTGATATCAAGACTCTGGATCTGTACAAAAGAATTGATGTCTGCCGGATCTGTTACATAACCAATTTTCATTTTACCGGTATTCGCACTACAATACGCTCTGAATTTTAATGAATGAGTGCCTGCATTAATATTACTTAGCTCAGGCAAAATAGCCATTGATGATCCTGTAACTGGTCTCTGGAAAATCTGTTTAGTACCAGAATAACCACTTCCATATGCATTAAGATTTACGATGCCGCTTCCTGTAACCAATCTTCCCCAACAAGGAACATTGGTAATTAATCCATTATTGTATGCTTCGAAATTTTCAAAAAAAGAAGTTTGTGGCGCACACAGCGTCAGTACAGAACTGATATTTGACCAAGCACTTTGATCTGTTGCGTCACATCTTGATCTTACCCAAATATAATAGGTCGTTGCGGCATTCAATCCCTGTAATGTATAAGGGTTTGCTGTTGTTCCTGTTATATTCGGTACTGTAGTCGCAGTTGGAGGCGTGTTGTTTGTGCTGTAATAAATATCATATCCCATTGCTGGAGCAGGCGTGGGAACTGTCCAGCCAATATCTACACTCGCACTGGTTGTATTAGATAAAACAATATTAGTGGGTACAAAGCAAGTAGGTTTTGGCTCCCAATATACATTATCCCAATAGATTAACGTATTAGGTACACCGCCATGTCTTATTGCCAATCTTGCATTTGCAGGAACCGTATTTGGTACAATTACCGAATACTCGTATCCATCCATCGTAGTATTGTTTATACTTACAGACTGAATATTTACAAAAGTAGATGCATCTGTATCATTGGTTACATAACCCACAGCTAATATTCCTGTTCCGGTACTCACTTTAGCTTTAAATCTAAGCCAGTGCGTTCCTGCACTCACATTGCCGAAAGCCGGAAGAACCGCAATCACTGTATTGGCTGCACCATTGGCATATTGATACATTCCTTTAGAGTTGTTCACCCCAACTGTACCGGAAATATTTTGGGTGCCGTTTCCTAAAACAATTCTGTCCCAACAGTCTACATTGATCGATCCGTTTGCCGGAGCTTCGAAATTCTCAAACATAGACATTACAGGATCGCATTTTGTTTTAAATGTTCCCCTTAAAGACCAAGCGCTTTTATCTGAAGTACTGCAAACCGATCTTATATAGTAATAGTAAGTAGTAAACGATGCTAATCCACCGATTGGTGCAGAAGTCGTTGCACTGGTTCCTAATGCTGATGTTGAAGCAGTTGGAGGCGTTGCAGAAGATGAATAATAATATTCATATCCATTTCCTGGCGCAACAGCAGGAGAAGTCCAAGATAAAGTAGCCGTATTTGTTGTAATATTACCAGAAGCTAAAGCTGAAGGAACAAAGCAGGTCGGTGCAGCAGGTTCAATTTTTAAACTAAAGTCTACAAAGTTGCCATTATTACTGGTATTAGGACCACAAGGATTTGGCGAGGTATTAAGATTTGTTCCTGTCTGTACTCTTATTCTGTAAATTCCCGGTGCTTGAGCTATTGGAACAAAAAATTGATCATCAACCATTGAATAACCCGATACCCCTATTGGATTTTCATAGAAATCATTGAAATCTCCATTCGCATTCCAGTCTACCCATACAAGAGCTTTTGTTCCGCTTCCGGCAAAATCCAAATGTACATTTACAGTACCTCCTGGGTAAGAAGTTACCATCTCACCAGCAGAATTGTCTACATAAGCTTGGTATGCTGTTGCATTGTAATACAAAGCTCCCTGATCTGAAAAATGAGCATTTTTTAAATAATAGGTGGTTGATGTTCCAGCATTTGGAACACAATATGTCTGTGCTTTCACCGATAAAAACGGAAGAAGAAAAACCATCCAAAACAAGTAATATTTTTTCATATAATTAAATATTTAGAGTGTGAAATTTTGTTTTCTTAAAATTTATTTGGAGTAAAAAAGAAATTGTTGGCTTGGTATCTGATAAAAACTGCCATAAAAGCGGCGCTACTACTCGCCGCTATTTATGACAGAAGCAACATATTTACTTTTTAACTGCTTTTATAGTTTTAGAATTTCCATTCTTCATATTCAATTTTACCATATACACACCTGATATAAGATCGTGTAATGAAATTGTTTTTTCAGATCCTTTCAGTTGTTTAATCATTTTTCCTGAAAGATCATATACCATAACCGACTGCAATTCTACATCCCCAGAAATAGTAATGATATCGGTAAATGGATTCGGATAAATAACAACATCTTGTTTTGCAGAAATTTCGTTCACACCCAATGCAACCGTTGGTGCCCAAGAAATATCATCATAATAATAAATAAGATTTCCGCTGTCTGTATATATTGCTAATCTTGCTGTAGCAGGTACAGTATTAGGTACCTCTACACTATATTCACTTGCTGTTGCATAAGAAGTGTTTGTAATATTTAAACTCTGAATTAATACAAATGATGCAATATCTGTTGGATTCGTTACATACCCTACCTTCATCACTCCTGTATTTGCGCTGCAATATGCTCTAAACGTCAAAGAATGAGTTCCTGCGCTAATATTGCTCAATTCAGGAAGAATCGCCATAGCTGAAGCATTAAGTGGCCTCTGCATAATATGTTTAGTTCCAGAATATGCGCCTGTTCCATTAATATTTACACTCGCTATTCCTGTAACCAACCTACCCCAACATGTAGCATTCGTTATTAACCCAGTATTATAAGTATCAAAATTTTCAAAAAGATTTGTTTTTGGTGCACAAAGTGTTAATGCAGAGCTAATATTCGACCACAAACTTTGATCCGTTGTACTGCATCTTGATCTTACCCAAATATAATATGTCGTCGCAGAATTAAGACCTTGTATTGTATGAGAATTTGCAGTTATTCCTGTTAAATTAGGTACTGTTGTTCCTGTAGGAGGTGTATTACTTGTGCTGTAATAAATATCATAACCCATTGCAGGTGTAGGTGTAGAAGCCGTCCATGCAACATCTACCGTCGCACTGGTTACATTAGACAAGACAACATTAGTTGGCGCAAAGCAAGTTGCTTTTGGCTCCCAATATACATTATCCAAATACAGAATTGCAGTAGCTATACCGCCATGTCTTATCGCCAATCTTGCATTAACCGGCACGGTAGTTGGTATCAATACGGTGTATTCATAGCCATCAAACACTGTATTACTCATACTTAGTGATTGAATGTTAATAAATGATGCAGCATCGGTATCATTCGTCACATAACCAACATCCATTACTCCAGTTCCTGCATTGACCTTAGCTTTAAATCTCAACCAATGCGTTCCTGCGCTCACATTACTAAACTTCGGAAGTACCGCAATTACTGTATTAGCGGGTGAACTAGCACTTAGAGTCATTGTTTTTGTATTATTTACCCCACTGGAAGCAATACTATAGTAACCTGTGCCTAATACAATTCTATCCCAGCAATCTGCATTATATGCTCCGTTAGCAAGCAGATCAAAATTTTCAAACATTGCGGTTTGCGGATCACATTTTGTTTTAAATGTTCCTCGTAAAGACCATGCACTTTTATCTGAAACACTACAAACCGATCTTACATAGTAATAATAGGTAGTAAACGATGCCAATCCGCTAATAGATGCAGAAGTCGTTGTGCTGATTCCAGAAGCAGGTGTAGAAGCATCCGGTACCACATTTGACGAAGTATAATAATATTCGTAACCATTACCCGGAACCGTTGTCGGGGAATCCCAAGAAATAGTAGCAGTGTTGTTGGTTAAATTTGAAGATACTAATTTTGAAGGAACGAAACAAGTAGGTGTTGGATCGATTTTTAAACTAAAATCTACAAAATTACCGTTGGTATTAGGACCACAAGGATTTGATGTTGCAGAAAGAGTTGTCCCGGTCTGTACTCTTATTCTGTAAATTCCCGGTGCTTGAGCTGGCGGAATAAAGAATTGGTCATCAACAATTGAATAGCCAGATATTCCTATAGGATTTTCGTAGAAATCATTAAAATCTCCATTGCCATTCCAGTCTACCCAAACAAGAGCTTTGGTTCCACTTCCACCGAATTCCATATGTACTTTTACAGTTCCGCCCGGATAAGACGTTACCATCTGAGTTGCAGAATTGTTTACATATGCTTGATGCGAGGTTGCGTCGTAATACAAAGCTCCCTGATCCGAAAATATTGCATTTTTTAAATAATATGTGGTGGATGTTCCTGTAGTTGGTGTACAGTAAGTCTGTGCATCCAGCTTAAAAAAAGGAAGAAGTAAGATCATCCAAAAGAGATAATGTTTTCTCATTGTAGTTCTATTTTTAAAATTAAACATGTAATTAATAGCGTACAATTATTAAGCTTTTTTCACCTCTGCATTTTCTACTTTGTTCATCAAAATTTTAGAGTAAATCTAAATTTTCAGTCCGCTTAAAGATTTAAACAATATTAGTGTTATATTTGTCCTATATGAAAAAACAGGCTTGCAGAATTCATTGAATTTACAAGAATTAAAATCACAAAATACTAAAAACCAATATATTATAAAACAAAACAATCAAGAGACAGTTAATCGAAATCATCGTGAAAAACAAGACAGAAAACTATTTTAACTGTAAAAAAACTCTAAAAAATAATGTCTTTTTATTATTTTTAATGTTTCTATTTCCGCTATTTATCTGTGGGCAAAAAGGTCCGGATTTTAGTATTTTAACAGACAAATCTTTTCAGAAATTATATCAAAATCCGGAGGATTGCATCAGCTATTCGCAAAGCCTTTTAATCAGCGATAAAAATCTCGAGCATAAAATTGTTTTAAGAAATATCCTTTCACAAGCTTATGCGATGCAGGGAAATTATGTACAGTCGTTAAATATTTACAATCAGAAAGAAGAAGAAGAGAGCATTAAAAAAAATGGGCAATTGCACTTCATCCATCTCTTCAGTGAATACAGCCTTGCCGACCAATACCAAAATCTTGGACTCTACAATCAATCTAAAAAGATAATTTCCAATATTTTACAAAATCAAGATTTATTGAAAAGCCGAGATATGAAGATAAAAACTACAATTGCAAAATTGTATCAGCTTCAGTCGATCAACTTCGGAATTACAAGAAATTATCAGGAGGCCCTTCAAGACCTTAACACAAGCGATCAATATCTTACCGGACGCAATAAAGAAAATCTTATTTTAATCTGGGAAAATAAGATTTTCAGAGCTTCTTATCTCATTAAACAAAATAAATTGGAGAAAGCAAAAAAACTGCTTGATGAGGTTATTAATGAAGTGAAAAACAATGGAGATTATCCTTTTATTACAGCTTTTGCTTACGAAAACCTCTCTCATTATTATTTTCAGAAAGAAGATTATGATACTGCTATCAAAAGCTTAGAAAACGGACGTTTACAAATCGAAAACCTACCTTACAATAATATCAAAATCATTTTTTACGAATTATTTACAAAAAATTATTTAGCACTGAATAATAATGAAAAATATCATTATTACAACAATCTCTATACAGATCTGAAAGCAAAGCTGGATGCCAACAAAAAGGAAGGAATACAGTACATCGTAAAATTGGTAGAAACCTATAACAAAAAGAATTTTGAAATTCAGAAACAAAACAAAATAAGACAATTCAGAAATACATCCATCATTGTTCTATTTTTTGTTTTGGGAATTATCGCCTATTTTCTTTACGAATCACGAAGAAGTAAAGACCTGAAAAAACAACTTGCTTTTTTTGAAAAACAAAAAGAAAGAGAAAAATCTATACAGTTAAAAAATAAAATAGAGAAAGAACAGAAAAATACAGAAAAAGAATCTTCAAAAGTTTCAAAAGAAAAAGAAGACGAAATCTTACAAAAACTTCAAGAATGGGAACTGTCTGCCAATTTTTTAAGCAAAAATATGTCGATTTCTATTTTATCTGCACAAACAGAAATCAATACAAAATATCTTTCTGAGGTAATCAATAGCAATAAAGGGAAAAATTTTAACGCTTATATCAATGAATTAAGAATCAATCATATTGCCAGTTTATTAAAAAACGATCCGGCTTTTCTCAACTATAAAGTAAGCTATCTCGCAGAATATTCTGGATTTTCTTCACACGGAGCATTTACCAACGTATTCAAATCGGTTACTGGGATGTCGCCTAATCATTACATTCAGGAAATCATTAAAAACAAAAGATCATGAAGTTAGTTATTCACGTTTTTTTGCTGTCATTTTTACTCTGTACCATTTCTGTTTCAGGGCAAAAAACACCTGATGATTCATTAAGCATTATTATCAAGAAAGCCAACCAGGAAATTTACAATAATCCTGATAATGTAATTAAAATCGGAGAAAAATTACTTAAGAAGGAAAAAGATACCAAGAAATTAATCCGAATCTATCTGCTTCTATCTACTGCCGGATTTGCTAAAAGAGATTTTGACGAATCATTAAAATATATCTATAAAGCTAGAGAACTGGCAAAAAAAACCAATGATCCCAAAATACAAACTTCCGTTTTGATGACGGCTGCAATGCAGTTTCAGCAAATGGATCTTTTGAGCAAAAGTATTGAAACACTCGACGAAGTAGACAAATATCTGGCTGAACTTCCGGAAGATCTTTCTTTAAAACATTTTGAAACTGCCAAAAGTTTTGCCTTAAGAGGTATGATTTATAAAAGCCAGGCAAACCCTGAAATTGCTCTTCAGGAGTTTTTAATTGCTATTAAAAACTTTAAAAAAGTTCCGGATCAAAAAACAACCTTTTATAACCAAAGTATTGTTTATTATAATATTGGAGCATGTTACATGATGATTAACGAATCTAAGAATGCTCAAAAAGCCTTTCAAAAATCAATCGACTTTGCCCGTTCCATCAAAGCCAATAGCTTGGAAGCTTTTGCCCTGAAAGGAATGTCTGAAATACCAAAAGAAAAACACCAAAACCAAGCTGCTTTGGATCTTTTGTTACAGGCAGAAAAACTCAGTAAAAACATCGGAGATCTTACCCTTAATGAAGGAATTCATAGAGAAATGGCTGATAATTATCTGGCAATGGGAAAGCAAAATCTTTATCAAGTTTATAGCAAAAAATATCTCGAAACTCGTCTCAAAAGAGAGCAAAACGAATTAAGCTCTATCAATCACGCTCTTGATATTCATAATTTTGAATCTCAGAAAAAAAGTAAAGATATGATTACCCATTATCATTTTCTTATTTGGGCTGCTGTGTTATCGGGAGTCATTATTTTTGGATTCTTCTTCTATTTTGTATTAAAAATCAGAAAACGCAACCAAAGAGATCAGGAAGAAATTAAAAAACTTTTTAGTTTTTAAAAATCACTAAACGATAATATCATGCAAAAAAACTTTCTGTTGGGAGATTTTTTGTTATTTTCATAAATGTGGTTTCGGGGCATCATAGCGAATAAAAAACACTTTGAAATATCGTTTTCTCTCGAAAATATCCAGTTATAAATTGATGTGTTTTTTATTTTTCTGAGATTGGAAATTCAACATAACTATCATTATACCATTTTATTTCCAAAGGTTCTTTGGCATCGGCTATTGTTTCTTCGCTTACATCTTTTCCTGTACCGTAGTTGATTTGCCCATCAGGATTCTTTCTAATACCTAAAATTATAATCAATTTACTTCCTTTGTCAATTTTTCTACTAGTAAAAAAAGTGTTGTGTACAGGTATTGTTTCTATTTTCCCCGGGTTTAGTAATTTTCTTTTTGTATTATCTTTTGTATAACTTGCTCTGGCATAATATTCATGAGATAATTTAAAATATTTTCCTGAAGGTAATTTTTCATACGCACTAATGGTGATATCCATATCCTTTTTGTTAATGGCAGCTTTTACTTTACCTGTAATACTACCGTTAATTTCAAAAGAAGTATCAAAAGCATCACTTTCAAAAACAATCTTGTCTTTTAAGTCGGCTTTATTTATGAGACTATCAAGTATTTTTTCATCATCAAAATTTTGTAAAGTATCTTCTCTTTTACGGAAATCTATTGTTTGAGAAATAAAATCAAGATTAGATTTTGATGCTTGCAGTTTGGTTTTATTTAAATATAGTTTCAGTTTTTTATTGCTGATCTTATCTATGGATGATGCACTTTTCCACTGATTCGTTCCCATTACCTGATAATTGACTTTATCTTTTAAAAACTCGGGCTTTTTTTGACCTTTCAAAATATAATCAAACCACTGAAGAGAAATTTCTTTTAAATCAATATTTGCCACAGAGTCTATTTTATATCCTTTATATTCTTCCGATGGCGCTCCCGAAACTGCTTCATTGTGTCCATAAGGACCGATCACAAAATAATGATTTGCATTTTTATTGTATTTAAGATGATTATCATAATAATACATAGCTCCTCTTTGGTCAACATCATAATATCCTGTAACTGTTAAAACCGGAATATTAATTTTGGTAAAATCTCGTTTGTATGGGAGTTTAGATTGCCAATAACTGTCAAATGAAGGATGTTTTAGCCATGTTTGAAAAACGGAATTTGTTTTACCATATATACTGTCTAGTTTATTAAAAGCAACTCCTGTTTTATAATAAGTATTATAAACAGAAAGCCATTTTTTCTCATTCTCAAAAATGTCGAAATCTGTTTTTTTCTTTACATGAGTTAACCATCGTAACATATATGGACTAAAACAATTATTAAACATCGGAAAATCGATTCCAAAGCCTACAGAAGCTGCAGGAATAATAGTTTTTAAAGCCGGATGCAGATTTTTTGTTGCCGCCCATTGACTGAAACCATCATAACTTCCTCCAATCATGCCAACTTTTCCATCACTCCAAGTTTGCTTGGTAATCCAGTCTATTACTTCATTCACATCTTCAACTTCAAACTCAAACGGATTAATTTCATCTTTACTTAAATAAATACCTCTACTAAAAGCATATATAATATTATACCCTCTGTCTGCATTTATCTTTGCTGCAGAAATAAAATAATCATTATTACCTATATAAGTTGAAAAATGTAAAATAGAGGGTTTTGGGCGCTTTATTTTTTTATCAAACACATAGAAAAGGGTAATCTCATTTCCTTTTTTTGTTTTTACGACAACGCTATCTTTTACAAAAAATTCTTCATTCTCTAATTTTTTTAAAAGAGGAATGGCTGTCGAAAAAGTTTCACTAATCAGAGTATGATAATTAAAATGTTTACAAAGTAAGACTGCATTTTTTATAGATATGCTATCTTGCATAATACTGTCTTTTAAAATTTTTTGAACTTCTTTTTTACTAAACCCTTCTTTGAATTTAAACGATTCGGGGATAAGTTGCTTTGCCAATAAAGGCAATTTTTGATAATTTTTTGTGAAAATCTGTTCATAGTTTGACGTAAAATTACCGGAATTGGATATTTGTTTTGCTAAAATATATTGTTCAAATTGAAATCCAACCGTTTTTGCGTAGTACGGATAAGAATTTACATATGGATATCTTATTTTATTTAGTGTATTTATTGCACCATCATAGTCCTTATTTAGCACTTGAAGCCTGAAATAATTATCAGCATATTTAAGAGAATCCTTTTCTGTATATACTTTAATAAGCTTCTTACTAAGTGTAATTAACTTAGTTTCAAATTCTGGATTTCCCAAGTCTACTTTTTCAAAGTATAGCTTTTGAGAATGAAAAAAATTTATAAAAAGTAAAAAAAAGACATTTAAAAACAGGGAAATTCTACTCATATTAACTAATACCTAATAAATAACATTATTACTAATAACAACAGTAGTTTTAGATAGCTAGCTTATCAAAATCCATATCACCACTTCTTATAAAGTTTAATTTTGTTATTTGATTTTTTTTTAAAGATATATTTTTTTTTCAGACTTATTTTGTTTTTTTTTAATTTTTCAATGTTTATTTAAAATAAATCTTAGCTCAAGGCTGCCGAATTAGTTCTTAATTTATAGTGCTATTTTCACCCTTAAAGTACACAAAATAAAAAAGCTTTAAAACAAATGTTTTAAAGCTTTTTATGCGATCCGGACGGGACTCGAACCCGCGACCTCCGCCGTGACAGGGCGGCATTCTAACCAGCTGAACTACCGGATCTTTTACAACTTCCAGAAGTATCTTCCGTTATTGTGGTTGCAAAAATACAATTTTTTAATAATTCTGCAAACTTTTAGAAATAAAAAATGCTTCCCAAAACGGAAAGCATTCATTATCAAAGCGATTTTTTTATAAGTGTGCGCTTAATTTCTCAGCAATTACCTCTTTTGGAGTTACACCAACCAATTTATCTACTACTTCACCGTTCTTGAAAATAAGAACTGTAGGGATATTTCTGATTCCGTATTGCATAGAAATTTCCTGGTTGTTATCCACGTCTACTTTTCCTACGACAGCTTTACCTTCAAAATCTGTTGCAACTTCTTCGATGATTGGTCCTAAAGTTCTGCACGGTCCGCACCATACTGCCCAAAAGTCTACCAATACCGGTTTGTCTGATTTTAAAACCGTTTCCTGAAACGAGCTATCCGTAATTTCTAAAGCCATTTTTTTATCTTTTAATTATTAATATTCTTTCTTATTTTTCTAATTCAAAATTACTACTTTAAAATGAAAAGCCTATCTATGCTCAACATTTGTATTTTCTATAACAAAATCTTTAGAAATCTCTTTTAAAGCAGTCACAAAAGTATCAATATCATCTTTTGTCGTCATGTGGCTGAAAGAGACACGCAAAGGTGTACAATCATCCATTTCATCCTCAGAAAGTACCATCATCATTACCATAGAAGGTTTTGATGCTCCCGAAGAACATGCACTTCCTTGTGATACAGCAATTCCTTTCATATCAAGCTGTAATCCGATTAAAGGATTTTTGTAAGGAAGTAAAAGACTTACGACAGTATACAAACTGTTATCTGCTTCAGAACTTCTACCGTTAAACTTCACTCCCGGAATTTCTGCGGAAACTCTGTCAATTGTGTATTGTTTAATAGTCTGCATGTGTTCTGTATAAGCTTCCATATTATTTAATGAAAGCTCCAGGGCTTTTCCTAAACCTGCAATACCGGCAACATTTTCTGTTCCTGCTCTCAAGCTTCTTTCTTGAGGACCACCTGTAATAATTCCTTTTAAACCACTCGATTTTCTGATAAATGCGAAACCAATTCCTTTCGGACCATGAAATTTATGAGCACTGCAAGATGCAAAATCAACAGGAATATCTGAGAAATCAAGATTCATGTGCGCCATCGTCTGAACGGTATCAGAATGGAAAAGTGCATTGTTTTCTTTGCAAAGCTGAGCAATTTTCTTAACATCAACGATATTTCCGATTTCGTTATTGGCATGCATTAAGCTCACCAATGTTTTTTTATCTGAATTTTTAAGTAGCTCTTCTAATTTAGCCAAATCAATATCTCCCTTTTCATTAGGACGAATATAAGCAACATCTACTCCTTTTCTATTTTTCATATCCAGAATACTCTCAGAAACACATTTGTGCTCCATAGGAGAGCTTATGATTCTTTCAATACCAAGATGTTCAACACTTGATTTGATAATCATATTATTAGATTCTGTACCACAAGAGGTAAAAATAATCTCAGCCGGAGTTACATGTAGATAATCTGCAACCTGCCTTCTTACATTTTCTATAAGAATCTTCGCTTCCTGACCAAAACTGTGAGTTGAAGAAGGATTTCCGAAATTCATTTTCATCGTATCAACCATCGCATCGATTACTTCTTCTGAAAGAGGCGTTGTAGCAGCGTTATCTAAATATATTTTATTCATTTTTTATTTTGAAGATTTTAATTGTACTGAAGTGAATTGATAATTTGAAGGAACTGTAAAGATAAACCAAGGATTTGAAAGCACCTGAATTTCCATTCCGCCAGATTCATACATCGGAACTTCTACATACAACACATTATCTTTTACAGAAATACTTTTTATTTCTCTTATGGTATGATCACCAGATCTGAATGAACCTAGATTATACACAACTACCTTCTTACCAACCGGAAATGCAGGATATTTCATCACAGGCTCAGTTCCTACTTCTACAAGAGAAGTTCCCTGTTTAGATTGTATTACATTCTGAAATTCCTGTTCATTTTTGATGATTACAAAGCCGGGCTGTTCGGTTCCACCTTGCGACTCAGACTTTATAATTTCAGCTTTACTCTGCATATCTTCAGATTTTTGTGCAATTGTGCTTGTGCAACTCATTAGGGTTGCAAAACAAAAAATCAGCAGTTTATTCATTTTACTTTTATTAATCCTTCAAAATTAATGAAAAAATTGGTAATGACCCTCATTTGCCCATTTCAGCATCGGTTTATCTCCCGACGTATCTCCGAACGCTATGATTTTATCGTACTTACTGTCTGAAATTTCTTTTTTTATACGCTCCAATTTTTCTAAACCGTTGCAGTTTTTGCCTATAAAATTGCCTGTAAAAATCCCATTTTTGAACTCTGCCTTTGTAGAAACAAGATTCATCTGTAATTTTTCTGCAAAAGGTTTAGCCCAAATATCAAGAGAAGCTGTCACCATAAGACTTTGTGTATTTTCTCTATCTATATTTTTAATGAATTCTAAAGCATTTTCTCTAACGATTTTAGGATAATTTTCCTCAAAAAATTGTTTCGATTTCTCCTCAATTTTAGATTGAAGCTGACCTTTCAACACAGAACCGATGAAGCTTTTCTTTACTTTTTCAGTCTCTGCTAATTTTAATTTTAATAAAATAAAAAGCGGAATATGCTTCAAAAACTGCACCCGGAACTTGGATGGATTATAAAATTTAAGATACATAAACATCGTATCTTTATAGGTAATAGTTCCGTCAAAATCAAAACAATACAATTTTTTCATGCTACAGTTAAAGCTTTAATTTTTTAAATATAAATTCAGGGATATTTCTGATGATCATCATAATAACGCCCCAAATCGGTAAAACGTATGCAACATTCTTTTGTTTTTTGAAAGCCTTGTAAATACATTCAGCCGCTTGTTTCGGAGTTGCTGTTAATTTAGGATTTAATGGTAAACCTTCGGTCATTTTTGTTGCCATAAAACCGGGTTTCACCGTTAAAACATGAACCTTTTTTTCAAAAAGATAATTTCTAAGACCGCTCAAATAAGCTGTAAAAGCCGCTTTTGCACTTCCGTAAATAAAATTACTCTGTCTACCGCGATCACCCGCAACCGACGAAAGACCAATGATTGTTCCAGATCTTCTGCTTTCAAATTTCTGTGCAAAATAATTAATTACAGGAACCAGTTTTGAATAATTAATATCAATAATCCGTTCTGTATTTTTATTGTCATAAAGGCCATCTTCGGTACTTTCACCCAAATATCCGGTCGCACAGAACAAAACATTAGAATTGACATGATCGAAATCAAAATAATTAATTTCTTTTGTTAAATCAAGCTCAATGATTTCAGATTGCTGCAAAAATTTCACATCGATATGTTTTGCAAAACGTTCTGTTGCTTCTTTGTTTGAGGTAAAAAGATAAATCCTTTCATATTTTTCGCCTTCCTGCAAAGCTTTTTCCACAAAAGCCTGCGCTACTTCAGAGGTACTTCCGAGAACTATCATTTTTACTTATTATTTAAGATTCTTTTGTGCTGTAAAGACACAAATTTCGAACTTTCTACATTTTTAAGATAATCGGTCAGCGAAGATTTGCTCATGCTGTCTTTGGTAAGATAAATTCTCCCACCGAATTCCTGCACGGTTTGATCTAATTGTTCGACCAGTTTTTTCAGCTTAGAATTTACCTTAAAATCTAACGCAAGAGTATATCCCTCAATTGGAAAAGAATTGTATGCTTCAGGATTATTTTTTCCGAATAATTTTAAGACAGCAAGGAAAGAACCGTTTCCGCTGTTGGCAATGGTTTCAAGAATTTTTTTCATTCCTTCTTTTCCATTTTCCTTTGGAATCACCATTTGATACTGAATAAAACCTGATTTACCGTAGATTTTATTCCAATCATTAATCGCATCCAGCGGATAGAAATATGTTTCGTAATCGATAAAATTCTTCACCTCTTTTTTGGTCTGTCTTTTAAAATATAACAGATTAAAAAGCTTTACAGTAAGAGCATTCAAAACAAATCCCGGAAAATAAAACGGTACAGTCGGAGAAAACTTTTTCTTTAATCGTAAAGGATTTTTAGAAAACTTTTGAGGAAGTTCGTGCGCAAAAGCATGTTCACCTCTCATCAAAATACTTCTTCCGATATCTTTTCCTTTTTGTAAACAATCGATCCAGGCAACAGTGTAAGTCCAGCTTTCGCTTTCATCAAACAATCTGAATATTTCGTCTAAATTTTCAGCTTTAATACTTTCCTGACGAATGTAGGCTGTTTCTATATTTTTAAGCTTAAATCGAGCCGAAAGAATAATTCCTGTAAGTCCCATTCCACCGATTGTTGCATAGAATTTTTCGGAATTTTCTTCTTTTGAACAGATAATAATGTCGCCATTTTCTGTCATCAATTTAAAATCGATCACATATTCTGAAAAGCAACCTTCAGAATGATGATTTTTCCCATGAACATCAGATGCAATAGCACCACCAATTGAAATAAATTTTGTTCCAGGCGTTACATAAAGAAAATATCCTTGCGGAACTGATATTTCTAAAACATCAGACAGCAAAATACCCGATTCACATTCTATAATTCCGTTTAAACGGTCAAAACTGATGAATTTATTTAATTTTTTAGTGGAAAAAATACTTTCGCCCAATGAGGCATCACCATAACATCTTCCGTTTCCTCTTGCAATAACCTCGTTATGATTCTGTACGAATTCTTTAATCTTTCTGAAGCTGTCTTCCGACTTCATCTCTTTTTCCACAATAGGAAAATTGCCCCAGTTAGTAACTTTTTGTATGAAATTTGGCTTCATAATTACAGTAAATTAAAATTAATAATACTGTGCTTAAAATAAATCAATATTAAAAACGAGATCACCCACAAAACCAAAGTAATCTGAATATACCGATCCCGGTATAAAATTTTTGTTGGAGATTCTGTACGATTATAAACCAATGTCTGCTGCAAATATCTTAGAAATGCAAAAACAACAAATATTACGGTATAAAAAATACTCGAGTGAGATTTGAGCTGCACTTCGGGAGAAAGTGTAAACATAAGATAACAAACTATTGCTAAAGTTACAGAAATAGAAAGTGCAATGTCTGCAAATTGTACATTATAACCATCTAAAGATTTTCTGGTCTTCCCTGAAATCTGTGCATTAATAAGCTCTCCTCTGCGTTTTCCTATTGCTAAAACCAATGCCAAAACAAAGGTCAGTAAAGTCGCCCACTGCGAAATAAAAATTCCTGTAATGTAACCTCCTGCCTGTACACGAAGGACGAAACCTATAGCAATGATAAAAATATCAATAATCGGAACATGCTTCAACTTGAATGTATACGCAAGATTCATCACAAAATAAAATGCGATAATGAAAGCAAATTTCCAGATTGGACGATGAAAATAAAATTGTGCGAATAAAATAAGAGCTACATCCACAATCATTAAACCAATCAGAATGCTTATTGCTGTTTTCTTTGAAACAGCTCCGCTTGCAAGCGGACGTCTTCTTTTTTCGGGGTGTTTTTGGTCTGCTTCAATATCGTTATAATCATTAAGAATATAAACAACACCTGCAGCCAGAGAAAATATGATGAATGCAAAAATACTTTTACTAAGTAAATCTAGGTTTTTAACATTACCCGAGAAAAAAAGCGGAACAAATACAAAAAGATTTTTTACCCATTGTTCTACCCGAAGGAGTTTTAAATATTTCTTCATTAATGTGGTTTCGATTGCAAAAATAACGATTTATGATAAAAAAATCAGGTATAAAAATACAAAAAAACCGCCAAAGCGGTTTAAGAAATAATATTTATATGTTAAATAACTATTGACCTTGTTGTGCGTCGTTAATCATTTTTTCATTTGCTGTAATTGCAAACTCTACTCTTCTGTTTTTAGCTCTTCCTGCATCTGTATCGTTTGAAGCAACCGGCATAGATTCTCCTTCACCTAAAGCGAACAATCTGCTTGATGCAATTCCTTTAGTCATCAAATAAGATTTTACAGAATTAGCTCTTCTTTCAGATAGTCTTTGGTTGTAATCATCTGCTCCTTTGCTGTCAGTATGCCCGTAAATATTGATGTTTGTATCAGGATTATCTACTAAAACTTTCGTTAATTTATCTAAGTTTGTTTTGGCAAGTGCTGTAAGATCTGAAGAATCAAATGCAAAAGTTACAATACTTTCGTTCATTGTAATCTTAATACCGTCTCCTACTCTTTCTACTTCTGCACCAGGTAAAGTTTCTTTGATATCTTTTGCCTGCTTATCCATTTTGTTACCGATAACGTTACCAGCAACACCACCGATAATACCTCCTAAAACAGCTCCTAATGCTGCGTTTTTACCTTTTCCAACATTATTTCCTAATATCCCACCAATTACCGCTCCTGAAGCAACTCCGGCTGCAGTACCTCTTTGTTGGTGATTAGAATTTTGCACTGCTTCACAACTTGTTAACAACAAAGCTGATGATAAGAATAATGCTGCTATATATGTTTTATTAAATTTCATTTTAAAATATTTTTATTAATTATTTAGTGTAGTCCATTCCTGTTCTTTCGAAGTTGTAAACAACTCTGATATTATTTCCGTCGAATGGCACATTTTGTTCTAAAGAAAACTGGTCTGTTGAATTATTAATTACAGTTAAAGTATATCCTGCTGTATTTTGTTTAGCTTTTGTACCGTCTGCAATTTTTTTAAAGGTAAAAGTATCTCCTTTAATATCAACTTTTATTGCCTGAATTACACTTGGGCAAGAACCACCTCCGTTTAATGTATAAGAGCCAGAATAGTTATTGGGAATAAATCTCCAGTGACTTCCTACAAAACATTGTGCATCTGCGCCTTCATCAAAAGGCTTGATTTTGTACTGCTTATCGTAATTGATGCTTACAATCTGCCAATCGCCTTTCATTTTAAGAAATTCTGATCTTACATTTTGTGCATCTTTAGCTTTGTTTACTGTGGAACAAGACACTGCAAAAAGTGAGGTTCCCACTATACCTGCAAGTAGTAACTTTTTCATATTGTAGTTTTATTATTTTAACATTAAAGATAATACAAAAAACCATGCCAAATTTTACTTTATTCAAAAAAATAAAGCCTGAAAAAACTCAGGCTCTATTTAAATTATATTCAATCTATCTGATTGTTATCTCTTTACAGACTTCTTAGCAGGTCTCGCTTTTTTTATCGTTTTTGTTTTTACAGTATTCGATTTTCCATCGTAGAAATTATTATATGCATACTCTGCAGCTTTTTTCACGTCGATTACTCCACCTGCCTGAGATTTTTCTCCGAATTCATTTTCAGTACTTGCATTGCTTGTTTTTACTAAAGCTTCAATAATCTGTGCAGGTTTAAGGTTTGGCATATAAGCCAATAATACCGCTGCTGCTCCTGCGGCTACAGGTGAAGCCATAGAAGTTCCTTGCTGATAACTGTATTCGTTCGTAGGAACCGTAGAATAAATCTCTTCTCCCGGTGCAAATACATTCACCATTTTTTTATTGTAATTTGAGAAATCAGCTCTTAATTCGTTATTTCTGTTGGTACTTGCTCCCACAACCATAACATTATTTACGAAAGGAGCGTCGTCTGTAATATTTTTAAAATTGGTAGGATAAGCCAAGTGTTCTGCAACGTCTTCGTTTTCGTTTCCGGCAGCTTTTACTAGAAGAACACCTTTATCCTGAGCATATTGAAATGCATCCCAAACTACGTTTTTACCCGGCGAAACAGGTTTTCCGAAACTCATATTTAAAATTTTCGCTCCGTTATCTACTGCATATCTTATTGCATTAGCAACATCTTTATCTCTCTCATCTCCGTTAGGAACCGTTCTTACAGACATAATTTTTGCAACTCTTGATGCAACTCCGTACTGTACTTCTTTTCCTTGTGGTAAACCTGCAATAATTCCTGAAACATGCGTTCCATGCTCTGCATCCGGACCTTGGTAATGATTATTTCCATAATTTTTTTCAGAATAATCATCATAATTATCACCTACAATTTCTGCTCTTGGGTCATAATTAAGATCGTATTGTTTAGCCATCGGACCAAAGTGATCTAAAGCTCCTTTAACCTCTTCTTTAAGCTTAGGTTCTATTTCTGCTGCTGATTTTCCTGCAAATTCAGGACTTTTAGCAATATTACTAAGAATTTCTAATGCTACAGCTTCCAACTGAGTAGAAGGTTTTTTATTTTTAAGAGTTTCAGCAGTTAATGGCTGTCCTCCTAAAATCGTAGCCATTGATGGAATAGATTCGTTAATCATCGTATAACGCTGAAAACTCTGTCTTGCATCAATACTTTTTTTAGTGAAAAGCTCTTTCGATTTCATATACAATGCAAATTCTTCCGGCATTTTTGCCTGATTTGCTTTGTTTTGAGTAGAATTGTCGCCTTCAAAAACAGGTTTGTATTTTGCTACAACTCTGGTAACTTCCATATTATCTATACCGATATCACCATTTTTTCCGCCAATAAAATTCCATCCGTGAACATCGTCAATGTAGCCATTTCCGTCATCGTCTTTACCGTTGTTTGGAACTTCATTAGGATTTGTCCACATATTTTTCACCAATCCAGGATGATCTACCTGAACTCCGCTATCCAAAACACCAACAACTACCGTTTTAGGTTTTAAACCTTTCGATTCTAAAAATTTGTATGCATTTTCAGTATTAACACCATAAACTTTTGTCGTCGCAAAATCTTTATGATACCAAGTCATTAAGTCTTTGTTTTCTTTTGGATCAACTGCAGGAGTTTGCTGAGCTGATGAATAAGTAAAGCCTGCTAAAAAAACTGCGGCTAATATTACCTTTTTCATATGTAGAATTTATTTATTAATTTAATAATCATCTGTAAAAGCAATATTCATAGGCATTTCACCAATTCTACAGCTTCGTTTGATTATAATTTTTTAATATTTTTAATATAAGTCATCGATTCCGGGCCTTTGTTACAAATAAGATCCACAATCGATAAGTCATGCAAAAATCCTAGTTTATCTGAGAATGTCTGAAAATATTCAGCCATTTCGTATTCTGAAGTCTTTTTTGCAGAAAACTTTTCTCTGAAATTAACCTCTTCAGGATTTTTGATATATTCTTCATTCAAAGAGTATGCCTTTTCTGTCTTTAGAAGATTTTGAACGATTTCTATACTTTTTAAATTGAAATCTAACAGAAATTTTTCTTTCTTTTCAAATAGCTTTTCTAATTTGTCCTCATAGTATTCAAAATATGGCGAACCTTGATATACTGTTTTAATAGATTTCCAGTGAATTTTTTGCCAATCTTCGCGGTAAGACATTTCCGTATCTTTGAATTCACGATTTCCATTATGAACAATTGGGATAATTAATGAAAGTCTGCCGTTGGCTCCATAAATATTGGTACGATTTCTAAAAGTCTGTTTAGGAAAACTTTCAAACTGTTCAAACACCACTTCATTTTCAACATTCAAAAATTCTGAAAACCATGAAATAGGGGGTAAATAAAATACCGGTAATAATATATTCTGCATAACTATTATATAGAAAAATGAAGCATTTTTTCAAACACTTCATTTTATTTATTTTTAAATTTTAATTATATCTCGTCTTCTTTTTTCTTCTTTCCGAATAATTTCATAAAATATTCCCAGCCAAAGAAAAGAACAAGTATCATTGCTGCAATCCACCAATACGAAGTTTTGTTGGCTTCTCCTGTATTGGTTGCTTTAAACATTCTGTCCCAACGGATTTTGAATGGAGCCTGATAAGATGAGCTTGAATCTTTAAAAGCTCCCTGTAAACTCATCCAGGTAAACATCGGTCTTCCAACAATATTTTCTTCAGGAACAAAACCAAAGAATCTCGCATCTAAAGAAGCATCTCTGTTGTCTCCCACCATCATATAATAATCCTGTTGAATAGTATATTGATTGGTTTCTTTTCCGTTGATGAAAATTTTTCCGTTTTTATTTTCTAACGAATTATGTTCGTAGTTTTTAATAATCCACTGATATTCCGGTAACGTTTGCTGATTAACAGTAACTACATCACCTTTTTTAGGAATTTTTAGCGGACCGTATTGATCCTGATTCCATCCGCTATTAATTGGGAAAATAGAATTCGTGGTATCAATTTTAGTTCTTGTTTCATCACGATATGCAATCGCTGATTCTCCTTTTGGCTGAATATGCTCCTGCATATCAATTACCTGAGGAAGTTTTTTAATTTCCGCAGCTGTTTTTGCAGTTAACCCTTGAAAATAATATACAAATCCTCCTTTTTCATTCTGTCCTTCCTGAACGGGTAAAAATCCAAATGTATTATATAAACTTGGAATATCTAACTGACTTCCTGTGTTTACAATATATCTGTGCTGAACTTCCTGATCTCCTAAAACAGTTTCCGGTTTTCCGTTAACGAAAAGTCTACCATCTCTCATTTCAAAAGTATCGCCTGCAACAGCAACTAATCTTTTTACATAAGGATCTGCTCTGTCTAGTGAAACATGCACAGAATCTCTTGGATAGTTGAAAACGACAATATCATTTCTCTGAGGTTTGCTGAATTGGAAAATTCTTTCGTAAGGTAATTTTATTCCTTCAACATATGATTTAGGATCGTCTTTAGGATTTCCTGGTTCACCGGTATCCATTATTGTTCCTTGTAAGAAAGGAATGGCTACAGGACGCATAGGCAATCTGTAACCGTAGCTCCATTTATTTACAAAAAGGAAATCTCCAACCAATAAAGTTCTTTCCATTGAACCGGTAGGAATTCCGAAAGGTTGTGTTACAAAAACGTGGATGATCGTTGCAAAAACAACCGCAAAAGTGATTGATCCCATAAAGGTATCTTTCTTTTTTGCGTTTTTCTCTTCTTCCGTTAGATACAAATCATTTTCGTCTTCAATCTCGGTATCTTTAGAGTAGTTTACCGTTGCCATATAGATAAACGGCAAAATCACAGTCAATAACTGATCTTTGAATAGATTTTTCCCGAATTTCTTCATTAAATACAAATGAAAAACACTCATCATAATAGGACCTACAATTGGTAAATATGATAAGATTGCCCACCATTTCGGGTGTTTCGTTTCTTTAAGAATAATGAAATAATTATAGAAAGGGATAAATGCGAATAACGGACTATACCCTAATTTCTTAAACAGCTTCCAAGTGGAAATCCCCATCAATACTGATAAAATGAGAACATAAACTGTGTACGTTAAAAAATAATTCATAAATTTTTGTGCCTAATCTGTAATTATGATTAATGAGCTATGTGTAATAAGTAATAGATTCTTATACAAATTCTCTATTATTAGTTTGCAATGTAGGGATTTTGTTACAAATCTAGAGCCCTAAAACATCTTTCATTGTAAAGTTTCCTTTTTTATCTTTAATCCATTCTGCAGCAACTACAGCTCCCAAAGCAAAGCCATTTCTGTTGTATGCGGTGTGTTTTATTTCAATCTCGTCTACTTCACTTCTGTAATAAACAGAGTGAGTTCCCGGAACTTCATTTTCACGGATGGCAAAAATACCCAAGTTTTTGTCCTGAGTTTCTTCCAATTTCCATGCATCAAATTTATTATTATTCTTAATGATTCCTTCTGCTAAAGAAATAGCAGTTCCGCTCGGAGCATCAAGCTTATGAATGTGATGAATCTCTTCCAACTGGCAAGAATATTCATCCACATTTTTCATTAAATCTGCGAGTTTTTCGTTTAAAGCAAAAAATAAATTTACGCCTAAACTGAAATTTGAGCCATATAAAAATGCAGTTTCGTTTTCAACGGCTAACTGTTCAACTTCAGATTTTCTTTCCAGCCAGCCTGTTGTTCCACAGATTACCGGAATTTTATTTTCAAGACAAGCTTTAATATTATCAAAAGCCACTTCAGGAAGTGAAAACTCAATCACCACATCAGGATTATTAAGGTTTTCAGCGGTCGGAGTTTCTTTCAGTCGGGCAACAACTTCATGCCCTCTTTTTAAGGCAATCTCATCGATAATCTTCCCCATTCTTCCGTATCCAACTAATGCTATTTTCATAAAATTTTAAAACTTATTATCTTACTATTTATTATCTTTTTAGAATCTGAAACTTAATGCTAAACCTGTTTTTGGAGGATTAGTATTAAAATCATCATAGATTACCGCAGGAGCTAATGTTAGATCAGGATCTTTACGACCTTCATACAAATGTGCATCTACAACAGCATCTACGATATTTAAAATATAAATTAAACCTGTAATTGCAATTGCATAATCTCTCTGTCTTTTCACTCTGTCTTGTGCATTTCCTAATGCCACTTTATCAAGAGTCGGATTTCTGTCCAGGAAGTCATTTTGAGCACCATTAAGTTTTGCAATGTAATATTCACGGTACTTTTTATACTGATTTTGGTTCCAGACTGCAATACCAACTCCGGTTCCTACTGCTCCTAAAACAACAGGAACTTTCCAGTATTTTTTATTGTAAACCTGCCCTAATCCCGGTAACACCGCAGAATACAGACCTGCTTTTGTAGGATTCAGTTTTTTTACTTTTAAAGATGCAGGTGCATTTGCTTTTTCGATATCTTCAACAACTTTAGCTTCAGCTTGGGGCTTTACAGCAGGAATACTATCAGTCGCATAATGCTCTAATCTGATCGTATCTCTTGGATTGGTTTGCGATAAAGCCAGCCCTGATAAAAAAAGTAAAAAGATGAAAACTATTTTTTTCATTTATTTAATATGAGATAAAATATATTCCAGCTCATCTTCATTTTTAAAATCTAAAACAATCTTGCCTTTTTTACCGGTTCCTGTTGTTTTTATCTCAACTTTTACATCAAGAATATCTGCAATCGTTTTCTGTGCTCTTTTATAATTATTAGAAAGCTCAGCTTTTGCTCTTTTAGCTGCCGGAGATTTTGGATTTTTCAAAGCAGCAGCTGCTTGTTCAGACTGACGTACATTCAGTTTTTCTTTGATAATTAAATCAAATAAAGTTTGCTGATGCTCTTCATTTTCAAGACTGATGATCGCCCTACCGTGACCTGCAGAAATTTCTCCGCTACGGATTGCATTCTGAATATCCGGACTCAACCTCAACAATCTGATTGAATTGGTAATCGTACTTCTGTCTCTTCCGATTCTTTGGCTTAAATTTTCCTGAGTAAGACCAATTTCCTCCAAAAGTCTGTGATAAGTAAGTGCAATCTCGATAGCATCAAGATCTTCACGCTGAATATTTTCCACAAGAGCCATTTCAAGAAGCTCCTGATCATTCACCAAACGAATGTATGCCGGAATCGTCGTTAATCCCGCAATTTTACTCGCTCTGAAACGTCTTTCCCCAGAAATAATTTCAAACTTTTCACCGTCTTTTCTTAACGTAATAGGCTGAATAACGCCTAAGTTTGTAATCGACTGTGCAAGTTCGTTTAATGCTTTTTCGTCAAAATAAGTTCTTGGCTGTGTCGGGTTTGGATAGATATCTTCGATGGAAACTTCCATGATGTTTCCTACAAATTTATCTGCTCCTTCATCAGTTGCTGTATTGACCGTAGCCTTTGATTCTGCACTTAAAATTGCTCCCAAACCACGTCCCATCGCTCTTTTTTTGTCCTTCATATTATATTACAGCTATTGGCTAATGCTTTTAATTTTTTACTAATTTTTCGTTTCTCAACAAAACTTCTTCTGCAAGCTGAATGTATTGGATCGCTCCTTTACTTTCAGCATCATAGTTCAAGATACTTTCACCAAAACTTGGCGCTTCACTTAATCTTACATTTCTGCTGATAATTGTTTCAAAAACCATTTCTGGGAAGTGTGAGTTTACTTCTTCCACCACCTGATTTGAAAGTCTTAAACGGCTATCATACATCGTTAACAATAATCCTTCGATATCTAAATCTTTATTATGGATTTTCTGAACATTTTTAATCGTGTTCAAAAGTTTTCCAAGACCTTCCAAAGCAAAATACTCACACTGAATTGGGATAATTACAGAATCTGCAGCCGTTAAAGCATTCACTGTAATTAAACCTAAACTCGGAGCACAGTCGATGATGATATAATCGTAATCGTCTCTTACTTCTTCCAATGCTTTTTTCAGCATGTACTCACGGTTATCTTTGTCTACCAATTCAATTTCAGCAGCTACCAAATCGATGTGAGAAGGTACGATATCCAGATTCGGAGTTGTTGTTCGCTGAATACAGTTTCTTGTTTCAACACTGTGTTCCAAAAGATTATAGGTAGAATACGGCACATCTTCCACACCAAGACCTGATGTTGCATTTGCCTGTGGATCTGCATCAATGATTAAGATTTTCTTTTCTAAAACTCCTAATGCTGCAGCTAAATTTACGGCAGTAGTAGTCTTTCCTACTCCACCTTTCTGATTAGCGATACCTATAATTTTTGCCATTGCTCAAACTTTAAGCTTCAAAAATACACTTTTTTCTCTGCTCTTGGGGAACGACTAAAACTAAAATAGAGTTAAAATATTGTTAACAAGCATTTTAGACATAAAAAAAATTATCCACAAAAATAAATCTTTGTGGATAACTATTGAGATTCGCGTTTAAGATATTAATTATCAAA
Source organism: Chryseobacterium scophthalmum (assembly GCF_900143185.1). Taxonomy (NCBI): domain Bacteria; kingdom Pseudomonadati; phylum Bacteroidota; class Flavobacteriia; order Flavobacteriales; family Weeksellaceae; genus Chryseobacterium; species Chryseobacterium scophthalmum. The sequence continues at coordinate 164,333 of NZ_FSRQ01000004.1, read as the reverse complement.
TTTCATGGTAATTGGAAACTTAAAATAACTTCTTACAGATTCCCCTTTTTTATTTTTACCAGGCTCCCATTTTCCTTTTACGGCTTTAATGGTTCTGATTGCTTCTGCGTTGAAAGAAGCATCTTTTCCGTTGGTTTTAATATCAGAAATGGTTCCGTCTCTTTCTACAATAAAAGTAACTGTTGTATTTACAGTTCCTTCATCTTGAAAAGCAGAAACATCAAACTTATTCATCACTTTATTTCTGAAAGCATCGATACCGCCTTCGAATTTAGCTGTTACACTTAATTCATCTGTTCCTTTTACTGAATTATCAGGTCCCGGATCAGTTGGTATAACAATCTTTGGCGGAACAATTGTTCCAGATCCAGAATCTGAAGCGGCAGGAATATGAACACCTGGTGTTGCAGGTGGCGCTATAAAATCATTCTTCACACCAGCAACTGCATCTTTCGGAATATCTTTTACAATATTACTCTCATCTGCATTTCTTGTAGGGGTAGCAATTGTAGCATTATATTGTTTTACACTCGGAGGCGGTGGTGTTACCTTTTCAGGTGGAGTCACTTTTTCAGGTGGTTTTACAACAGGTTCATCCGGGATGACCAATACAATGGGTCCTTGTGTTGTTCCAGTTGGCTCCGACTCAGTTGATTGAAAAGCAGAAATTACAGTTGGAATAATAGAAACCGCAGCCAATAAACCGACACCTATAAAAAATGCTTTGGTTAAAATCCTGTCTGATTCTGTTCTTAATACATACGCACCATACGCTTTGTTACGGTTTTCGAAAAGGATTTCGTTCAGTCGAAATTCCTGGTTGTGTTCTAGGTGTTTCATTACTATAAAATTAAAATTGTTAATATATAGATTATCAGTTTTCAATACTATTTGAAATAATCTTTAAAGCACTATCAAAATTTCTGCCAAAAAATTAACAAAAACTTAACTTTATATCAAAATCAGTGTTAAAGTTTAAAATTTAACTATTTTATGAATAAGGTTTTTGAAGTTGGGTGATGATTCATAGTTGATAGTTGATGGTTGATGGAAGTTACATGATTGAGAATAAACATCATGATTGAAACAGCTTTTTTAATTCCCCTCCTTTGGAGGGGTGGCGAAAATTCGGAAGAATTTTTGACGGGGTGGTTTTAGAATGCGAAAAAAACTCGCTCAACCTTAATTTTTAAAAGAAACCCACTTTCCTAGCCCCGATGGGAACGACATCCTTTTTTGTTTTTTGGCAAAGGGAATAAGTTTGGAAAAACAAAAAAGATATAGTGGACAGCGGGAAATAGCTTCTAAAAGATTAGTTTTTGGTTGTTGTTTATTAGTTGATAGTTTTTAGATTCTTCACTGCGCTTTCGCTTCGTTTTGAATGACAGGATTTATTTATGTATGTTTGAGATTGCTTTGCTTCGACAAGCTCAGCACAGGCTTGCTATTACTTCTCGCAATGACAAAAAAAAGAGACTATCGAATTGACAGTCTCTTTTTTATTTATTTGAAAATATTCCTTAGAACAATTCTTTTCTGATGATGTTCTGACTTCTTTCAGGACCTACAGAAACCAAGTATACGTTGATTCCTAAATACTTCTCGATAAACTCGATGTATTTTTGAGCAGTATCAGGAAGCTCGTCGTAGCTTCTTACTTTCGTCAAGTCTTCGTTCCAACCCGGTAGATCTTGATAGATTGGTTCGTAGTTGTATAATTTTTCTGTTGAAGAGGTGAAATAATCGATGATTTTTCCGTCTTCAGTTTTGTAATGAGTAACGATTTTAAGGTTTTCAATTCCTGTAAGAACATCTAATTTCGTAATTACCAAGTTATTGATCCCATTGATCATACAAGCGTGCTTCAAAGAAACAAGGTCTAACCAACCTGTTCTTCTTGGTCTACCTGTAGTTGCTCCGAATTCACCACCGATCTGTCTGATTTTCTCACCCAATTCGTTGTCTAATTCAGATGGGAAAGGTCCGTTTCCAACTCTTGTACAGTATGCTTTTGCAACACCAATCAAGTTTTGAAGTGAAGTTGGCGGAACTCCCGCTCCTGTACAAACTCCTCCAGTTGAAGGAGAAGATGAAGTAACGTAAGGATATGTTCCGAAGTCGATGTCTAACATCAAAGCTTGCGCTCCTTCAAACAATACGTTTTTACCGTCTCTGATGGCTTCGTTTAATTCTAATTCAGTATCTACGATTCTATCTTGAAGTTGCTTCCCGATCTCTAAATATTCATTGTAGATCTCTTCAACATCCAAAGTCGGTTTTCCGTAATATTTTTCGAAAAGAGAGTTTTTAACTTTTAAGTTTTTCTCAATTTTATCTCTTAAAATCTCAGGATTCAAAAGATCTACCATTCTGATACCGATTCTTGCAATCTTATCTTCATAACATGGTCCGATTCCTTTTTTAGTAGTCCCGATTTGCGTTCCTCCGTGCTCTTCCTCACGGTAAGTATCCAAAAGAATGTGGTAAGGCATGATGACATGCGCTCTTCTGCTGATGAAAATGTGATCAGTTCTCATGTTTTTGCTTTCGATCTGATTCACCTCCTTAATGAAAGATTTAGGATTTACCACTACTCCATTGGCAATGATACACTTCCCTTTGCACTGAAGAACTCCCGATGGAAGAAGGTGCAAAACAAACTTTTCATCGCCTACATAAACCGTGTGACCAGCGTTGTCGCCTCCTTGGAAACGCACTACATAATCTGATTTTGCCGATAAAACATCCGTTATTTTTCCTTTACCTTCATCTCCATATTGAAGACCTACAACTACGTAAGTTGACATATTTTACTTTTATTTTAGATTCATGCAAAATTACTTTTAAAAAATTGGGTGGGCAAATTTGTGATAGATTTTATTTTTTGGTGGGGTGGAAATCATCTTGTTGAGAAATTTTTCGTTAAACATTTATTTTTTAAATTTGAGATAAATTGATTACAAGTAAAATGCAAGACGAATTTATAATAGAAAAAATAGAAAACTCTTTAAAATCCCTTATAGAAAAAGATTACTGGTTAATAGAAAAGGATTTAAGTGAACAATCAATTTGTCATAAACTTGCTCTTTATATACAGAATGAATTTAATGGCTACGACTTAGATATTGATTGTGAATATAACGGAGATATCACTAGAGATAACGAAAGAAAGTCAATTTCAATTCTCAAATCAGAATTAAAGGCTTTAAAATTATTAAAGGAAAAAGAAGAAAATGATTTAGAAAAAGAATATACAAATCGAGCTGTATTTCCAGATATAATTATACATAAACGAGGTAGCCTAAAATATAATTTATGTATAATAGAAGTTAAAAAAAGTTCAAGTAACATTCCTTTTGTTTATGATGACTTAAAGCTTAAAAGTTACACTTCTGAAGATTATGATAATAATTTAGATTACCAAATAGGGGTTTTTGTAAAGATAATTGTTGGCACAAAACCTTCTTATACATTAAAGTACTACAAGCATGGTCAAGAAATGAATATTCCAAATTAACGATGAAAATAAAATCTAATTTAATTATTCAACTCAAAAAAGGCGAAAACTCAGGTTTTGTTAAAAACTTCAACCGCACAAAATTCTTAAACAATCTTCACAAAAAATACGTAAAATAAAATGCAAGAAAACTCAAAAGATGAATATTTAAAAATAGCAAGAGAATATCTTTTAGAAAACATTGGTGATGATGTAGATGTTGTTGAAGAATATGCAGAAAATTTTGAAGATTTATTTTATTTTTCATATCAATCAAAAGAATTTTTGATGACTGCAGATTTTGAAGACATGCTTATCGGACAAGGTCCAATGTTTATTATTAAAAAAGATGGAAGAATAGTCAATTATGGAAGTGCTTTTGGAAGTAAAACAGCAAGAATTGACGTTATAAATAAATTAAATAAAGAAAGATTAGTCCGAATTTTTCAAAAAGATTACGATATTTGGAAAGACAATTATAGTTGGGTAATTAATAAACTTCATGAAGATGATAAGGAGGGAGTAATTTCACTTCTTTTGAAATATAAAGTTCAATATGTTCTTACAAATCAAAACAAAGAGAACTCATATCACTATTATAATAAAGAACAACTCCAAAAGAAATTTAAAAAATTACCCTTGAATTTAGGAAACCGATTTAATGACTACCTTTATAATGTACTTGTTGAACTTATCAACAAGTATCCATATTGTGAGTTTACACTTTTACAAGAGTCTCAATAATCATTATCATTCCGTATAAACCTTTCAACAGCTTAGATTCCTGCGGAATGACAAATAACATGTTTAGGGAAACAAACCTCACAGGTTTTAAAAACCTATGAGGTTTAGAGCTTACAAAGACATTTTTTAATACAAAATAACCTCACCATTCACTCCAATATTCTCCAAAGGCTCCCATCACGCAAAATCACCACCAAAGTTCCATGATAATCCTTAATAGAATTCGTCAGAATTTCTATTAAACTTAAACTTTCCCATAATTACCATATCTTTGATTATCCACCAAAGATAATCCACACCATGAAATCACTACAAAAATCAGGATACTTATCTGAAAATACCACCAATCAAACCCAACTCTTTTACACTTTATTTTATCCCGAAGAAATTCCTGTAAAAGCAACCTTACAAGTCGTTCATGGGATGCAGGAACACAGTGGAAGATATTCAGAAATTGCAGAATATTTTGCCAATCGAGGATTTGCGGTGTTGACTTATGACCATTTAGGACACGGAAAATCGGTAAAAGAAAAGAAAGATATTGGATTTTTTCAACGCAACAATCCGGATGAAAAACTGATTACTGATGCCGAAAAGATGAGCAAATTTCTGATGGAGCAATATCCTGATGTTCCACATTTCATTTTGGGACATTCGATGGGTTCTTTTATTACGCGGTGTCTTCTTCAAAAAACAAGCAATAAGTTTTCCGGTGCTATTATTACAGGAACGGGCGGACCTTTAACAGGAATTAATTTGGTGAAAACCTATTTTTCTTTAGCTAATAAACTAGCTCCTCAAAAACGAACTTTTTTCAATAACATTTTTAATATTGTCAACAACAAACAATTTAAAAAAGATAAAGATTTTAGCGATACAAGCTGGCTCAGCCTGAATCTAGCCAATAGAAATGCGTTTTCTAAGGATGAACTTTGTGGAATTCCGTTCACCAACAATGCGTTTTATGCGTTATTCAATATATATAAAAAAGCAACTGCGAGAAATTGGGCACAAACCATTCCGAAGTCCTTCCCTTTTCTTTTTGTAAGCGGGCAAAATGACCCCATCGGAGATTTTGGAAAAGGCGTGACGAAGACTGTTGATAATTTAAAGCTCGACGGATTTAAAAATGTAGATATGAAAATATATCCTGAAATGCGTCATGAAATACTGAATGAAGAAATCAGAGAAAACGTGTTGAATGAAATTCATCAATGGATTTTGAAACTTTTAAAATAAAATAACTTCAGCTACTCCCATTTATAAAGTTACGAAGAAATTTTTATTTTTGGGTGGGGTGGAAATCATTACGGTTTACCTTTTTTTATTAATAACATTATTATATATATTTGGAATTAAAACAATTAATATCCATGAAATTCGATAAGACAATTACAACTATTCTCGCAATTATTAGCATTCTTTTACTATTTATTTGTAGCTTTTATTTAATTAATTACTTCATAAATACAGAATGCTCAATGGATTATAAAAATTATTTAATATCAAACAAGAGGATTTTAGACGCTAATGAATTTGGCGACTATTTTGGAGGAATTATGAATCCAATAATAGGTCTAAGCGCAGCTTTTATAACCTTTTTAGCATTCTATATTCAATTCGTTGCTAATAAGCAAATTACTAATCAATTTAAAGTTCAACAATTTGAATCTCATTTTTATGAAATGCTAAGACTACATAAAGAAAATGTAAATGAAATTCAAATCGAACAAACCACTTTAGTTTCAAATAGAACTTCAGCTGGAGTACACATTAATTGGACTAAATCTTATAATGAAATAAAGGGAAGAGACGTATTTATTTATTTCTCAAATGAATTAGAAATTGCTTATAAAACCATTCTAAAAATTAATTTTGATAAAGAAATTGCTTTTGATGAAGCATATAAAACATTTTTTAACGGTTTAGAAAAAGAGGATAAATTTTTTAATGAACTTTTAGCAATTAAAAATATACATAAAACTGAATTTATAGATAGAACAGTTAAAACAAAACAATCATCTAACGAAATTGATGGTATTACTATTAAATCTACATTTCCGTTATTTGAAGGACATGAAAATAATCTAGGACATTACTACAGACATTTGTATCATACAGTTAAATTCGTTGTTAATTATGATAATAAGATTATTGACTATACAAATAAAAGAAAATATTTACAATTACTCAGAGCTCAACTCAGCAATTTTGAACAAGTTATGTTATTCTATAATTGGGTTTCAGGATATGGAAAAGCATGGGAAGACAATAAATTTTTCAGCGATTACAGAATGATTCATAACTTATCTAGCAAATTATTTTTAGATGAAGATTTTTTCATCAAGATAAAAGAAGATATAAGAATAAATAATCCAAAATTTTTAACAATACCTAATAAATTAAATGATTATTTATATGAATCTGATGGTTAATAAAATTTCTAATTGAAAATACCAACTATATTAAAAACGAATGACAAAATTGAATAATTTATCATTCGTTTTTAAATTTTACGACAATAAATAATAATTAAAATTTCAACAAAATCTCACAACTTACACAAATCTCATCCAAAAAAACTTCATCATGCGAAATCACCAGCAAAGTTCCATGATAATCCTTAATAGAATTCGTCAGAATTTCCACGTTTTGAAGGTCTAAATTATTCGTAGGTTCATCGAGAATAATCATATCGGGAGCTTTATTACTGATGGAAAGTCCGCAAAGCAAAAGTCGCAGACGTTCTCCACCGCTCAGAACATCACCTATTTTATCCCAGGTTTCCTTTCCAAATAAAAATCTTGAAAGCAAAGTTTTCACTTCAGATTCCGGCATTGCATTATCATTGAACTTTTCAGCAAATTCATAAACCGTTGCATTTCTATCAATTAAAGAATATTCTTGGTCAATATAAATTGTCTGAAACTCTGACTTCGAAATAGTTCCGACAAAAGGTTGCAAATCTCCCAACAACAGTTTTATCAAAGTCGTTTTCCCAGAACCATTCGAACCTTTGATAGAAATTCGGTCTCCACTTCGGATTTCAAGATTGAGATTTTCTTTCCAAAGATTTTCTTCATGATATTTAAAATTAATTTCCGCCGCCGAAATCAAGATTTTTCCCGAATGCAAATTCGAATCATTAAAATTCACTTTCATCTGGTCAGCATTTCTCACCGACGAACGCAAATCCCGCAAATCACCAGAAATATCATTGATTTTCTCGGCATGAACAGACTTTAATTTTGAGGAATTTTTCTCCGCATTATTACGAAGTGTATTCATCATAATTCTTGCAACACCCGATTTTTCCTGCTTTCCTTTTCCTCGTGCATCGAGTTTTTGCTTGCGTTCCAAAGTTTCACGTTCCTTTTCTTTAGCTTTTTTCAAAGCACGTTCTTTAGAATGAATATCGTTTTGCAAAGCTTCATTTTCAATTGCTTTTTGTTCGGCATAAAAATCATAATTTCCTCCATATGTTGAAATCCCCTGATTGCTCAGTTCAAAAATAGTATCAACTAAATTCAGCAAAGTTCGGTCATGACTCACAATCACAACCGTTGAATTTGTTTTTTCAATAAAATCGTACAACAGATTTCGACCTTCCAAATCGAGATGATTCGTAGGTTCGTCGAGTAAAATAATTTCAGGCTGATTGATTTGAATTCCTGCAAGAAAAACCTTTGTTTTTTGTCCGCCACTCAAACTTTCCAAAGTTTGGTTTAAATCTAAATCTTCAAGTTTCCAATATTTCAAGGCATTTTGACAGCGTTCTTCAATGTCCCAATCATCATTTAAAGTTTCAAAATAAATTTCATCCACTTTGCCATTGGTTATTTTTTGAAGTGCATCAAGTTTTTGATCGATTTTCAAACATTCCGCAACCGTCAAATCATTAAAATTTCCAAACATCTGTGGAACATAGAAAATATCTCCATGAATATTGACATTTCCTGCCAAAGGTTCAATTTCGTTTGCAATAATTTTCAGCAAGGTAGATTTCCCCATGCCGTTACTTCCGACCAAAGCCGATTTTGAATGAGTAGGTATCGTTAAATTGATAGAATTAAAAAGCAGATTCCCCGCTGGAAACCCAAAGGATATATTATGTAGAAAAAGCATAATTTCTTTCTTTTAGTAAGGTTAAACTGCAATAACATTTTCCGTTATTGTTTATTAAATTTGAAAGAAATTAAATTCTACATGTCTGATGTTTTGGGTTTTGTGTGATGCAAAGATAATGAAATTTATTTTTCGAAGCTTTTTCTACATTGAGTTTGTCATTTCGACAAAGGAGAAATCTATTTTCAAACCTATAAAATTCCCGCTTTCATCTTCCGTACTTTTTAGGAGCTTTTTCCCGCTTTTCGTTACAATCTTTTTTTTCAAAAAAAGGATTTTCACTGCAATCTGGGCTAGATTTTCGGTCTTTCATTTCAAATTCTGTCATAAATACACAGTTTGTCATTCTGTAGGAATCCCTATACGAATCTTTATCATAAAAATTTAGATCCTTGCAGAATAAAAATTATAGTGTGAAAAATCTTGAAGTTAAAGAACCACCCCGTCAAAAATTTCTTTGAAATTTTCGCCACCCCTCCAAAGGAGGGGAATTATTATCGTCATTGCGAGAAGTTGCAGTGAGCTTTTATCGAACTTGTTGAAGTAAAGCAATCTCAAAACAAACCTTTTTAGTACAAAAAACTGATTTTTTATTTCTTGTACAACAAAAAAAATCACTAAAAATTAAACCTCAACTCCACTCATCACCTGTCTGAAAAGTCCTTTGATGTGGTCGATTTCAGATTGATACATTGTCTTTTTTCTGCAGCCAAAGTAAAGAGTGTTTTCAAGTTTTTTATCGCCTTCCCAAATCAGTTGTATTTCACCACTTTCAATTTCATTTTTACATAAAAAATCAGGAACAACGGCCAATCCCGTTCCGCCTTTCAGACAACGGATAATCGAATTTAAGTTTGGAACAATATAATTGGGTCTGAAATTAGGTTTATGCCCGAAATTCATTAGCCAAAACTGAAAAAGATGTTCCATATCACCAGTTGTACCGTACCATTTTTCGTTTTTCAGCCAGCTTTCAATTTTTTGAAAATCTTTGGTTTTTAAAACCTCACCAAAACTTTCTGTATCAATATCTTTTCCGCCTACCAAAATAATTTGTTCAGAAGAAAATGCTTCGTGCAGAATATTGGGCGATGTTCCTTTTTTAGGAGTGATAATTAAATCTAAAATTCCTTTATCCAACTGGTCGAGCATTTCAGGATACTCACCAAAACTGATAATTAAATTAAAATCCAGCGTCGAAACATACTGTTCTAAAGTAGTTTGAAAAGTCTCAAAACACATTCCGACACTGATGGTTGGCGTATGTTTTTCGGTAGATTTCTGAAAGTTTTTTTCAACTTCTTCAAGTTTTGTCAAAGGTTCTGAAATTGCATTAAACAAAACCTTTCCTCTCTCAGTTGGAATCATTTTTCTTCCGGTTCTGTCAAATAATTTGTATCCAACATACGCTTCCAATGAGCCTAAATGCAAACTTACTCCGGGTTGCGAAATAAACAGAGAATCTGCCGCTCCGGTTAACGTTCCGGTTTTATAAATCGCTTTAAAAGTGCGGTACCATTCTAAATTAACCATACTAGTTATTTTAATTATGATACAAAATTACGAAATAATCAGAATACTGATAGTTTTTCGTTTCTTAGGAAAGAAGCATAATAATTCGGGATCTCACTTTTCTCGATTTCCTGAGCAACTTTTTCAAGCGGATAATCTAATTGAATAATTTCAGGAGTGATTTTTTCTTCATCCAAAGTCAGTATTACATAAGAAGCCAAACGGTTTTCTTCTCTCGAGCGACCAACAGAACCACTGTTAATTGCCCATTTTCCATTAAAATATTTTTTAAATGAAACATGAGTGTGTCCCATCATAATTACATCAGATTGAGATTCACTGAGCATATTTTGAAAAACCTCATCATTTTCTGATTCATACAAATAAGTATCATTACTTTCTAAACTGGAATGCACCAACTGAATATTCCAATGTTTTTCGCCTATCTTATAATTTAGTTTTAAATTAAAAGGCAATTCTGATAAAAATGTTTTGTTTTCTTTTGTAATATATTTTTTGGAGTGATCAATAGCTAAAAATCTTGCAGCTGTTTCTTCTTCAGAATGCTTGCTTAAAGGAATTACAGAGATATCAAAAGCAATTCTCTCATCATGATTTCCCATTAAACAAGGAATGTTCAGACTCTTCATTTTTTCAATTACTTCATTTCCCCAAGGAGCAAAATCTACGAGGTCTCCCAAACAAAATTTTTGACGAATTCCTCTTTCTTCAATATCATTTAAAACCGCCTCCAAAGCTGGAAGATTTCCATGCACATCACCAAAAACCGCAATTTGAATCATTATTCTTTTAATTATCAAACAAATTTACATGACAGAAAATAATTTTAATACAGACAAACTATGACTTTTAACCATGAAAATGGAATTCGTAAAAGATAAAATGCAATAATAAATTTGCTTCGCAATAAATGAAGAGTTTTTAAAATCAACATTTTTAAACATCATTATTCTGATAGTTTAATATAATTTATATTATTTTAATTATACAAATTCCCGACATAACTTTGCAGAGTAAAATTTAAACAATCATACAAAATGAAAAAAGTATTAATCATCAACGGTGGACAAAACTTCGGACATTCAGGAGGAAAATATAATCAGACTATTGCAGAAAACACATTGGAAGTTTTAAAAAATTTCGAAAATGTAGAAGTGCAAATCAGCAATGTAAGCGACAATTACAATAAAAATGAGGAAGTAGAAAAATTTGTCTGGGCAGATTATATCATTTATCACACTCCGATTTGGTGGTTTCAGTTGCCGAATGGTTTGAAAAAATATATCGATGAAGTTTTTACAGCCGGTCATGCAAAAGGAATTTACATGAGTGACGGTAGAACTTCTGAAAATCCAAAAATCAACTACGGAACCGGAGGAATGTTGGGCGGAAGAAAATATATGGTTACTACAAGCTGGAATGCGCCGGAAACAGCCTTCACTCTTCCCGGAGAATTTTTCAATGAAACAAGTGTAGACAATGGACCATTATTTGGTTTTCACAGAATGAATGCATTCGTTTCTTTAGAAAAAATGGAAAGTTTCCACTTCCATGATGTAGAGAAAAATGCAAATATCGAGCGCGATATGAAATTATACAGAGAACATCTTACAAACGTTTTTGAAAAAGAATTAAAACCACAATTAGTCTAATGAAAATCTATCTTACCGCAATAATAAAAGCAAAAGAAGAGCACAGAACCGAAGTTTTGGTAGTTCTTCAAAATATGGTAACAGAAACCAGAAAAGAAGAAGCCAACGAATTATATACGCTTCATCAAGGAATTGAAGATAAAAATCATTTTGTTTTCTACGAAATATGGAAAAGCAAAGAAGGATTGAAACAGCATAATGAGCAACCTTACATTAAAGCCTTTGGAGATTTGGTTGATGAAAAGTTGCAGGAAAAACCACAGATTTATTTAACCGAAATTATTTAAACATTAAACCATTAAGAGAATTTAAGATGTTAAGATTAATTAAGGAAAATCAACAGATTTTTTTTAAAATCACACGCTTAAAACGCAGCTACATCTTATATATTCTAAACTTCTTAAATTCTCTTAATGGTAAAAAAATTATTAAATATGAAAAAATTAGCATTATTAATTCTTGCATTATTTACAGTAGGATTCGTACAATCACAAACCAAAAAATCTAAAAATATGAAAAAGAAAATTCTGTTTGTCGTGACCAGTCATGACAAAAAAGGTGACACCGGCGAAGAAACCGGATATTATCTTGGTGAAGTTTCGCATCCTTGGGAAGTTCTTCACAAAGCCGGTTACGAAATTGATTTTGTAAGCCCGAAAGGCGGAACTCCGCCTGTTGATGGATTTGATTTAAAAGACCCTGCCAACAAAGAGTTTTGGGAAAGTAAAGACAAAAGTAAAATCGACCAATCTTTACAGCCTTCACAAGTAAATCCAAATGATTATTCTACCATTTTTTATGCAGGAGGTCACGGCGCAATGTGGGATTTTGCAGACAATACAGAATTATCAAAAATTGCTTCAAAAATTTATGAGAATGGAGGAATTGTAGCTGCAGTTTGTCACGGTCCGGCCGGTTTGGTCAATATTAAATTGGATAACGGTAAATATTTGGTTGATGGTAAAAAAATCAACGCTTTTACCAATGAAGAGGAAGCTGAAGTAAAATTAACAAACGTAGTTCCTTTCCTTTTGGAAGATAAATTGAAAGAAAGAGATGCAAAATTTGAAAAATCTGGACTTTGGCAAAATCATGTCGTGACAGACCAAAGAGTAATTACAGGACAAAATCCGCAATCTGCAAAAAGTGTGGGAGAGGCTATTTTAAAGGAATTAAAAAAATAATACATAATTATTTGACCATCCTTTTGTCATTCCGTAGGAATCTAAGCTCTTAAGATTAAATTGATTCTGCTGAGATTCCTACGGAATGACAAACGAAATGGAAAATTTTTGTGGTTAAATAAATTTAAAAATTAGAACAAAAATGCAATATAGAAAATTAGGAAACACAGATCTAGAACTTTCAGTGATCACTCACGGAGCGTTCGCAATCGGTGGCAATATGTGGGGTGGAAATGAAAAACAAGATTCAATCAACTCAATTCATGCTTCTCTAGATCATGGTGTAACTTCCATTGACACCGCACCTTTTTATGGTTTCGGATTGAGTGAGGAAATGATCGGTGAAGCTATCAAAGGAAAAGACCGTTCGAAAATTCAGTTGTTAACAAAATTCGGATTGGTTTGGGATGGAAGCAATAATGGAAAAGGTGAATTTTTCTTCGATGCAAATGATGACGGCAAAATAATTCCCGTGTACAAGTTTGCTTCAAAAGAAAACATTATCAAAGAAGTTGAGGAAAGTTTAAAAAGATTGGGAACAGATCACATTGATCTTTTACAATTGCATTGGCCAGATTCTACAACTCCGATCAGTGAAACGATGGAAGCGATGGAATTGCTGATTCAACAAGGAAAAATTCGTGCAGCAGGTGTTAGTAATTATTCTGTTGAGCAAATGGAAGAAGCCAATCAAACATTCAAATTAGCAAGCAATCAGGTTTCTTACAGCATGCTGAACCGGGTAATTGAAAATGATTTAGTTCCCTATTCTTTAGAAAATAATTCGGGAATTATCGTTTACAGTCCAATGGAAAGAGGCCTTTTAACCGGAAAATATTTTAAAGAAGATCAATTAAAAGAAAACGATCACAGAAACGGATATTTCTCACAATTCGATTTAGATAAAGTAAAAAATTTCTTAGAAAAAATAGAACCTATTGCACAAGACAAAGGAGCTACTCTTTCTCAACTGGTATTGCGTTGGACAACTTTACAACCCGCAATTTCAGTAGTTTTAGCAGGAGCAAGAAACGCTCAACAATCCATTGAAAATGCAAAAGCGATGTCTTTCGATCTATCTCAGGAAGAATTGAATTTTATTAATTCTGAGCTATCTCAACTTTGATCAATATAACATTTTTCATTGCAAACAAAATGAAGCAATCTCAAATTTTTAAAAGATTACTTCGATCGTGGTAATGGCAAAAAAAATCGCTTCTCAATAATTGGGAAGCGATTTTCGTTAATAATTTAATCGATTTAAAATTTTACTTTGCAATTGGCAAATGTGTAGAAATTGCAATTCTGTTCCAAGCATTTATGGTAACAATTGCCATGATAATTTGAGCAATCTGACCTTCATCAAATAATTGCTTAGCCTTATAATACGTTTCTTCAGTCAAACCTTTTTTGCTAATCAAAGTAATCTCTTCAGTCATTGCTAAAAGTACCTGTTCTTCTTCCGTATAAAGCTCCAACGCTTCTCTCCATGCATTCAAAAGATAAATTCTTTGAGGAGTTTCGCCGTATTTCTTTGCATCTTTTGTATGCATATCCAGACAAAAAGCACATCCGTTGATTTGCGACGCTCTGATTTTGATTAATTCTTTCTGAATATGGTTTAAAGAAATGGTTTGAAGATATCCTTCCAATCCCATCATTGCTTTGTAAGCGGCCGTGTCTACAGTTGCCATATTAATTCTTGCACTCATACTGTTTATGATTTTTTAGTTAATGTATCTATTGAAAAATAAAATTCTTTCTGTGTTGCCAATAAAAAAGCCGCTGCGCTTCCTACCCAAACCGAATAATCCAAAGGCGCTTTTATCCCTAAAGCAATGCTCATTGATAAGGCGAAAACAAGCAATAAAATTCCGGTTCCGTAAGCTGCGATTTTTGTTTTGAAACCTAAGATCAACATCAATGGAAAAAGTATTTCTAAAAAAGTAGCCGTGTAAGCTGAAAATGTACTTAAAGTTTCAGGAAGAAAAAACGTTAATTGTCGAGTGTATTTTTCGAAGTTTTCCCAATTTTCCCAAGCTGAGTTGTCACCCCAAAAACCGAATCTGTCTGCAATTGCAGAAAGCATTGTCACCGAAATTGCCAATCTTAAAAATAACTGTGGAAATATAGAATCTTTGCCTGTCATTGCGTTTGTTTTTATGAACAGGACAAAGTTGCGAATTAAGAATCGTAAAAATCTTAAACTGGTTTAAGAACGTAATTTTGCTCTGATTTCACTTAAATATTCCGGTGTAAAACCTAAAAATGAAGCCAGTAAATATTGCGGAATTCTTTGGATAAACCAAGGATACAAAGTACTGAAATGCACGTAATATTCCTCTTTCGTCATCTCATAAATATAGCGAATTCTTTTTTCGGCAGCTGCATAAGCAGTTTGATAAACCATTCTGAAATAACGTTCCATCACCGGATGTTTTTGCAACAACAATTCCTGAGAATGGAAATCAATCGCCAAAATCATAGAATTTTCAACAGACTGAATATTAAAATCTGTTTTCACCTGTTTTTCAAAAGCAAAAGTGTCGGAAATCCACCAGTTTTCGATGGCGAATTCTGTGGTTTGTTCCACCCCTTTTTCATTTACAAAAAACTTTCTCAGACAACCTTCAAGAACGAAATATTTGAATTTACAAACATCTCCTTCAAGCATCAGATTTTCTTTCTTTTTTGTTTTTAAAACATGGAAAAAAGAAAATACAGAAGTAAATTCTTCGTCACTGATGGTAATAAATTTATCTAAATGCGCTTTAAAAGTTTCCATTTTTTAAATTGTGTAACCAAACTTAACTTTATTTTTTTAGTTTTACAATAACAAACAATAAATCATGGAAATCGTTGCTAAAATCTTAATCGCAGTTGTCGCTCTGGAACATCTTTACATTCTCTGGATGGAAATGTTTGCGTGGGAAACGAAAGGAAAGGAAGTTTTCAAAGCTGCTTTACCTGCCGAAATGTTTAAACCCACAAAAGGTTTGGCCGCCAATCAAGGTTTATACAATGGTTTTTTGGCAGCAGGATTGATCTGGTCTTTTTTTATTGAAGATGAAAGATGGCAAACCAATATTGCTTTATTTTTCTTGGGCTGTATAGCGATTGCAGGAATTTATGGTGCCATTTCTGCAACTAAGAAAATATTTTTTGTTCAAGCTTTGCCTGCAATTTTGGCGATTATTGCTGTTTTGTTAAAATAATTTAGTCCAAAAATATTTATTATTGAGAACAGCATTTTTTCTATCGTTTATACAAAATTCAGCTTTCTTCAAATCATAAAACATATTAAAAATAACCAATTGTAATTCAATATATTACAATCTAAAATTTTCATTAAATATAAAATCCGTAAATTTGCACCGTCATAAGAAATTGATGTACAGCTTTTTTTATGCTTTCAGCATAATCATAAATTCGAGTTGTTCTGGCAAATATCTTTAATTATCCTGATGATAATTATTCTTTGATTCAATTTAAAAAAGATTGATTTCTTTTTTTACGTAATACATTCTTTGTCAAAGTAAAACCTTTTGAAGACAATAAACACGATCATTCATTTGATATGATTTTGTATGTTATTTGTTATTAAAAAAGATTTTACTGTAAAAATCATACTGAACATTTTTGCATGCGGTGATATCACTCATCAAAGCATCGTTGTCTCAATTTCTTATTTTCAAATACATTAACAAAATCTGAATATGGATACAATTGATACTAATCTAAAAGTAAAACTTAAAGTTGAAGATCTGACAATAATTTTCGGGAAAAATAAAGAAAAAGCGTTAGAACTTCTGGATAAAGGTCTTTCTAAAAAAGAGATTCTTGAAAAAACTGGATGCACGGTGGGAATTAACAAAGCCAGCTTTGAAATTTATGAAGGGGAATTCTTTGTCATTATGGGACTTTCAGGAAGCGGAAAATCAACTTTGCTGCGTTGTCTGAACAGACTGAATGAGCCGACAGCAGGAAAAGTATATATCAATAACGATAATATTACCGATAAAAATAATAAAGACCTTCTAGAAGTAAGAAGAACAGAAATGAGTATGGTATTTCAAAAATTTGGGTTGCTACCTCATCATACTGTTTTAAGCAATGCTGCTTTCGGACTCGAAATACGCGGAGAAAGCAAAACGATTCGTGAGGAAAAAGCACAAAAAGCATTAGATATCGTTGGTTTAAATGGTTTTGAAAATCAATTGCCTTCACAGCTTTCAGGAGGTATGCAGCAAAGAGTGGGATTGGCAAGAGCTTTAGCAAACGATCCCGAAGTTTTGTTGATGGATGAGGCTTTCTCAGCACTCGACCCGCTGATAAAATCTGAAATGCAGGATCAGCTTCTCGAATTACAGGAAACTCTAAAGAAAACGATCGTCTTTATTACTCATGATCTGGATGAAGCCATCAAGATCGGAGACCGAATTGTTATTATGAAAGACGGTGTCATCGAACAAATAGGAACTGCAGAAGATATTTTAACCAATCCGGCAAGTGATTATGTAAAAGCTTTTGTAGAAAAAGTTGACCGTAAAACGATTATTACAGCGAAATCTCTAATGTTCGACAAGCCAACTGTAGTTCGTTTCAGAAAAGATGGTCCGGAAGGTGCCCTCAGAAAAATGAGAACCACAGGTTTGGAAACTTTACCAGTCGTAGATCTTCAAAATAAATTTCTGGGTTTTGTGACGCTGAGTGATATTGTTCAAATCGCAAAGAAAAAAGAACCAACTGTTGAATCGGTTATTAACAGTAATGTTCCTTCGGTATATCAGGAAGCCACCGTTGAAGAAATGCTCCCTTTAATTTCGGGAAGCAAATCAGCGATCGCTGTGGTAGATGAAACCAATAAATTTTTAGGACTGGTCACTCAATTATCACTCATCATCGAGGCTACCAAATATAATGAAGAAGAGATCATTGAATTAAAAGAAATCGCAAACAACCAATAAGATGAATAAAACTATAGATATAGGTCAATATGTAGAAACTGCTATCAATTGGCTCACCGATAACGCAAAACCTTTCTTTGACGTCATAAAAAATGTCGGCAACTCCTCAATCTTAGGAATTGAATGGGCTTTAGTCAACACGCCTTTTTACATCATCATTCTACTTTTCACGTTATTAGCTTTATGGAAAGCAGGAAAAGGAACCGCCATTATGACGGCAGCCGGACTTACTTTAATATTTTTAATGGGATTCTGGAAAGAAACCATGGAAACATTAGCACTTATTTTTGTGGCAACACTTACCGCGTTAATTCTGTCTGTTCCTCTTGGAATATGGGCAGCAAAAAATCAATTTGCGGCAAAAGTTATTCGCCCATTACTCGATTTAATGCAGACAATGCCTGCTTTTGTTTACTTAATTCCTGCTGTATTATTTTTCAGTATCGGTAAAGTTCCCGGTGCATTTGCAACGATCATTTTTGCGATGCCACCTGCAGTACGTTTAACGACATTGGGAATTGAATCTGTCCCTAAAGATATTGTAGAAGCAGCCCGAGCTTTCGGAGCCACCAATCGTCAAATCTTATTTAAAGTAGAACTTCCTTTGGCTACGAACACAATTTTAGCAGGGATCAATCAAACTATTTTATTATCATTATCAATGGTTGTAATCGCTGGAATGATCGCAGCAGGTGGTTTGGGTGAAAAAGTTTTGGAAGGAATTAATAATCTGGATATCGGTTTAGGATTTGAAAGTGGTTTATCAGTCGTGATTTTAGCCATTATTCTCGACCGGATCACTCAAGGATTTGTAAAGAAAAAAACAGCAAAATGAAAAGAATAAATTATATATTATTACTTACTTCTGTTCTCGTTTTAGGAGTATTTAATTCTTGTAAAAACATAAAAAATTCCAAATACATCAACATTGGAATGGTTGATGGTTGGGCAGAAGACGTCGCAATGACACACGTTGTAAAAGCTATTTTGGATGAACAGGGTTATCATGTTGTCATTCAGAAAGCTTCCACAGATATGATTTTAGCTTCAATGAATAACGAAGACACAGACCTTTTTCTGGGAGTTTGGTTACCTTATACTCATGCAAGTAAAATAGCTAAGTTCCCGGAGTTGACCAACCTTGGAACAAATTACGACAACGGAAAGATCGGTTTAGTAGTTCCCGATTATATTCCCATAAAATCTATTGAAGAATTACCAAAATATGAGGAAAAATTCAAAAACAGGATCATCGGTATAGAAAAAGGAGCCGGAATGACCGCTGCAACAGACAGAGCCATTATTGATTACAAATTAAATTATAGACAGATCAATTCTTCTACAATCACTATGATTACCGAACTTCAGAATGCTATAAAACGTAAAGAATGGATTGTTATTGCTGGATGGCAACCTCATTGGATGTTTGGTAAAATGAAATTAAAATTTCTTGATGATCCCAAAAAAACATTTGGGGAAGCAGAAAAAATTAAAACCTACAGCAGAAAATGTTTTGGAAAAGACCATCCGGAATTAACGCAGTTCTTTTCGAAAATGTATTTTGATGACCAAACCATGACCGATCTCCTGACTAAAATGGAAAACAGCAAAAACAAAGAAACTACAGCTAAGGAATGGGTTAAAGACCATTCTGAACTCGTCAATTCCTGGTTAGATAAAAACTGATCTTAATAAAATTATTTTTTAGTTTCTCTCGCAGGTTTTGCAGATAGCACATATTTTTTCAGAAAGGATCATCTGCTAAATCAACCTAATCTGCGAGAGATCTTATATTTACTCCAATAAAATCCTGATTCTCAAGAGCTCATCGATTCCTTAATTTTTTCACGGTGGATCAGTCCCCAATTCACCAAAGTTTCAGTAACCGGAAAAACAGATTTCCCATATTCTGTAACAGCATATGTTACGGTGATCGGTTTTGTATCCTGAATCGTTCGGGTGATCAATAAATTTATTTCCAGCTCTTTCAATTCTTTGCTCAACATTTTTGTGGAAATCCCGTCAATTCCTCTTTCCAGTTTTTTGAAATGAATATTTTGATCTGTACGATTGGTTAAATATCGTAGAATCATCAGCTTCCATTTCCCACCTAAAACATCTAGACTGTCGCGCATTGCGAATAGTTCTTCTGTACAATTCGCTTCCCTTTCTACTCCGTTTTCTATGATCTTTGCCATCGATAGTTACTTTAATGTTACTAGTTACCAAGAGTTAACTAATAACAAATATAAACTATTCTGTTTCTACATTTGTACTTCAATGGAGAATTATGAAAGTAGTTATTTTAAATAAAAATTTACAATTGGAAGATGGCTTTGTCGAAAAACCTGAACCAAAAAGTAACGAAGTTTTAATACAAATTAAAGCCAGCGGTTTTAATCCGATCGATTATCAAATGCTGGAAAACGAGTTGGAAAGAAAGCTCATCAACTCCTCAATTTTAGGACGTGAACTTTCAGGGATCATTGTCGACAAAGGCAACGATGTTACTCAATTCAATATTGGAGATGAAGTTTTTTGTGGAAGTGGTTCTATGGGAAGCAATGGAACTTATACAGAATTCATCGCTGTTCCGGAAGCGATCGTAGCCTTGAAACCTAAAAACATTTCTTTTGAACAGGCAGCCGCAATTCCGTCAGTTGGAATGACTGCTTTACAGATTTTCAATCGTTTAAAGTTTGACCAAAATGACTCTGTTTTCATTACAGGAGCCGTTGGCGGTGTTGGATCTTTTTTAATTAAACTTTTATTGGCTCATAATTTCAGCAACATAACTGCAACGGTCGGAACTGAAGAAAACAGAAACATTCTATTGAAAATGGGATTGAAAGACCATCAAATAATTAATTATAAGAACGAAAATCTGGTCGGAAATATTCTCAATGCCAATAACAATCATTTTTTTGATGTTGGAATTGATCTGGTTGGAAATTATATGTCAGAAATCACCGCAAAAGTTCTACAGATCAATGGAACTTATGTCGATGTAACGGCTTTAACCAATAAACAATCGCGCGAAACGCTTTTCAATAAAGGAAATATAATCATGAATATTTCAAATTATGCATATGCAATGACCAAGAATTATCAGTATTATCAAAACAGTTTAAATGAAATTTCAAAATTGATTGAACACGAGATCATCACTCCTCCCAATTATAAAAATATAGGAAGTCTTTCTCTGGAAACAGTCTTGAAAGCTCATTCGATGCTAAAAAACAATCAAACCCAAGGAAATAAATTAATAATGACTCATGAATAAAATACCAAGAAGAATTGTAACAGGAATTGAGAACGGAAGATCAACCATCATCGAAGATCAACCAATTGAAAATGTTGTAGAACATCTTCCGGGCTTGATTATTTCGGACATCTGGAATACTCAGAAAATGCCTGTAAGTTTAGATTTTGAGACTCAAATTCCCAACACAGGATTTCCGCAAACACCGAAAAATGGAACGTACTTCAGATATGTTTCTATTCCGCCTGACAAAGATCTGGGTCTAGAATTCAAAGTTGGAGAACCTCACCCGATGATGCATCAAACTCAGACTTTAGATTACATCATTATACTTTCCGGAGAATTGTATTTGATCATGGAAGAAAGAGAAACGCTGTTGAAAGCCGGAGATATTGTTATCCAAAGAGGGACCAATCACGCCTGGAGCAATCGTTCTGACGAAGCTTGTATTCAATTGGCGGTGTTGATTGATGCAGAATAATTTCTATCGCAGATTTTGCGAATAATGCAGATTTCTTTTTTTAAAATCTTTATACAATCATCTGCTAAATCAGCAAAATCTGCGAGAAATAAAATTAAAGTTTTAAGATTTCATCAAGTTTTTGTTTCAAATCATTTGATTTGATTTTTCCTTCATGATAATACACCAACTCCTGATTTTTATTTAAAATGATCCACAGCGGATAAATGGGTTGAGTTTTATTTTTAGATAAAGCCAAAGCCAGTTCATGAATTCCGGAGTTTCCGTTGGGTAAATAATTGAATTCTTTCCCTTGAAAAATGATTTTTTCTTTTGTTTTTTCAGCTTCAAAATTGATGAAATCAAAATTCTCATTAATTATTTCAACCAATTCTTTATCTTTATTTAATTGAAAAGATTCAATCTTGCAGATGGCGCACCAATCGGTATAAATGTGAATAATTGTAGGCTTTGCTTCTTTCTGTTGCTGAATTTCCCAATCCGAAAAAGTGCCGGTTTTCATCTGTGAAAGACAAAAAATCGGCACCAACATTAAAAATAAAAATATCTTTAAAATTTTCATTATTTATCAGGTTGATTAGATGAAGATCTTTTTAGGCTTCAAACAGCAAATTTATTTGCCTCAATATTTCTACCATTTCTTTTGTTTGACAAATTTAGTAAAAACTTATACGAGTAGATCACATCCTCAAGACTCTTACTTGTAAACTTTAAGAACGAGCAAAATCCGGAGGCAATAGGATTTTATGAAAAAATGGGATTCAGAAAAATCGGAAGGTCAGAGAAAGATGGTTAGGGTAAAGATTACCCGTTGATTCATATGAGTCTGTAATTATGTTAAGCTTAAAAACTTTCGTCCTGTAATTTTTCGTAAATTGGTATGGCAAATCATATCAATTTTTCGATAAATGCCCACACAAACTTCTCCACGCCAAACTGTAAAAAAAGTTCTTCCGCTGATCTTAGCGACTGCTATTTTTATGCAGATGCTCGATTCTACGATCCTGAATACTTCCCTTCCTTCGATTGCAAGAGATCTAAATGAATCTCCGTTGAATATGCAGAATGCCATTATCAGTTATGTTTTAACATTAGCGGTTTTCATGCCCGCAAGCGGATTTTTGGCCGACCGTTTCGGAACGAGAAGAGTTTTCATCTTTGCTTTGGTGCTTTTTAGTTTAGGCTCTGTATTTTGTGCGCTTTCACAAAATCTTACGCATTTGGTGATTTCAAGGGTGATCCAAGGAGTTGGTGGAAGTTTGATGACTCCTGTTGGAAAACTGGCTTTAATAAAAACTTTCAACCGAAATGAATTGCTTAAAGCTATGAATTTTGCAATAGTTCCTGCTTTAATTGGTCCGGTTCTCGGTCCGCTTGTAGGAGGTTATATGGTAGATTATCTTTCATGGCATTGGATTTTTCTCATTAATATTCCGATTGGGGTTTTAGGAATTATTTTAGGCTTAAAATATATGCCCAATTACAACTCCCGGGAAACTGATTTTGACCTGAAAGGTTTTATGATCTTTGCAGCAGCTTCTCTCTTGCTTTCTGTTTCACTGGAACTTTTCGGAGATATGCAGAATATTACACCGGTTTTACTCGTTTTCATTTTAGGATTTTTGTTCCTGTATTATTATTACCGACACGCAAAAAGAGGTAACAATCCTATTTTTCCTTTAAGCTTATTTCAGGTTCGTACATTCCGTGTTGGGATTGTAGGAAATCTTGCGACGAGATTAGGGATCAGCTCGGTTCCATTATTGCTTCCTTTGATGATTCAGATCGCGTACGGTCAATCAGCCGTAACTTCAGGTTGGATTATTGCACCAATGGCTTTAACAGCAATGTTTGGAAAATCTTCCGTCATTAAAATTTTAAATAAATTTGGTTATAGAAGAACTTTGATGGTGAATACATTTATTATCGGAGTTTTAATTTGTTGCCTTGCCATTCCGGATATCCATACTTCTATTTTCTGGTTTGTTCCTGTGATCGCTATTTTAGGATTTTTCAATTCAATCCAGTTTACATCGATGAATACCATTTCTATCGCAGATCTACGAAATTTTCAAACAAGCAGCGGAAATTCTTTGATTTCCGTGAATCAACAGTTAGCCATCGGATTTGGAATTGCTTTTGGTTTAATTGTTTTAAAAATTTACGAAAACAGCCCCGAATTAATTAAACATGAAACTCACAACGCATTTCGCTACACTTTCCTTACCGTAGGAATTTTAACCATTTTATCAAGTTTAGTTTTCAGAAGACTTCACACGTTCGACGGCAGAAACATGAAGTCTCAGGAATAAAATTTCAATTTAGAGCTTTTTAAATTTTTATTATTTATAGAAGTTTCATGGATTAGATATATTCAGCAGGTGATTACATTTTTAAAATCTGCAAAATTTGCCCAATCTGCGAGAGAAAAAAAAACACTCTTTCACTAAAACGCTCCAACCCTCAAACTTACTTACCACACATCAATGTAATTCTCTTCAGACTGTTCTAATTTTGTTTAAAATTAAAACATCTATTATGACAACAAAAAAAATAGAGATCGTAGTTCCACCAAAACCTGCTCATTTTGTAGGTGATGGTTTCAGAGTGCACAATTTTATTCCGGGTGCTTATCATTTAGATATGAAAAGAATGGATCCGTTTATCATGCTTGATTATAATTCTAAATTTCATTTTAACGGTTCAGAAACACCTCGCGGAGTTGGTGTACATCCACACAGAGGTTTTGAAACAGTAACCATTGCTTACCAAGGAAAAGTAGAACATCACGACAGTGCAGGAGGCGGTGGTATTATTGGTGAAGGAGATATACAGTGGATGACTGCTGCAAGCGGAATTTTACATAAAGAATATCACGAAAAAGAATGGTCAAAAACCGGAGGAATTTTTCAGATGGTACAGCTTTGGGTAAACCTTCCTGCAAAAGATAAAATGAGTGCGCCAAAATATCAGGCCATTAAAAACTCAGAAATAAAAAAAGCAGATCTAGGTGAAAACGGGTTTGTGGAAATCATCGCCGGAGAATATCAAAATATAAAAGGTTCTGCCTCTACATTCAGTCCCGTGAATTTGATGAATGCTAAATTAAAATCAGGAGGAAAAGCAGAATTTAATTTTCCTGCCAATTTTAATACCGCGGCGTTAGTGATTGAAGGAAACATCTTAGTGAATGGTGAAGAAAAAATAAAAACTGACCATTTAGTTTTGTTTAAAAATAAAGGCGAAAGCTTTACGATTGAAGCAACAGAAGATTCTGTAATATTAATTCTAAGTGGCGAACCTTTAAATGAACCCATTTTCCCTCATGGCCCTTTTGTAATGAACAGCAGAGAAGAGATCATGCAGGCTTTTGAAGATTTCAATACCGGAAAATTCGGGTATTTGGAAGACTAATTAAATAAAATCATATTCATAAAAATTAGAATAATGTTTGTCACTCCGCAGGAATCTAACCTTATTTTTTGAAAGTCAAGATCCTTTCAGGATGACAAACATTATTCTCTTTTATAAAACTTAAAAAATATAAACATCATGAAACCAGAATTTGAAAACATTCCATTAGTAAAAAACGAAGATAAAAAGAGATTTGAGATCGAAGTAAACGGTCATTTTGCTTTTATCGATTATAAAGAAACAAGTCAGCGATTCGCTTTAATTCATACAGAAGCTGAGCCGGAATTAGCAGGAACCGGAGCTGCCGCTGCAGTCGTTGAAAAAACGTTGATCTATATTGAAGAAAGTGGCAAAAAGCTGCTTCCGTTTTGTCCATATGTTTTTGCATACATCAAAAAAAATCCAGATTGGAAACGTATTGTAGACGAAAAATTTGAAGGCTACGATAAACTTTAATTTTTATTAAAGTAGCCTTAAATAGAATAAATTTTAATTAAATTAGCTATCCACAAAAACTAAAATCACAATATTTATGTCAAATATCGGACTTATATTAGAAGAAAAATCCGCAGATATCGGAAACTTTTTAGTGGGAAGATTATTGCCTTTCCGTGAAAAAAGAGCGGTTGGTCCTTTCGTTTTTATCGATCACATGGGACCTGCAGAATTAAAAGATTATCAGAATCTTGATGTTCCGCCACATCCACACATTGGTCTTTCTACTTTAACCTATCTTTTAGAAGGATCTATTTTTCACAGAGACAGCATTGGAAGCGCTCTTGAAATAAAACCGGGCGCTGTGAACTGGATGACTGCCGGAAAAGGCGTGGTACACTCAGAAAGAACTCCTGAATATTTAAGGAATACAGATAAAAAACTTCATGGTTTTCAAATTTGGGTAGGTCTTCCAAAACATTTGGAACAAAGCGAACCTACTTTTCATCATATTGAAGCCAACGAACTTCCTGTTTGGGAAGATGGCGACATTCAGTATAAATTGATTGCTGGTGAAGCTTTCGATAAAAGATCTCCCGTTCCAGTTCACAGTAAATTATTTTTTATCGAAATTAAAACTAAAACTGCACAGAAGATCAGCATCGGAAAAGATCTTTACGGTGAAGCAGCGATGTATGTTTTAGACGGAACGGTAAATATTGAAGATAATTCTTACGGTTCAAAACAATTGCTGATCGCCAAAAACACGCAACTTTGTGAGTTTGAAATGAGTGAAAACGGAACCGTTTATCTTTTCGGAGGCGAACCTTTTGATGAAGAACGTTTCATTTTCTGGAATTTTGTAAATTCAGACAAAGAAATAATTGACGAAGCAAAAGTAAACTGGAATGACCAGAATCACGATGCTTTTCCTTTGGTTCCCGGAGATGAAGAGGAATATGTTCCGCTTCCTAAAGCCATTTTAAACAGAAAATAAAACAATATTTTATAAACAGTTCGATTTTACAGATGAAAAACCTGACACTTTTATTTTTACTATGTCTATCTTTTTTTGGAACTGCACAAACCGTAACAGAGCCTAAAAATAATCCGGCAGAATGGTCAAAAGATTACGAACCTTTCAAAATTGTGGGTAATTTGTATTATGTAGGAACTTACGATCTTGCATCTTATCTCATCGTGACCGATAAAGGCAATATTTTGATCAACACAGGTTTGGCAGATTCTTATTCTACCATTAAAAAAAATATCGAAAAGTTGGGTTTTAAGTATAAAGACATTAAAATTCTTACCTTAACGCAGGCTCATTATGATCACATGGGAGCAATGGCTCAAATAAAAAAAGAGACCGGTGCAAAACTTTATGTTGACGAAAAAGATGCTTCAGAACTTAAAAGTGGTGGGAAATCTGACTACGAAATGGGAAAATACGGAGTAACTTTCGAACCTGTACATCCTGATCTTCTTTTAAAAAATAATGCTAAAATAAAATTGGGAAATTCAGTATTAACCTTACTTCATCATCCCGGTCATACAAAAGGATCTTGCAGTTTTTTATTTGAAACCAAAGAAGGAAATAAAAACTATAAAGTTTTGATCGCCAATTTACCTTCAATTATTATTGACCATAAATTCTCGGATGTAAAGAAATATCCTACTATTCAAAAAGATTATGGATATACTTTTGAAGCGATGAAAAAAATAAATTTCGATGTTTGGGTAGCTTCACATGCAAGTCAGTTTGATCTTCATAAAAAGCGAAAAGAAGGAGATCCTTACAACCCAAAGTTGTTTATGGATAAAGAAAATTATTTTAAAAGGCTTAAAGAACTGGAAAACGATTATCTGGAAAAAGTAAAAGAAGATTCAGCGAAAAAATAAATAATTCAGGATTTTCTTTTTTTAAATTTAAAACAAATAAACATGAAAATATTAGCATTTGCAGGAAGTACTTCTTCCACATCTATCAACAGAGAGCTGGTAAAATTTGTTCTGAAAAACTTTCAGGAACACGAGATTAATTTAATCGATCTTAATGATTTCACGATGCCTGTATTTTCTGTTGATCTTGAAAAGAAAGGTTTTCCGGATGAAGCGCATAATTTTTTAAAGCAATTTGAAGAATGCGATGTCATTATCTGTTCTTTAGCAGAGCATAACCGTTCTTATTCGGCGGCTTTTAAAAATGTATTCGACTGGGCTTCGAGGATCAATGTAAAAGTTTTTCAAAATAAACCGATGTTTTTGATGAGTACTTCTCCGGGAGGTTATGGCGGTGGAAATGTAATGAATACTGCAAAAACTTTCTTCCCGCAGTTTGCTGCAGAGGTAAAAGAAACTTTTTCATTACCTAAATTTTACGAAAATTTCGATTTGGAAAGCGGAGTTATCAATCCTGAAATGCTGAACGATTTAAATAATAAAATAGAAAGTTTTAAAAATCAGATTGCTTAATTAAGATATGTGAGAATCTGTGAAATCTGTGGGACTTTTTTAACCACAAAAGGCACAAAAGCTTTAGACATATAAGTCACATAGGTTTTTAAGTAAAATAATAATGTTGATAAAGAACACATAAGTTTGGAAGATCAAAGATCTTCTAACATCTAACATCTAACATCTAACATCTAACATCTAACATCTAACAAAAATATGGCTGTAACTGTAAAAGCTAGTTTAGGCAAAACAAAATATTACACGGAAGTTGTCGCAGGCGAAAACAGTCTGATCACTGACGAACCCATCGACAAAGGCGGACAAAACAAGGGGTTTAATCCTTTTGAAATTCTTGCAACTTCTTTGGCAAGCTGTACTGCAGCCACTTTAAGAATGTACATCGAGAGAAAAGAATGGGACGTTGAAAAAATCGACGTAGAAGTAGAACTGGAAAATTTTCCTTTAACAAAATTAGCAGTTTTTAAAAGAAACATTAGTTTTGAAGGAAATGATTTGAGTGAAGAACAACTGAAAAGGCTTCACACCATTGCAGATGCTTGTCCGGTACACAAAATGTTAAATAACGAAATAGAAATACAAACCAAATTTTCTTAAATATGATAGACGTAAAACAAAACAACGACGAAAAACACGGAAGCTTTGAAGCATTGATCGATGGAAGAAGAGCGGGATTAATGACCTATACTTGGGCAGGTGAAGACCGATTCATCATCGATCACACCGAAGTTGAAGAAGCCTACAACGGAAAAGGTGTAGGAAAAGAAATGCTGATAAAAGCGGTAGAATTTGCAAGAGAAAATGGTAAAAAGATTATTCCTCTTTGTCCGTTTGCAAAAGCAACTTTCCAGAAAAACGAAGACTTGCGTGATGTTTTATAAAGCGGGATATTAAACTCCCACAGATCTCGCAGGTTTTCGCAGATGATTGAGAATAAAATCTGTGCTAATCTGTGCAATCTGTGAGAAGAAAATAGATCGCCACGAATACACGAATTTAACCGTTACTATTTTCATTAAACAAAAATTCGTGCATTGGTGACAAAAAAATTCACAAGTTATCTATCTCCGTGAAGAAAGAATTATAATTGATTTTAAAGTTTTTTCTTCACGGATCTTTTATTTTAGATCAAATCTTAGTTCATGTAAATTACAATTTATCCAAAACTTTCATCATTAAACATCCAACATCCGCTACATTCGAAAAAAAACTATATTTGCTGAAATTTAAATTGTAAACATGAATTCCGGAACTATACTTTTGCTATTTGTTTTTGTTTATTTCATTGGTCTTTTGGTGATCTCTTATTTTACGAGCCGAAATTCTGATAACCAATCTTTTTTCATTGGAAACAAAAAAAGTAAATGGTGGCTCGTTGCTTTCGGGATGATCGGAACCAGCTTAAGTGGAGTTACGTTTATTTCCGTTCCTGGAACGGTCGGTAAAATGACCGGAAGCGAATATATTTTCGGCGGCTTTGAATATTACATGATGGTGATCGGGTTCTTCATCGGTTATTTTATTGTGGCAGCAATATTACTTCCACTCTATTATAAGATGAATCTGACCTCGATCTACACCTATTTAGGAAAAAGATTCAATGTAGAAGCACACAAAATTGGTTCTGTATTTTTCATCGTTTCAAGAGCAATCGGAGCGACGGCAAGATTATATTTGGTAGTCAATGTTTTACAGATATTTTTATTGGAAGGTTTAGGCGTTCCGTTTTGGGTAACCGCTTTGGCGCTTCTATTAATGGTGCTTTTGTATACTTTTGAAGGCGGTGTAAAAACGATCGTCATTACCGATACATTGCAGACTTCGTTTATGATCATCAGTTTAATTGCATGTATTATTTACATTTTATCCAATTTAAATTTATCTTTTGGCGAAGCTTACACGATCTTAGAACAGAAAAATTATACTCATTTCATCAATTTTGATCCGAATTCCAAGACATTTTTCCTCAAAACTATTTTAGGCGGAATTTTTATTACCATCGCAATGACCGGATTGGATCAGGAAATGATGCAGAAAAATATCTCAGTTGACAATCTTCAGAATTCAAAGAAAAACATGTTAACTTTTGCGGGAACTTTGCTTTTTGTAAATCTTGCATTTCTATTTTTAGGAGGTTTGCTTTATCTTTTTGCTTTACAAAATGGGGCAGAATATTCTCAAATCACAAATATGGTAGATGGAAAAGAAGTCGTTTCTAATATTTTTGGATTCAAAGATGCTGCAGGAAATATCAAGAACGTAATGGGCGACGATTTATTCCCATCTTTATCTCTTCAAGGGCATTTTCCAATGATCATTTCGGTCATCTTTATTATTGGGTTAATTTCCGCTTTATTCCCTTCTGCGGATGGAGCTTTAACGGCGGTGACTAGTTCATATTGCGTTGACCTTTTAAATCTTAATGAAGACAAAAGCAAAACTGAAAAAGAGAAAAAACGCTTGAGAATGAAAGTTCACTTGATCTTTACGGTTGTTTTCTTTATTTTAATTATGGTTTTCAAAGCAATGAATGACAAGTCGATTGTTTATTTAATCATGGAAATCGCTGGTTACACGTACGGACCTCTTTTAGGACTTTTTGCCTTCGGAATTTTCACCAAATTTAAAATTTCAAAAAAATATTCAATTCTTTCCGTAACGCTTTTGGCTCCCGTTATTACTTATCTTATTAATTTAGCTGTAACAACTTATACAGATTATCGAATTGGCGTAGAACTGATTATTCTTAACGGATTACTAACTTTCATTGGATTGTGGCTGGTGAAGAATAAAAATTATTTGAAAGTAGTTTAGAATAATTTGGGCAGCTTTTCCGCCTTCCGCTCCCGCTTTTTTGTTTCACAAAAAGAGCTCCGCTCAAGTCGGGCTGCGAGATTTGTCATAATAAAAACTTTGTTTAATGATCTAAATTTTCTCAAAGTGAAGCATAATAAGATCCGGATTCAAAGTCCGGATTTTTGCATTTCCATAAGCCGACAAAAAATTGTAAATTTGCATGCAAATAAATCCTAATATATGAGTAAAAGTATTGAAGAGCTGAAATCTCTTACAACACAAATCAGAAGAGACATTTTAAGAATGGTTCACGCTGTAAATTCAGGGCATCCAGGTGGAAGTTTGGGCTGTACTGAGTACTTCACAGCATTGTATGGTAAAGTAATGAACTACAATCTTCCTTTCACAATGGAAGGTAAAAATGAAGATCACTTCTATCTTTCAAACGGACATATTTCGCCAGTTTTCTATTCTACATTGGCTAGATTCGACTTCTTTCCGGTGGACGAATTGAAAACTTTCAGAAAATTAGATTCAAGATTGCAAGGTCACCCAACCACTCACGAAGGTTTGGAAGGAGTAAGAATTGCTTCTGGATCTCTAGGACAAGGTCTTTCTGTAGCTTTAGGTGTTGCACAGGGGAAAAAATTAGATGGTGATACCTCTTTGGTTTACTCTCTTCACGGAGATGGAGAATTGCAGGAAGGACAGATCTGGGAAGCTTTGATGTATGCTGCAGCAAACAAAGTAGACAACATTATTTCTACCATCGATTACAACGGACAGCAAATTGACGGAAGCACAGAAAATGTACTTTCATTAGGAAATCTTCATGCAAAACTGGAATCTTTCGGATGGACAGTTTTGGAAGAGAAAAACGGTAACGATCTTGAAGCTGTAATTGCAATTTTAGAATTAGCAAAAACTGAAACAGGAAAAGGAAAACCAGTAGTAATTATCCTTCATACAGAAATGGGAGCTGGTGTAGATTTCATGATGGGAACTCACGCTTGGCACGGAAAAGCTCCAAATGACGAGCAATTGGATACTGCTTTCAAACAATTGTATTTAGAAGCTCCAGCTGATTATTAATTATAAATGATAAATTATCATCGATAAATGATACGATTCAATATCATTGATCACACATCATTTATCAATTATCAAAATTTAAATTCTCATGAAATATACATATACAGAAAAAAAAGATACACGTTCAGGTTTTGGGGCTGGTTTAGCTGAATTGGCTGATAAAAACCCAAATGTAGTTGCATTGTGTGCAGATCTTATCGGTTCTTTGAAAATGGAAAAATTCATCGAAAAAGCTCCTGAAAGATTTTACCAAGTTGGTATCGCAGAAGCAAATATGATGGGTCTTGCTGCAGGTTTAAGCATCACGGGAAAAATTCCTTTTACCGGAACTTTTGCTAACTTCTCTACATCAAGAGTGTATGACCAAATTCGTCAGTCAATTGCATATTCAGATAAAAATGTAAAAATTTGTGCTTCTCACGCAGGTCTTACTTTAGGAGAAGACGGAGCAACACACCAGGTTTTAGAAGACATCGGGATGATGAAAATGCTTCCTGGAATGACGGTAATTAATCCTTGTGACTACAACCAGACAAAAGCTGCAACATTGGCAATTGCAGACCACCACGGTCCTGTATATTTAAGATTTGGTAGACCAACTGTTCCTGTATTCATTCCGGAAGATATGCCTTTCGAAATCGGAAAAGGAATTCTTTTGCAAGAAGGAACTGATGTAACGATTGTTGCAACAGGTCACTTAGTTTGGGAATCTTTGGTTGCTGCAGATGAATTAGAGAAAGAAGGGATTTCTTGTGAAGTAATCAACATTCATACAATTAAACCTTTAGACGAAGAAATCATCTTAAAATCTGTTGAAAAGACAGGTAAAATTGTAACTGCTGAAGAACATAATTACTTAGGTGGATTAGGTGAATCAGTTGCAGGAATGTTGGCAAGAAAAAGACCTACAAGACAGGAATTTGTTGCGGTTAACGATACTTTCGGAGAATCTGCTACACCAGCTGAATTAATGAAAAAATATAAAATTGACTCTGCTGCTGTAAAAGAAGCGGTGAAAAGAATTTTAGCATAATATTATCCTCGATACTATTGAAAAGCATCCAAAATTTGGATGCTTTTTTATTTGATTACAAAGGTAGCGCTCCTACGGAGCGCATATTAAGTATTCATTCTATCCTATTGCTACACAGATTTTGCTCCTACGGAGCAATTCATTCATTAGTCTCTTTGATACATTTAAGATAAGATTACATTAAAAAAGCCGACGAGTGCCGGCTTTTATTTATAAAAATATCTTTAAAAGATTATTTGAAAAATTTCCACTTTGGAATAATTGCCAACATTCCAAATCCTGTAAAAAGGAAAAGATTGGTGACATCCGTATATAAGAAAGTTGACAAATAATAATTATGCATCAGGAAATGAAGAACCAATAACACAGGAAAGGCAAACATCCCTATTTTTCTGTAAAAAAACATCAGAACAAGACTTATAATCATCAAAGCATCGATCGTGAAAATCACGTAGAAATACCATCTTGGTATATTGAGGTACTCATGCTGAAGATACTCGTCAATATCGATTCCCATGCCCATAACTGTAAACAAAAGCAGAGAAGCCAAAGCCAAAATAAAACCCCATCCTTTCTTCGGATCTACATCAAAATAGCTATATTCTTTATATTCCTTTTCCATACTGCAAAAATAAAGAACTTATGAATGATTTCATAAGTTCTTTAGTATTTATATCGTCTAAAATTCGATTAAATTGAGATTGCGTTGATCAACCTGTTTTTATCGCTTAAGAATTCTTCCATAGAGATCATAGATTCAGTTCTCATTACGTCCTGAATATCGTCAATCTGATAGATGATTCTTTTTGCGTCGTTTGTATTTTTAGCTCTTACCTTGCAGAAAATGTTGTATTTTCCAGAGATAACACTTGCTTCGATAACGTTTGGAATTGTTCCTAACTCTTTCAAAACCTCTTGCGTACGGTTTGATTTTGTTAAAAGAATTCCGATAAAAGCTGTGAAATGGTAATCTAGTTTACCATAATCAAGATTAAGAGATGATCCTAAAATAATACCTGCATCTTCCATTTTCTTCACTCTTACGTGAATTGTACCCGCAGAAACATCCATCTGCTTAGCAATTTCTGTAAAAGGCATTCTTGTGTTTTCTACTAAGAAATCAAGAATTTTCTTGTCTATTTCGTCCAGTTGATAGTTCATATTAGTGAAATTATATTTTTCCTAAAAAATCAATAAATTTTTTACAAAATTAAAAAAAATAATTAAACTAAAAAAATAATATCAAATATTAACAATAATTAACACGTATGATAAAAATCATTAAAAATTTACAGCTATTTGCCACTTGATTTTACAGAATCTGTTTTTATTTCAACTTTGTCAGTAGCTGACTTTTTGTCTTTTTTCTTCTTTTTGAACAAAGAATTAAAGCTTTTACTCCAAACGATACCACCACCATAAGCCTGATTTGCAGAACCATTAGTACCTACAGTTCCTACACCCATTCCGATGTTGGTGGGTTTAGAATAACCTCTCAAGACCAGTGTACCGTCGTTTTTCTTAGAAATATCATATTCTACAGACCCTTCACCAGAGAGATAATTGTTACTAGTATTTTCTGTTCTTGAAAGTGGGATTCCCAAACCTGTTTTTACCGTAATTCTTGGTGATAAATCAAAACTTACTCCGGCATTTGCTCTGTCTCCACTGTTAGAAAACTGATCGTTTCCTTTTACGTAATTCAAATCAATTTGAAATTCGTTACTTACTGTATTCAAAACAGAACCCAATTGTTTTAATAGCATATTATAACCGGAAGATTCCGCAATTCCTGCAGCATCTATATTTAGCCCACCTCCCGAATTAGTTACATTAAACATATTCAGCAACAAAATAGAACCAAACTGTAAGACATTTTCACCTTCTGTTTGATTAATTTTCGCTGCCAAAGTTTCTTTCACCTGACTCGAAACATCAAGTGCGGTTACATTTAATGCAACTTTAGGATCATTTAAGGTATTGGTAATATTTGCCTGCAACAGTACACTGATTGGCTGTAATTGTCCCATATTTAAATAATCTCCAGCATTGGAAACCATTCTCACATAATTGGCAGAAATATCCAAAGCTGGCTTCATTGCATCACCATCCCATCTGATGCTGCTGTTTTTCTGAATCTGGAAAGTTCTGTTAAGAATCGCTTTAGACACAAAAGTTCCACTGTCGACCATATAAGATCCGTTCATGGCAATATTTCCTTGTCGGCTCATCTGAAATCTCAGATTATTCGCCATTCCTTTCACCGTAATATTTCCAACATCATCACCTACCAGAACGTTTACCGTGGTACCTTTATCAACATCCAAACTGAAATCGATATTCATATTGGCGCCGGTCTTTTTCTTTTCTTCTAAAGTAACTAAGCCATCTTTTCCTTCCTTCAAAAACCTCAACATTTTAAATTCCTCAACATTAGAAGTAGAACTTGAGTTGAAAGTAAATGTACTTCCATTTAGAGCTTTCATGTTTGGAGTAGAAAGATTTAAAGCAGAAACAGGTCCGTCGACATATAAATCGCCTTGTCCGTAAACTCTTCCCCAAAATAGATCATAGTCTTTCTGAGTTGTATTTAGCATTAATAAATTATCGGCTCTCATAACGAGGTTGACTCCCATTGAAGATAAAGTTTCAAACTGTATCGCCCCCGAAATTGATCCTGAAGAATTTGATCTTCCGTCGTGAACTCCAATATTGTTTAAAATCGCCAAACCTTTAGAAAGCGGAATCACCGTATCATCAAACGAGTAATCAACTCCTGTAAATAATAATTTTAAACCAAATTCTTTTAAAGCAATATCACCGCTGTAATCTAAATTTTTAAGAGTACCGTTGATTTTCAGATCACCCGTTGCTTTTCCTCTTAAATTTCCAAAAATACTTTGTACAAACTGTTGCGTAAATGCAAGATCAAAATCTCTTAATTCTGTTGTTAAATCAATGGTTGGAGATGGTGTATTGTTATTAACCGTTCCTGTTAAATGCAGATTATTATTTCCAATTACTCCCGCTGAAGCAACTCTTACATCAACATCGTAAACGTTCAGAGAAAAGCCGTTGACTGCAGAAATCGTCACATCTCCCATATCATTGCCATTCATCATGATGTTGTCTACAGTAAGATCAACCAAAGGTTGCAATGTGTTTTTATCCATCTTGATTTTCACATTTCCATTGGCCAAACCTTTAATATCCATAGGATTTCCGCCCGACTGCATTTCTAAAAGTTTTTCTATGGCAAAGTTCTGAACTTCCGCATCCACATAAAAATCTTTAATAGATTTAAAGATAGATTCGTTAACAAGTAATGAGCTATCGTCTGAA
Source organism: Chryseobacterium scophthalmum (assembly GCF_900143185.1). Classification (NCBI taxonomy): domain Bacteria; kingdom Pseudomonadati; phylum Bacteroidota; class Flavobacteriia; order Flavobacteriales; family Weeksellaceae; genus Chryseobacterium; species Chryseobacterium scophthalmum. The sequence continues at coordinate 128,302 of NZ_FSRQ01000004.1, read as the reverse complement.
TAAATTTTTAAATTATGAATTTCAAAATCAGATGTTTTTCTACGGTAACTTATATAATGATCGAGCTCCGGACTTGTGTCTATTGACCATTTCACATTATTTAAATTGACTTCAGTAGGTTCAAATCTGAATACATAATCTCCTGCAGGATTCGTGGACTGATTAAAATTAATCGCATAATCTTTCAGAGTTTCATTCAGTTCATCTTCCGGACTTCCATGTTTAAAATTGGTAGCAATTCTTAAAACTGAATTATTCTCATTTTTGCCAGTAAGTATTACATCCTTCAGAATATTTTTATTGTATTCGAGTCTGCTTATTTTTGCATAAAGCTGTTGTTCAGTATTGGCAGTATTAATTCTCACCATCACACTGTCAACCATGGCGCTGTCTCTTGTAACCGCTACTCTATCATCAATTTTATAATCAGGATTTGCTTCTGCCAAAGCACGATCTGCTTCAGTAATCTCCTCCTTTTTTGTCATAATGTATTTCAGAGAAGCTGCATCCAGATTTAAGATCAGATTATTTGAATTACCGTCATATTCTCCTTCCACTTTCGCGCCTTGAGGAAGTTTTAAATCCGGCATAAAATAGGCAACCAAACCTTGTTCAACATCAAAATCCATGGCGAAAGTTTGTCCGCGGTATAATTTTCTTGGTTCAGGACCAACCAAAATTTTCCCTAAACCATTTTCAACCATTCCTGCCAAATCAGCAAGATTATATTTCCCCGAAATTTTTCCGTTTACTGCGCCCGGAGCATCAACCAAAATAGAACGGCTTCCACCTTCCACAAAAGTTTTCAGCTTAGCATTCGGAATATGATATTTTTGATCTGCTGTTGCGAAATTTACATTGGAGGCTTCAACATCCAAATTCAAATCATTGATATTTGACATTGCCATTTTCCCGTTTACTCTACCACTTACAATCTGACTTCCAGCTTTGTCGGTAAAATAATTCATATTTAAATAAGCAACATCAGCATCTACATTGGCAGAAATTCTTGAGGTACTGAAATCTATTAAACCTTTTACTGTTGCTTTTGCCTGTTCGTCATTTACGGTAATCAATCCGTTGTATTTTTTATGATCTAAAAGACCATCCAAAACCACATTATTGATTTCTTTATTCATGATTTCAATGCTGGAAATTTGAGATTTTGTACTCAGACGCATTGTATTGACATCAAAACTTTGTCCATCTAAATTAAATTTACCAGAAATCAAACCAACTGCTTTGCTTTTGGTAATGACGGAAGTATTTAAGTCATTAACTTCGGCGTATCCTTTATATTTAGGTAAAGGTGAGCTGTAATCTGTTAAGTAAAAATTAGAAATTTTTGCCTGTCCGATTCCTGTCATCAGATTTCCTGAAGAAACATAAACCTGCTTCGGAGTTACTTTCGCAGTTCCGCTATATTTTAGTTTACCGAAATCATCCGCAAAGTTTTTCATCTTTGAGGAAACGAAAGTCGGCATCATTGCTTTCAAATCTTTATACGTAAAATCTGCTGAAAGGTTTTCAGTTTCTATCGTGAAATCACCTTTCAGCAAATGATTGGCTTTCAGTTTTTTTGTTGCAATATTTACCGAAGGATTTCTGATCAGAAAGTTTTCTAAAGTAAAATGATTTAACGGCCCCGTCATTTTTCCGCTTGCATTAAATGGAATAAAATTATCCCAGTTGGTCACAAAATAAGAAATATCATAACCACTTATCTGGCTTCCCAGTTTCATATTCATGTCCCACTTTACTTTGTTGGTAAAATCTGCCCACGAACCTTTATTTAAATTAAATTTAATATCTCCCTGAAGAAGCGAATGATCGGTATTTAAAGTAAGATCCCCCAAAGCCAGAAAATCTTCGGTCATTGAAAAATCGGTAGAAAAAGTTTCTACAAAATGAGATTTCCCCCATCTTTTGGTGATGAAAGTAAAATTGTCAATTCGGGCATTAATATTTGCGCCATTAACTTTAACTTTTGGAGCAATCAGATTTACATTAGTCGCTGTCAACCATTTCCCTGGTTCTCCCGGAGAATTTTGATTAACAATAGAAACTTTTGAATTTAAAATTTCTAAACGTGCGTTCAGTTGGAAAGGTGGCTTTTTAGGGTCTTTCTTTTTACCGCTGTCAAAAAGTTGTGTAAAACGGATGAAGTTTGAAATACTGTCGCCTTTATACGTAATTACTTTAATGTCTGCATCATTAAGCGTCAAACCGTTAAAACTTAAAGAATTGTTTTTCCCTATATTGGTTGCCAAAGAAAACCAATCGGAATTGGCTTTAAACTCTCTTGCTTTAATAAAGTCTAGATTTTTATAATCTTTTATCCTTAAACCTTTAATGGTAACATCTCCAAAGAAATCGACCTCTACACTTTCGGTAGACATTTTAGCTTTAAAATCTCTGTTGACAATCTGTAAAGCCTGATCTGCAGCCCATCTTTTGGTAACCGGTAAGTTAATTGCAATAAAAACAAGAACGATAATTGAAAGAAGCGTCCAGAAAAGAATCAATAAAAGTTTTGCCCACCAAGAATAGCTTACAACATCTTTAGCTGCCTGTTTACCAAATTCTTGTGCGGTATCTATTGGGTGATTTATAGCGTCTGAAGCCAGCTCAGAAGCCTCTTTCACAGTCTCCTGAACATTTTCTACGGTCTTTTGTACCTGATCTCCCAGGTTTTCAGCTACCGATTTTTTGTTCTCATTTTCGTTATTATTCTCTAACTTTGCCATTATTATGAGCGACTCTATAATTTTAGGTATCGAATCATCTTGCGATGACACTTCAGCAGCTATTATCAAAGGAAATTCTATTCTTTCAAACATTGCAGCCAATCAGGAAATCCACAAAGAATATGGTGGTGTAGTTCCAGAGCTGGCTTCTCGTGCCCATCAGCAGAATATTATTCCTGTAGTTGAAAAATCTATACTCAAAGCAAATATACAACAAAATGCAATTTCAGCCATAGGCTTTACCAGAGGTCCCGGACTTTTGGGTTCTTTGCTTGTAGGAACTTCTTTTGCTAAGTCGCTCGCTATGAGTTTAGATGTTCCTTTAATAGAAGTAAATCACCTTCAGGCGCATATTTTAGCGCATTTCATTGACGATGCAAATCCTGTGCCGCCAAAGTTCCCGTTTTTGTGTCTAACCGTAAGTGGCGGACATACGATGATTGTCTTGGTAAAAGATTATTTTGACATGGAAATTATCGGAAAAACAATTGATGATGCAGCGGGTGAAGCTTTTGATAAAATCGGGAAAATTTTTGATTTAGATTATCCTGCAGGTCCAATCATTGATAGATTAGCCAAGGAAGGAAATCCTGATGCTTTTAAATTTAATAAACCTAAATTAGACAACTACGATTATTCTTTTAGCGGAATTAAAACTTCGGTTTTATATTTTATTCAGAAAGAAGTCAAGAAAAACCCTGATTTCATTAAAGAAAATATGAATGATCTTTGCGCCTCGGTTCAGAAATGTATCATCGAAATTTTAATGAATAAATTAGAAAAAGCTGCAAAAGATTTAAACATAAAAGAAGTTGCGATTGCCGGTGGAGTTTCTGCCAATTCAGCATTGAGAAAAGTAATGCAGGACAATCACGAAAAATTAGGCTGGAATATTTACATTCCAAAATTTGAATATACTACCGATAACGCAGCAATGATTGCAATGGTTGCTCAGCTTAAATTTGAAAGAGGAGAATTTACAGATTTAAGAACAACAGCAACCTCAAAATACGATTTATAATGAAGATATTATTAGAAGAAAAAGTACTGGGAACACAATCTAAAAAGAACTCAAAATATTATTGGGTTTTAGAAACCATTACCGAGAAAAATGAAGTGACAGAACCATCTGAAGACGAAGATTATTTAATGGCGAGTTCAGAAATTGGATATATTCAAAATATAAAAGAAGAAATTATTGAGAAAATAAATTCTGAAAATGTTTTCAGTTTTGATTTCGAACCAAAAGAAGGAGATTATTTATCCATCAAAAATAATTTAAGAAAAAATGAATATCTGAATATGATTTTTATGAATAATGTTTGGATTGAGGAAATCTACATGTGTTCTTACAGAGATTGTGAAGGCGATATTTATACCACGATAAAAACCGGAGTAGCATTTATAAGTGAAAATGAAATCTTTTTTTAAAGAATATTAACTTAATTAAACTCAGACAGATTCTAAATATTCCATTTTATGAAACTTTTTTTTGGAGAAATCAATAACGGAAAAGCAATCATCAATGACGAAGAACAGCAACACATTGTAAAAGTTCTTCGTATGAAAGACGGTGAAGAAATACATGTGACTGACGGAAAGGGAAATCTTGCTTCCGGAACATTGATTATTGAAGGTAAAAAAGCAGGAATTGAAGTTGTTGAAATTAAAACGGAAACTCCAGATTTCAGTCCTAAGCTTCACATTGCCATTGCTCCAACAAAAAATATTGACCGTATCGAGTTTTTCGTAGAAAAAGCCGTAGAAATGGGAATTTCTGAAATTACGATTCTTCAAACCGAAAAAACCGAACGTAAAAATCTGAATATTGATAAAATCAGGAAACAGGCAATTGCAGCCTCAAAGCAAAGTTTGAGATTTCATTTTCCTGTTATAAATGATTTGATTAAAATTCAGGACTTTCTTAAAACGATTGATTCTGAAACCACTTTTGTGGCTCATTGTAATGAAAATTTAGAGAGAATCGCTTTAAATGAAATTCCAAAATTAGAAAACTATACTTTTCTGATTGGTCCTGAAGGTGATTTCTCGGATAAGGAAATTCTATTTTTAGCAGAAAAAGGAATCAAAGCGGTTTCATTAGGAAATCAAAGATTGAGAACAGAAACTGCCGGAGTTTTTGTTGCCGCCTGGAACTATAATAAGATGATTAAATAATTTTCTCCTTAAACCTTTTTATCGGCCAGGTAATTCCTACCTGAAGAGTATTGATCGGAAAATTTTCGGCTTTTAATAGTCTAAAATTATATCCGACAGTCAGTTTTCCGCCACCGCCGCCAAATCCAAAATATGGCATTACTCGCGGAATTACTTTTTCAAAATTAGTCTGGAATTGCACTTCTGCACCCAATGCAATTCCTGCACTTGAGCTTACTCCGATTTTTGGAGCCATAAAAAAATCATATCGGTTATTAAAAATAAAATCACTTCCTGCATAATATACTTTTGCAGCACCGTGATTTCCTCCATACTCAATGACTTTGGCAAAAACAACTTCAATGATGTGCATTTGCGACGCTCTGAATGTTTCTGTATTATCTTTTGCATCACCTGCATAATGATAACCAGCTAATATTGCAGGAGTAACCGTAGTTTTTAATTTTCTATGAGAGAGCGTATCAAATTTCAATTGAGAGAATACACTACCGGATAAAAGCAAAAATAAAACAAGCAATAATCTCGCCATGATGATTTAAAATTTTAATAATAACTTTTAAAAGCTAAAATTATTGTCTTTTAAATATTTTTCAAAAACCTGATTCCCGCTTCTCATCGAGTTTACTGCCCAACGAATTTTCATTCTCAGGAGTTTTTCCTCATTTAATTTATAATCAATATTCGATTTTATAAGCTTTTGCTTTAATTCATACATACAAATTGAGGCAGCAACAGAAACATTAAAACTTCTTGTAAAACCATACATTGGAATCGCCAAAGTTTCATCTGCAAAATCTAAAATTTCTTCAGAAACGCCTTCCATTTCAGTTCCGAAAACCAAAGCAATCGGTTTGGTAATTTCGTATTCAGGTAAAAATTTTGCATTTTTTTCTAAAGAAACAGCCACCATTTTATAACCTCTGTCTTTAATATTCTGAAAAGACTCCATATTTCTTGGAAGTCTTTCTACTTCAACCCACGTATCTGCTCCTTTTGTGACTTTTAAATTCGGCTCAAAACTATGCTCTTCCTGCAAAGCAACAACTTTATGAAAACCACAGGCTTCAACAGAACGTACAATTGCCGCTGCGTTTCTGAATTGATAAACATCTTCAATCACCGGAAGTATAAAATCTGAACTTTCAGGAGCAAAATGTTCGATTTTTCTTAATCTTTCTTCCGTTAAAAATTGCTGTAAATACTCGTAAGTTTTCTCTAAATCTTTCATCTTCTTTCAAATCTTTGCAAATTAACGTAATTTTGAAATTCTGAACCTGAAAAGAAACTCAAAATCTTTAATTTAAATAAAAAAATGAAGCGAAAAGTCCTTCTGATTTATACCGGCGGAACGATTGGTATGGAAAAAGATTACGAAACCGGAAGTCTCCGTGCCTTTGATTTCGGAAATATTTTTGAGAAAATGCCCGAAATGAAATTGATGGAATGCGAAGTTTTCGTACATCCTTTTGCACAACCGCTCGACTCATCCGATATGGGACCTGAAGAATGGAGAATGATTGCCAATTTAATATTCGACAATTATAAGAAATATGACGGCTTCCTGATTCTTCACGGGACAGATACGATGTCTTATACTGCTTCTGCATTGAGTTTTATGTTGAAAGGTTTGACAAAACCCGTTATTTTAACCGGTTCACAACTTCCAATTGGAGATTTGAGAACTGACGCCAAAGAAAATCTTCTGACGAGTTTGTATTATGCAAGTCTGTATGAACAAAACGATGCGGTTATTCAGGAAGTTGCGATCTATTTTGAATATAAATTATTGAGAGGAAACCGTACTTTAAAATATTCAGCGGAGTATTTTGATGCGTATGCAAGTCCAAACTACCCTATTTTAGGACAATCTGGAGTTCATTTAAAAATTGATAAGGATAATCTTTTCCGTTGTGACGGCAGAATTGAATTTCATGTAGATGAACATATTTCTGAAGATGTTTTGTTCTGGAGAATTTTCCCGGGAATGAAGCTGAATCATTTTAAAGAAATTCCGAAAATGAAGGTTTTGATTTTACAGGTTTTTGGTTCGGGAACAATTTTCAGCAGCGAAAAAACCTTGGAAACTTTACAGCAAATCAGAAATAACGGAACCGAAATCGTAGTGGTAAGTCAGTGTATTTCAGGCGGAATATCGTTTGGAAAATACGAGAACTCTAATATTTTCTCAAGAATCGGCGCAATCAGCGGAAGAGATATGACCGCAGAATCTGCGATTACTAAGGCAATGCATCTTATTGACAATCCTAATTATCACGGAAGTTTTGCCGATAATTTTGCAAGAAATATCTGTGGAGAAATAAGCGAGTAATTTTAAATTAAGAATTTGTAGATTCAATAAAATAGCCTATTTTTGCAGTCTTCAAACATAGAGAGGTGTCCGAGTGGTTGAAGGAGCCACCCTGGAAAGGTGGTATACGGGTAACTGTATCGTGGGTTCGAATCCCATCTTCTCTACAAAAACAAAAACCAGATCAATTGATCTGGTTTTTTGCTTGAAATGAACCTGTTCTATAAAAATTGTTTCTACTTAGTAATTCAAATTTGATTATTTCGTCCTTTTGCCTTGAAGCAAACGGACCAAAAATTCAAGACTGGAATCTTTCGCTAAAAATTAATAATTAATCCTAAAATCCCCAAAACTCGTGCGGATCATATATTAGTGATTGGGTTCTTAATTTTGTCCCGCACTCAAACAGTGGGAATTTTTTAACGGATTAATTTTTAATTTTCTTAACGCTTCAGCTTCCTAAGTCGAGAAAATCAGAATGACTTACAAAACTTTTCAAATTTAATAGCTCAAAATGCATTTCGACAATATAATGATGTGTATGAATGTTCAATAAATATTCTTTCATTTTAAAGCAAAAGAAACAAAAGTTCAAAACTGGAATCTTTCGCTAAAAATTAATAATTAATCCTAAAATTCCCAAAACCCGTGCGGATTATTTATTGTAATTGGTTATTAGCTTAACCGCTTCCAAGCAATGGGAATTTTATTTAATGGATTAATCTTTTATTTCTTTTCTAAATCGGGCAATTTGTTTTAATTTTTAAATTCGGGTTTTGGAAACCTCATTTCTTAGCCCCGATTGGAGCAATTGTTTGAGCTCATTTTTTTGGATTCGGCGGCGGCAAAGCCGCCGCCGAAACTAAAAAATAGCGAGTGCGGAAAGCGGGATTAAGCTCCTAAAAAAAAAATCAATTGCAAATAGTCAAAAAACTATGACCTCTCATGTGAACTTTTATCATTGCTTCAGATTTTAATTCACTATAAATACTTTGATCAAAAGCCTGAACTTCATTCAATTTTGAGTCTATGAAATCTGCAATTCGTACCACTGAAAAATAAAAATTTCGGTATAAAGACATATCCACCGTACTTCCGAAGCGAGGAAGAAAAGCCTTTAAAAACGGAAGTTTTTTCTGATGCAAATCATAGTTAGGATAATAGCCAGTTTTTTCTTTTGCAGTGATCAATTCATAATGATTGATGTAATCCAGAATCGTTTCATTTTCTTTCATTGAAATTTTATTTTTCTGAAAATATTGATGGATTCTGTCTAAAATATGTTGAGCATATTCCATCATCGTGATGCTTTTTATTTCAGAAATATTGCTGATTCCGGTTTTGAAATTTTTAGCGTTTTCATGATTTATATTAAAAGAAATTCCAAAGTTTTCATGATATGGAAAGAAACAATTATTTATTTCGATCACTGCATCTGCCTGTAATCTGTCTTTCGAAAAATTATAGCATAAATACGGCTTATACATCTCTTTCAGATGAAGAAGAAAATCGGTCTCATTGGTATTTCGATTGTTTTCAAACCAGTTTTCAAGATTGTTATAATAATCATTTTCAAATTCTCTGAAGCTTAAATAAAACGGGATTTCCATAACTCTCAATATTTTATACTGCAAAGCTATAGCTGTAATGCGCCAAAACTTGACGCGTTTTATTTCGATATAAATTATTTTCAATAAAAAAGTCCGGCTCTAAAAAATTAGAACCGGACTTCAACGAATGAAATAATGATATGAATAAAAAAACTAAACCTATTTCCAGCCGCCACCTAAACTTTTGTAGATGTCAACTACAGTACTTAACTGCTTTTCTTTGGCTTCGATCAATTCCATTTTCGCATCTAAAGCGTCTCTTTGGTTGAGTAAAACTTCCAGATAGTCTGCTCTCGAATTTTTGAAAAGCTGATTGGCAATATCAATAGATTGGTCTAAAGCTTGTGTTTCCTGAGATTTTAACTGATAATACTGATCGATATTTTTCACTTTAGACATTAAGTTTGAGATGTCTAAGTACGCATTCAGAATGGTTTTGTCATATTCATACAAAGCCTGAATCTGTTTCGCATCTGCTGTTTGGAAATTTGCTTTAATCGCACTTTTGTTAATCAGTGGACCAGCCAATTCTCCAACCAAATTGTAAGCAATTGATTCCGGCATTTTAACTAAATAAGAAGGTTTAAAAGCTTCCAATCCTAAAGTTGCAGAAATTTCTAAACTTGGATAGAATTCTTTTCTTGCCGCTTCAACATCTAATTTTGCAGCTTTTAATTCTAATTCAGCCTGTTTAATATCAGGACGGTTTGCTAATAACTGAGATGGAATTCCCGTGTAAACCGTTTGTGGAATGGTCGACATAAAGCTTTCCTTAGTTCTTACGATCGGTTGCGGATAACGACCACAAAGCGCATTGATCTGATTTTCTTTTTCAGTAATCTGCTGACGAATTGTGTATTCTGTCGCTTTTGATTTTGCCAATTCAGCTTCAAACTTTTTCACTGCCAATTCAGTTGCTGCAGCTGCTTGTTTCTGAATTTTTGAAATTTCTAAAGCTCTCGTCTGCAGTTTGATATATTGCTGAATAATATCCAGCTGATTATCCAACGCCAATAATTCGTAATAATTATCGGCAACTTCCTCGATCAGATTAGAAAGCACAAAATTCTTTCCTTCAACGGTTGAAAGATAATGCGCAACGGCAGCATCTTTCTCATTTCTGAGTTTTTTCCAGATGTCGATTTCCCAGTTGGCCATCAAACCTCCTTCGAAATTCCCAAGCGGATCGGGCATTTCTTTTCCTGGCTCGATTTCCGTTGAAGCATCACCTGCTCCTTCGCTGGTGTAACGACCCGCTTTTTTTACTCCTGCTCCTAAACCTGCTCTTACAGTTGGAGAAAGCTTTCCTTTTTTAGCAACGACCCCACTTTTGGCGATCTCGATCTCCTGAAGCGTGATCATCAACTCCTGATTATTTTTAAGAGAAGTTTCAATTAAACTTACCAGATTCGGATCGGTAAAAAACTGTCTCCAAGGTGTTGTTCCGCTGTTGTTATTAACATCCTGCTGTTCATCTTGCTTAAAATTCTCAGGAATATTATTTTTTACGTCGTCCTGAATCACCGTTGCCATCGGAGCTTTACAACTTGCTAAAACAAGCGATACGGCAATGGCAGCAATATATTTATTATAAATCTTCATGTTTATCATCGTGTTGATAAGGTTCTGTTTGTTCTGTTAAAGGATTTTCTTCTTCATATTTTGCCAATCTTGTTTTATCGGCAATGGTCCCGAAAATGTAATATAATCCTGGAATAATCATCAGTCCGAAAACGGTTCCTAAAAGCATTCCTCCTGCAGCAGCAGTTCCGATAGTTCTGTTTCCTACAGCTCCCGGTCCGGTTGCCATTACCAAAGGAATTAATCCTGCAACAAATGCAAATGAAGTCATCAAAATAGGTCTGAAACGAACTGCTGCTCCTTCAATTGCTGCTTTCGTCACCGAAATTCCTTCTTCCGCTTTTTTCTGAACGGCAAATTCAATAATCAATACCGCATTTTTACCTAAAAGTCCGATCAACATGACCATTGCAACCTGTGCATAGATGTTGTTTTCTAAACCTAAAAGTTTTAGACATAAAAATGCTCCGAAAATACCTGTAGGTAAAGAAAGGATTACCGGTAAAGGAAGAATAAAGCTTTCATACTGCGCAGAAAGAATTAAATAAACAAATCCTAAACAGATCAAGAAGATATAAACCGCTTCGTTTCCACGGCCTACTTCATCTTTTGAAATTCCCGCCCAGTCGATTCCGAAACCTCTTGGTAACGTTTTATCGGCAACTTCCTGAATAGCTTTAATCGCCTGTCCGGAACTGTAACCTGGAGCCGGAGTTCCACTTACTTCGGAAGAATTGTACATATTATGTCTCGTAATCTCTGAAAGACCATATACTTTTTCTAAATGCATAAAATCTGAATACGGGACCATCTGATCTTTATCGTTTTTTACATATAATTTCAACAAATCACTCGGTAAAGCACGATATTGCGGACCAGCCTGAACAATTACTTTATAAGGTCTATCAAAACGGATGAAACTTGTTTCGTAGTTTGAACCAATCAAGGTGGAAAGATTATCCATTGCTTTTTCTATGCTTACCCCTTTTTGTTCGGCCAAATCATTATCGATTTTAAGCATATATTGAGGGAAACTCGCAGAATAGAAGGTAAATGCGGAACCTAATTCAGGACGTTTCTTCAATTCTTTTACAAAATCAGTACTTACCTGCTCCATTTTTTGGTAATCACCACTTCCGGCTTTATCGAGAAGTCTTAATTCAAAACCACCTGCAGCACCATAACCAGGAATAGAAGGCGGTTGGAAGAATTCAATATTCGCTCCCGGAATATTTTTAGCTTTTTCTTCCAATTTTTCGATGATTTCGGCGGCAGACTCTGAACGTTCTTCCCAACTTTTAAGGTTGATCAAACACGTTCCAGAGTTTGAACCTGTTCCTTCTGTAAGAATTTCGTAACCAGCCAAAGATGAAACAGACTGTACACCATCAATATCTTCAGATTCTTTCAACAACTCTCTTGCAATCTGATTCGTTCTTTCTAATGTTGAACCAGGAGGAGTCTGGATAATCCCATAAATCATCCCCTGATCTTCACTAGGAATAAATCCTGAAGGCAATGAGTTGCTTAAAAAGTAAGTACAAGCACAGAAGATCAATAACAAAGGAAGTGTAATAAATTTTTTAGTTACTGTTTTATTCAATAACTTTTCATATTTCCCAGCTCCTTTGTTAAATAAACCATTGAATTTATCTAAAAGAATCGTAATAGGACCTTTCTTTCTAGCCTTTCCGTGGTTATTTTTTAAAATTAAAGCACATAAAGCCGGAGTTAAAGTCAAAGCAACAACTCCAGAAAGAATAATCGATGAAGCCATTGTAATCGAGAACTGACGGTAGAAAACTCCCACCGGACCCGACATAAATGCTACCGGAATAAATACAGCCGCCATTACCAAAGTGATTGCGATAATTGCTCCACTGATTTCGTGCATTGCTTCTTCAGTTGCTTTTAATGCGGAAAGACCTTTTTCTTCCATTTTAGCGTGAACTGCTTCAATTACGACGATCGCATCATCGACGACGACACCAATTGCCATTACCAAAGCGAAAAGCGAAATCATATTTAAAGTAATTCCAAATGCGGACATTACTGCAAAAGTTCCTACCAATGAAACCGGAACTGCAATTGCCGGAATCAATGTTGAACGCCAATCTCCCAAGAATAAAAATACCACGATTGCCACCAAAATAAAGGCTTCAAATAAAGTATGAACAACTTTTTCAATTGATGCATCCAAGAATCTTGAAACGTCATAACTGATGTCGTAATGCATTCCTTTCGGGAAGTTGGTTTTCTCTAATTGAGCCATTAAGGTTTTTACATTTTTGATAACGTCACTCGCATTTGATCCGTAAGATTGTTTTACCGTAATCGCTGCAGATGGTTTTCCGTTCAATGTAGAATAAATATCGTACATCGAAGAACCAAATTCGATATCGGCAACATCTTTTAGTCGTACAAATTCTCCGGCAGATTTAGCTTTAAGAATAATATTCCCGTAATCTTTTTCATTATTAAAACGTCCGGAATATTTCAAAATATATTCAAAAGACTGAGAACGTTTCCCCGAACTTTCACCTGTTTTTCCTGGAGAAGCTTCCAAACTTTGTTGGTTTAAAGCTTCCATTACTTCATCGGCTGAAATATTGTAAGCCGTTAATCTATCAGGTTTCAACCAAATACGCATTGCATATTCTCTGGTTCCCAAAATGTCGGCAAAACCAACTCCACTTACCCTTCTCAATTCAGACATTACATTGATATCTGCATAGTTGAAAAGGAATTTTTGGTCAGCTTTAGGATCGTCACTGTACAAGTTAATGTACATCAACATATTGGGTTCTTCACGGGTAATTTTTACCCCTTCGCGAACTACCAAAGGTGGAAGTTTATTCACTACCGAAGAAACACGGTTCTGAACATTAACAGCCGCAACATTCGGGTCAGTTCCCAGATCAAACACCACCTGAATGGAAGTTTCACCATCATTTCCGGCATCGGAAGTCATATATTTCATTCCCGGAAGGCCATTTAGCCCTCTTTCCAAAGGAATAACTACAGATTTAATCAATAATTCGTTATTCGCACCCGGATAAGTTGCCGTAATATTTACTTTTGGTGGTGAAATTGCAGGAAACTGAGTAATAGGAAGTTTCATTAACGATAAAACTCCCATAAAAACGATAATCAAAGAGATTACAATCGACAGAACAGGTCTGCGTATGAATTTTTTAAACATAAAAATAATTATAAATGATAAATTATTAATGATGAATGATGGATCAATGATCGCTTATCAATTATCATTTATTTTTACTCTGCTTTTAATTTTAAAGATTGAAGAACTTTCTTCGGATCCTGGAATTTCACTTTTACTTTTTGGTCGTCTTTCACTTTCTGAACTCCTTCCAACAAGATTTTATCACCACCTGAAAGACCAGATGCAACAACGTAAATATCTGGAAGTTCATAGGCAACTTTAATATTTTTAGATTTTGCTACCCCATTTTTATCGACAACAAAAACATATTTCTGATCCTGAATTTCGTACGTTGCTTTCTGGGGAATGATTAGAGCGTTCTTCAACGGTAAAGTCATTCGGATTTTTCCTGTTTCACCGTTTCTTAATAGCTTTTCAGGATTTGGAAACTTTGCTCTAAAAGCGATATTTCCAGTTTCATTATCAAACTGTCCCTCGATTGTTTGAATTTGTCCGGTCTGATTAAATAAATCTCCGTTTGCCATGACCAGATTCACATTCTGATTTCCTCGGTCTGCAACATTCTTCTGATAAGTAAGATATTCAGGTTCGGAAACATTAAAATAACTGTAAATATCTGTGTTGTCTGAAAGCGTCGTCAAAAGATCACCTTCATCCACTAAACTTCCCAACTTTAAAGGAATTCTGTCAATTACTCCAGAGAACGGAGCCTTAATATCTGTAAATGAAAGATGGATTTGAGCTAATTTCATTTCAGCATTCGCAGCATCCAATTTAGCTTTAGCCATTAATCTTTCGTTTTTAGAAACAATATCGTTGTTGGCTAATGTGCTTGCATTTCTCAGCTCAATTGAAGCCTGCTCAACTTCAGCTTTTGCTTTTAATAATTCTGCCTGATACAATTGAGGCATAATTCTGAATAATGTTTGTCCAGCCTTTACGTATTGACCTTCGTCTACATAGATTTTCTCAAGGAAACCTTTTTCCTGAGCACGAATTTCAATGTTTTTTACCGACTGAATCTGCGCGACAAAATCTTTGTTAATAATCGTATCCATTTTTACAGGTGAAGTCACCGGATACACTGAATCTTCTTGTTTTTCTTCTTTTTTCTCGTTACAGCTAAACAGTAAGAGAACAGCGCTTAAGACAGCACCTGAGACAACTCTTTTCATCATAATTTTAGAGTGGTATAAATCGTTAAAAAGTTTAATTTGAATAAATAATTCTGGAAATAATTACATTGTAAAATCATTCAAAGCACAACGCAACATTTTTTTGTTCCGGTTCTGGAACAAAAAAGAAAATCGGAAAATGAAATTTTAGATTCTGATAGAACGAATCAGAATAAATGTTTTTACAGAATTGAAGTGCTGTAAAAATTCGGAAATTGAGGGTTTAAACCTTTTTTTGAATAATAATCCAAATGAATAAATTAACCCAAATACACTGGCAAAAACGATAATTGCCTGAACTGTATCTGAAAACTGAAAATCATCTTCAGCCAATTCTATCGAAAAACCGTCGGTAGTATTTGTTATTTGCTGAACTGAAAATTTAGCTCCTGATTGATTGGTCTGATCAATCTTATTTGGATAATTATGAGCAATATGACCCGAAAAGTCATTACGCAAAGTTTTGACATTAAGCTTGCTTTCCACCATAAAAAGCAGAAAAAGGCTAGTCAAAAAATATACGATATAGTTTCTCATTTCAAGATGCAAATGTATGCTTAGATTTTAATAGTCGATTCACTATTAACAAAATTTAACTCTTCTTGAAATCGGCTGAAAAACGAATGAGAGAAGCAGTTGATTATATTTAACATTAAAATAAACTCATAAATAGTGATTAAATTATTTAAATTATTAAAAATTAACATTTTTTAATAAGAAATAATTGTAATTTTACACGACCAAAGCAATATATTAGAAAAACCTTAAAAACCAAAATTACAAATGAAGAATTTTTTACTTGGATTTTTTATAATCCTCACATTATCAGCGTGTACACATTCCGCTAAAGATCCCGAAACTGCCAATGTAAAGCAGGAAACACCTACATCTCAAGATGATATTACAAAGGCAACTGTTACTGACCGCCACGGTGATGAAATGGAAATTATCACCAATAACACTAAAAATATTGTTGTGGTGAGACTAAACGGACAAAGCTATGAGCTTAAAAAAAATATAGAAAACCCCAGTTTTTCTACAGATGATAATAAATATCAATTTACTGAAACCAAATATGAAGTCACCTTCTTAAAAAAAGATGCTGATATGGTTTTGTTTCATGCAAAAAAAGATCAGCCAACCAAGAAAATGGCTTTACAATAATAAGAAAAGACGCTTTATTAAGCGTCTTTTTTCTTTAAAATCTATCGATTGAAATTTCTTTAGGTAATGGAATATTATTTTCAATATAATCAAATAAGGTTTTTGAGAAAAAACATCCATTAAGAATTCCTCGAGCTCCCAAACCGTTAAATACATACAAATTGGAATGCTGAAAATGCCTTCCTAAAATAGGTCTTCTATCTTTTACTGTTGGTCTGAAGCCAAAATGAATTTCTTTAATTTCAAAATCATTCGGATAAAATTCTGAAAGCCCTTTTTGTAATTGCTCAACTGCAGAATTATCTATTTCATGATGTAATTGTTCACGGTCGTATGTTCCACCATAAAAATGAAGATTATTGTCTAAAGGAAATAAAAAATGTTTTTTCTTGATGGTAATATCTTGCTGAATAGCTTCAGAAAGTTTGACACGAATGTGATGGCCTTTGTTTGGGTTAACAGCAATGTTTGCAAAGTATGGATTTTCTTTTACTCCCATTCCTTCGCAGAACAAAATATTTTTAAAGCTAAAATCTTTATAAGTAGAATTTGAAGTATCAATTTCAGAATAATCGAATTTCTCTTTAATTAAATTTCCTTTATTTTCTAAAAACCTCAATAAACCCGCAAAAAATCCTTTAACATTTAGTCTTGCTGACTGATTAACCTTTCCAGCCTGAAAGTCGTTTTTTACACCATTTAAATGATCGAAATTTTCATCTAAAAAGTTTTTTAGGTCATCATTCGCCGATTTTTTAAGCCAAAGTTTCTGTTCGTTCTCATCATGAA
Organism: Chryseobacterium scophthalmum; assembly: GCF_900143185.1. NCBI lineage: Bacteria > Pseudomonadati > Bacteroidota > Flavobacteriia > Flavobacteriales > Weeksellaceae > Chryseobacterium > Chryseobacterium scophthalmum. Next base: position 111,566 of record NZ_FSRQ01000004.1, on the reverse strand, counting down.
AAATTCTGTGAATAGGAGATTCTATTAAATAATTTTCGCCTGTATAAGATTCAATTTCTTTCAAAGATTTTTTCAGAAAGTCAATTTGTTCCTGTGCTAACCAAAATGTAGTAAACTTTTTTAAAACTACAGGATTAATAATTCCTGCAGAAATTTGTGAAGCACTTTTCTTTCCTTCCGAGAAAATTACAAATGATTTATTATTTAAAAGTAACTGATGAGCAAAAAATAAAGCCGCATAACCATCACCAACGATGATGTAATCTACATTTTTCATATAAAAGATTTTATTTAAAAGTCATACACAATCATTTACCACAACTATGTAAAAGGCGATTGTATAATAAAAAAACCTGAGTAAATGTACTCAGGTTTTTTATAAATATCAAGTGAAATTTAGTAATTCCACATATCGTTTTCCATTTGAAGAATCTGATCCTTGATTCTTTGACTTTCAGCCAATTGCTCTTCAGCATTTCTAGGAACATAATCTTTAATAGTACCATCACCAAGACCGTTGCTTGATTTGTAGATGATTGAAGAGAATCTTCTTGCATTGATTATGTCATCAAAAGATAAATCCGCTGACGAATTTGCTCTGTTGAATACATAATTGTTTGCTAAAATATCTCTCGCTTTTGGATAATATACCCAAAATAAATCAACTAATTCATCGGCTCCTGCTAAAGGCTGACCATCTGGTCCAATTCTTCCAATTGAAGTTGGATCTGGTCCCATTGCAGCAATACCAATAGGTCTGTATTTCATCATACCATCTCTTTTGTCGATGAACCACATCCCCATAATCTTTAGAACTTTTACTTTATCAGTAGTTGTTCTAATTAAATCTACATATTGTTTTTTTTCAGCCTCCGTAGGAGTTCTTCCAGAGTTAATGATTTCAATTAATTCATCATCAATTCTTTCACTCTCTAACTTCTTTTTAATTGCTTCAGGAGTAGATTTAGTAGAAAAGTTTTCATCTTCATAAACTTCATCAATCTGGCCAGATAAAGCTGCATCTAATAAAATCTGATACAAAGATCTTGTCGTTTTAGACAATAATCCATTAGGATTATCATAATAGAACGGCTGATTAATCTTATCATTAAGGTCAATTATTTCCCAAACCATCATACTTTTCAAGATGTCTTTTTCATCTACAAAGCCATATTCAAGTGGGGTTATTTTATTGCTGATAACAGTATCTCCTACTTTTTTCATATTTTCAGCTCTCATCTGTCTGAATTCTTCTGGTGAAGAAGCATTTAGAATAGTCTGAGAGAATGCAAACCCAGAAGCTAATACTAAAAGACTGCTAATATATTTTTTCATAATATGAATTTACAAATTAATGTTATTGAACATTGATAATAACTGGTGATATTTCTTTCAATCGTTGATTACCAAGTCCAGTAGCCGTAGCTTGGATATCATAAATCTGAACAACATCACCTGGTCTAAGATTTCTGATTAACCCTTCTGCAGAAGATAATGAGTTACCCTGAATCATAGTACCTGCTCTTCCTGGAAGTTTCAAAATGAAACTGTTAACAGTGAAAGAAACTGGGAAATCAAAATCAGGTAATGCCGCAGCAACAATCTGATTAGGAATAGAACCAACAGGCATAAAATTAACAGCTTTACCTCTGATTTGACCTTGCGGTCTAGGAACTCCTTTAATTCTATATTCAAACACTTGAGATACTGTTTTCCCAGTAGGATCTGTACCTGATAGAGTTAATTTCACAATATTTCCAGTAGAAGGAATAACATCCCATTTACCTTTACCAGTATTCTTAACAACTGCTCCTGGAGCAGATAAAGATAATTTAGCATTGTCTGCACCAAGAATAGATCCTGTAACAGGGTTTTCTAATCCTCTATACATTACATTCATCTTATCAGCAGAAAGCAATAGCCCCTGTTCTAGTTTTACCTGTTGAGGACCAGCGATTACATTATATGTATGCGTGAACGGGAATTGTTGAGCTTTTCCTGTAGCATCCGTTAAAGTAATTACACCGCCAATCTTTTTCTCGCCAATACCTCCGGTATTTAAAGGAAGATATCCTTTACCGTTTTCTTGTCTGCTTACACCGCTGATGCTGATTTTACTACTGTTAGAATAGTTACCTAACATAACAATAGCTTCAGCTTTCTTACCAGCCTGAACATCTGTAGGTGCAGAAACAATCGCTTCATAGCTTGTAAATTTGATACTAGCATCTACTTTTTCCTGAAGCATTAACGCCAATGCATCTGATTGCACGTTTCTTGCATCATTCTGAATAATCTCTAGATTTGAAATCGCAGCAATAAGAGGCTGGTGATAGAATTTATTCTGAAACCAAGTTTTACCATTTGGAGATTTTCCAGCAGGATACTCTGCAATGATTGATTTATTTGCTCTTTCAACTAATTTTAATAATTGTGGATCACTTCCAAAAGTAGCTACAATATAAGATCTTACATCATCCAATTGCTTTTTAAGCTCTAAAGCTTTTGCAGAAGGTGAATTTTCGTCGCCATCTTTAAAGAAATATTCAGTTGTAGCTTCATTATTGTTCAATGCTGAGAAGTTTTCACTTACGTCCATATCTTTTCCTGTTTTAGGATCTTTATCATGGAAGTCTGATTGCTTCTTCAAAACAACTTTAATTTCTTCAGCCGATTTTACCAATGCATCGATTTTAGCTTTCAGTGCTTTATACTGTTCCCAAGGTGTTGCATAAGTATCTGGTACTTGCTGAGCTTTTGCTTCTAATGTTTTTTCAAAAATATCTTCATTTTTCTGCTCTGTCAAGTGTCTTGTATCATTTAAGGCTCTTGTAGAATCATAATATGATCTGATGATTTCAACATCGATATTTAGGGCCATCATAGCGATGAACACCAAATACATCAGGTTGATCATCTTCTGACGTGGAGTCTGTTTTCCTTTTGCCATTCTCTTTTCTTTAGTTTTTGTTTAAAATAATGGTTAGGGAATTATGACTTCATAGCAGTTAACATACCACCGTAAACTCTGTTTAAACTGTTTAAGTTAGTTGTTAAACCTTGTAATTCTTGATTAAATTTCTCAGATTGCTCTGCTGATTTTTGCATATCATCAACATATTTTTTAGCAAAATCTGACTGTCTCTGACCGTTTTCTAACTGCATTGCATAAAGAGCATTCATGCTTTCCATGTGTGAAGCAGCTTTATTTAACTGGTCATTATATTTGTGTGTAGAAGCAGATACGTCAACAGTTTGGTTGATTTGGTCTACTGAGCTTGAGAATTTGTCAATCCCTGTTCTTAGTCTATCAAATAATTGTACGTCAAGTTTAGCATCCTGAAGCATTTTATCTAACTTACCTGAAAGAGAGTTTTCTAATTCCGCAAAATGATCAACTGTGTTCTTTGCAGAAATATTTGAATGTAAAGGATTTGGATTTGCATGCTTATCCAACAATTCAGGATAAACATTTTCCCAGTGGTACGACTCTTCAGCAGCAGGAGGGTCGAATGCAAAAATGATAAAGATAATTGCCTCAGTTACAAGCCCTACTGTAAGAGCGATGTTTCCGTTAATTGGTCCCAAGGTAATGTGAGTAATTTTAAGCCAAGCTCCAAGAATTACAATTGCAGCACCGAATGAATAGAAGAAATTCATCCAAGCATCTTTAGTCTTAAACATATAAGTTAGTTTTTTTTAAGTGTTATAAATTGATAATAAATAATCTAAGTAAAATTATCTGTTAACTCTTTTCGCTTTAACAGCAGCTTCAGGAATATCTTGTACCGTTCTGAAACCGATATAACTTCTTGCAGAATCTTTGTTTTCCCAGTCTCTTGCACCTGTCATCAACATATAACCAACATCTTTCCAAGAACCTCCTCTTACAGATTTTTTGTTATCCGCTTTAGATTTAATAGTAGGATTTAAAGTAGAAGAGAATCCGTATGCAGAATTGTTATATCCTGAATCCGTCCACTCAGATACGTTACCTGCCATATCAAATAATCCGAAAGTATTCTTTTTGAATTTTTTTACAGGAGCAGTATAAGTATAAGTACCTTTTTTCTCATCTTCCATATAGCTACCTCTTTTTGGCTTGAAGTTTGCTAAATAACAACCTCTATCATCCATTAAATAAGGACCACCCCATGGGTAAGTTGCATTTTGTTTTCCACCTCTTGCAGCATATTCCCATTCCATTTCGTTAGGAAGACGGAATCGTAAAGGTCTTTGTTGTTTTCTTTTCAAGCTTTCGTTATAATCAGACTTTAATTTAGTTCTGAAGTCACAGTATGCTCTTGCCTGATCCCAAGTTACCCCAACAACAGGATAATCTTTGTAAGCTTTGTGCCAGAAATACTGTTCAAATAAAGGCTCGTTATAAGTAAAGTGGAAATCATTTACCCAAACTGTTGTATCTGGATAGATTGCAATACTTTCGCTTCTTAAGAAGTTTACCCCTCTTTCGTTATCAGCGATAGCAACATCCATATCACCCCATCTATAACCATATTTTAGTTTACTAACATCAATAAGTCTTTCACTACCTACTCTAGAAGATGCAGGTAAGTACATAGATTCAAGAACTTCTGCATATTCTACATCTGGATATTTTGAAGTATTCCAATGTAATGGAATTTTCCAGTCTAGTTTTTTGCTTGCATCGAATCCATCATCTCTACCTCCAGCTCCTTCAAGATATTCCTGATATGGTGTAAGGTTTTCTTCTTTTTTAGCAAGATAAGCATAGTCTCCGATGCTTGCGCCTCTTCCACCACCATCGCCGCCTTCACCTGCTGCTTCAGCAAGCATCGTTCTAGCAATAGAATCTCTTACATAATTAATGAAAACCCTGTATTCTGCATTAGTAGTTTCTGCTTCATCCATAAAGAAAGGAGCAACAGTTACAGTTTTCAAAGGTGCAGTTTCACCATTATTGGTAAATGATTCATCGGCCATACCAGCAATAAAAGAACCGCCAGGAATTGCCACCATACCATAAGGTCTTTGTGCAACAAATGATTTTGTTTTTTCTCTAGGTATCAATTCTCCTTTTGTTCCAGGCTTCCCTACAGAAGAAGATCCACCACCTGAACAAGATACCGATGCTACCGACGCAGACAATAATAAAAGAAATATCCTTTTCATGTTAATTTTTATAATTAAGCCGTAAATATATAATTTTTTTAAGAAACTTTTAAGATTTTTTTTAGAATAACGAAAAAAAACTAAACTTATTTTATTTCCAAGTACTTTTTATTCTACAGTTACTGATTTTGCAAGATTCCTTGGCTGGTCTACATTGGCACCTCTATATACTGCTATATAATAAGCAAGTAGTTGTAAAGGCACTGAAGCTACTATTGGAGAAAAACATTCTGATGTTTCAGGAATTTCAATCACATAGTCTGCCATTGCGCTAACCTGCGTATCTCCTTTATTTACAACCGCAATTACTTTACCTTTTCTAGCTTTAATTTCCTGTACATTACTTACAATCTTATCATAGTGGCCTTTTTTAGGAGCAATAATAACAATTGGCATGTTTTCGTCAATTAGAGCAATCGGACCGTGCTTCATCTCTGCCGCAGGATATCCTTCTGCATGGATGTAAGAAATCTCTTTTAATTTAAGAGCTCCTTCCAAAGCAGCTGGATAATTGTAACCTCTTCCTAAGTAAAGGAAATTGGTTGCATTGATAAAGTCTTTTGCAATATTTTGAGTAAGCTCATGAGTACCCTCTAAAACTTCTTCAATTTTCTTAGGAAGTGCATTCAACTCAGAGATAAGACTCATAAATTCAGCATTTCCTAAGTTACCGTTGTGTTTTCCTAATTTTAATGCAATTAAAGAAAGGATAGTCAACTGAGCTGTAAATGCTTTTGTAGAAGCAACACCAATTTCTGGTCCTGCATGAGTATAAGATCCTGCATCTGTAATTCTAGCAATAGAAGAATCTACTACATTACATATACCATATATAAATGCACCTTTTTCCTTAGCTAATTTTAAAGCAGCCATTGTATCTGCAGTTTCTCCCGATTGAGAGATAGCAATTACTACATCTTTATCTGTAATAATAGGGTTTCTATATCTAAACTCAGAAGCATACTCCACTTCAACAGGAACTCTTGCAAATTCTTCAATTAAATATTCACCAATAAGACCTGCGTGCCATGAAGTACCACAAGCAATGATGATGATTCTATTAGCGTTTTTGAATTTCTCTACATGATCCCAAATTCCCGCCATTTTAATAACTCCTTCATTCACAATAAGCCTTCCTCTCATTGTATCGTGGATAGATTTTGGCTGTTCAAAGATTTCTTTAAGCATAAAATGCTCATATCCACCTTTTTCTATCTGCTCTAAGCTTAATTTTAATTCTTGAATTTCAGGAATTATTTTAGAATTTTCTGTAATTGTTCTGATATCCACACCGCCTTCTAATGATATAGTCGCCATATGGCCTTCTTCAAGATAAATTGCTTCTTTTGTAAATTCAACAAAAGGAGAAGCATCAGATGCGATAAAATATTCTTTATCACCAATTCCGATTGCCAACGGAGATCCTAATCTCGCTACAACCAAAAGTCCAGGATAATCTTCGTGCATTACTGTAATAGCATAAGCACCATAAACTTCATTTAATGCATATCTTACTGCTTCAGGAAAATCTGTTTCAGAATTTAGCTCTGTAAAATACTGAATAAGATTAACTAAAACTTCTGTATCTGTTTCTGACTTGAAAGTGAATCCTTTCTCGGTAAGCATTGTTTTAATTGTATCATAATTTTCAATAATACCATTATGTACAAGTGCTATTTTCCCGTTATTAGAAACATGGGGATGCGAGTTTCTATCACTTGGTACACCGTGGGTTGCCCAACGTGTATGTCCCATTCCTATTTTTGCAGTTCCCTTTAAATTATGAGAAATATTAACCAAATCATCAACTTTTCCTTTGGTTTTTTCAACACTAAAGCTGTTGGCAGTATTTTCTAAAACAATTCCGGCACTGTCGTAACCTCTATATTCTAATCTTCTAAGACCATTGATAACGATATCATAAGCATCCTGAAAACCTGTATAACCAACTATTCCGCACATATTTTATTCAAATGTATTTTTTAATGTTTTTATTTTTTTGTACCGTAAGTAACTTTTAACTGAATTTTGTTCTCGTTCGAATTGTCTGAACCAACAAAAACAGTTCTTCCCATAGAAAATGCTCTTGTAGTGTAATTATATCCTGCAGTACCACCAGAAGCATTAGGTACAAACTTAGCAAGATCTATCTTGAAATATTTATCATTATAAGCAGCACCCGATTCAACAATGTCTTTTAAAGATTGTGTTACTGTAAAATCATAATAAGCAGGGTTCTTATCTAAATCATAAGCTCTTAAAGGAATAAACAAAGCTCCCAGAGAAGTATAATCAGTAGTAAATGCTGTTGTTTCTTTTCCGCTAGAGTCTTTATCTCTTTGAACAATCGTAAATTCTGTAGGTTTCGCATAAGGATTAGACCATTCTGACTTATCAGTATATATTCTGATTTTTGCACTAATAATAGCAGCTTTATCATTTTGATACAGTTGTTTCAGTTTATCAATCTCTTCTTTTTTGAATTTTATACCAATAGAATTACCCCCCATTCCTTGTGCATACAATTTTTTATCTCCAATTGTTGTATTCCCAAAAGCATAATTATTCATTACAGTATTAGTTCTATCATACTCATAATAAGCAGAATGCATATTTGAACCTTTTACAGCAAACTCATATTTTGTTTGAGGTCTAGTATTAACATTATCTACAAGCTTATCATTCTTATAATACATGATAAGCTGCATATCATTTGGTGTAAACTGGAATAAGTACCCGTCGTTTTCAACAACAGAAACTTTCAAGCCTCTGAAATGTCTTATAAAATTTGAAACATCATTTAATTCTGGCTGTCCTTTCTTATTAATAATTTTAGATTGGAAAACAGACGGTGTCAATTGAATTCTCAATACAGGTGTTGATGAAGTAAATAATTCAGTGTTATCAGAATCTTTTGTAATAACAACAGAGCTTACACTTCCATTTTTAATTTCTTTTGAACCTAAAGCTGTGGTATTTGTATCGAAGTTTCTATTAGAATAAACGATATCGTTAACTCCATTCATAAATTCAGTCACTTCATTTACTTGAAGAGTAAGCTTACCTCCGTTAAATTTTGCTTTACCGAATTTTTTAATTGGATATGTATTGACAACTTTTTTGGCATCAACATTTCCATCCGGATAAACATAACTTTCGTTTGTAGTAGTTGTAAGAGAATCTAAAGACACAATAGGTTTAAGAACCAAAACTACAGAGTCTACCACTGCATTAGTTCCAAAATCAGGATTATAAGAAGGTAATCTCACTTGAGTAAAATAAGAAGCTCTCTGCATCCCAAACTGGCTTTCATTAAAAGCTCCCAAAACCGCTGTGGAAGAAACTGAACCAGAACTAACAATATCTAATAATTTAAATGCATCCGTTCTTATGGTATCATTATTCTTAATATTATAGGCAATAAGATCATAAGAAGATTCTACTCCTTCTGCTGCACCATTCAAAAATAGCTGTTCACCTAAAGAATCTGGTTCCGGTTCGCAGTTATAAACCAATACACCACCTAAAAACATTACAGAAAGAATGGTGAAAATTTTTCTAATATTATAAATCATCAAAATGTATATTAATATAATTTACTGATAGAGTCTACATCTAGGTATTCAGATTTTGAAGTAGTAGTTTCATTAAAACCTTTATCAAGATCACCGTTCAAAAACTCATCTCCTTTTACAACTTCGTCTACATAATTCATACTTTCGATTACGAAACTCTCGAAGCTTGGTTTATTTAACGCATTTAAATCTGAAATATTATCAAACTGAAGTTTCTCACCTACATTTCCTGCCAAAGCTGCATCCTTCTCATTATATAATGAAAGTACAATTTTAGCATCTTTGAAGTAAGTATCAGATTTGTAATATGTTTTCAAATAAATAGGCACGAAAGAAGACATCCACCCGTTTAAGTGAATAACATCTGGAACCCAGTTTAGTTTTTTGATTGTTTCTATCACACCGCGTGCAAAGAATATAGCTCTCTCGTCATTATCATCAAACGCTACTCCTTCGTCATCAAAATAATATTGTTTTCTTTTAAAGTATTCTTCGTTATCAATGAAATAAACCTGTAGTCTCTCACCCGGAAGCGAAGCAACTTTAATAATTAAAGGCTGATCTAAATCGTTGATAATAATATTCATCCCCGAAAGACGAATTACTTCATGAAGTTGGAATTTCCTCTCACTTATCTGTCCGAATCTTGGCATAAAAACTCTTACATCATTGCCTTCTTGGTGCATTTTAAGTGCCATTTTGTTTACCACCGCTGCTAAATTTGTATCTTCCTGATAAGGGTACATCTCTGTGGTAATGTACAGTATTTTCTGATTGGGCATATAATTTTTTATATAATTTTTAAATAACGCTTAATATGCAAAATTACGAAAAAACATTCAACATTATCCTAATTAACATTTTTTTACGATAGTTCTTAAGATATTGCTGGAAAACTAAAAATAAATATCTTAATATTAGTATTTTTGAATTGTTATTAAAATAAACTATGGAAGTTCTAAAAAACAAAAAAACACTTCAGGATTTTATAGAAAGACAGAAGGAAATGGGCAAAAAAATAGGTTTTGCGCCAACAATGGGAGCTTTACACAATGGGCACCTGTCATTATACGAAGCTGCAAGAAAAGAAAATGACCTGGTCATTTCTTCAATTTTTGTAAATCCTACACAGTTTAACAATGCCGAAGATCTCGAAAAATACCCAAGAGATACCGATCGTGACATCTTCATTCTCAAAAATTCAGAACTTGTAGATGCTGTTTATCTTCCTCAAGTTGAAGATATTTATCCTGAAAAAACAGAAAGCCAGCGTTACGATTATGATGGTTTGGAAAACGAAATGGAAGGAAAATCAAGACCGGGGCATTTTGACGGGGTAGGAACTGTAGTTGAAGAACTTTTCAGACAAGTAAAACCAGATAACGCTTATTTTGGAGAAAAAGATTTCCAGCAATTAGCTATTATCAAAAAAATGGTCGAGAAAAAGCAACTTCCTATTAAAATAAAAGGAGTTTCTATTTACAGAGCAGAAAACGGTTTAGCTTTAAGCTCAAGAAACCAGCGTCTCACCGAAACCAGAAAAGAGGATGCTAAAATAATTTTTGAAACACTAACAAAAGTTAAAGAATGGTTTAAAAACACTTCAGTTTTTAACATTAAAGAAAATGTAGACGAAATTTTTTCTCATCAAAAAAACATGAAATTAGAATATTTTTTAATTGCTGATGAAAGTACATTAAAAGAAACCAATCAAAAAGAAGATGGAAATTCTTACAGAGCCTTTATCGTAGTTGATGTAGACGGAGTAAGATTGATTGACAATATGCATTTGGATTAATACAAAAATCAAAGGCTTCCTGAAGGAAGCCTTTGAACACCAAATCACAAAATATTAATATGAAAAAAATTTACTTTTCAGTAAACTTGTGACCCGGCTGGGATTCGAACCCAGGACCCATACATTAAAAGTGTATTGCTCTACCAGCTGAGCTACCGAGTCGGTCACATCAAATTAACGACGACAAATATAAAATTAATTTTATAAAATATCAATGATTAATTAAATATTTTTTTCTGCAGTGCCTGCGACTGGACTCGAACCAGCACATCCTTAGGAAACCACCCCCTCAAGATGGCGTGTCTACCAATTTCACCACACAGGCAATAAAATTACAAAAATCTAGTAATTTTTCGCTAGTGACCCGGCTGGGATTCGAACCCAGGACCCATACATTAAAAGTGTATTGCTCTACCAGCTGAGCTACCGAGTCGGTCACTTTATTATCAAGTTTCATTGTTAAGTAATGTCCCTTGTTTTTAGTGGTGCAAAGATATAACTTTTTTCATTATCTCAAAACTTTTTCGCAAATTTGTTTAAAATATTTTCATGATAATTTCACTAGTAGGATACATGGGGAGTGGCAAATCTCACATTTCCAAAATATTAAGCGATAAAATAAATTTTAAATTAATTGACCTCGACAAAGAGATTTCTCGTCGAAATAAATTGACCATTCCCGAAATCTTCGAAAAAAAGGGAGAAATTTACTTTAGAAAGCTAGAAAGAGAAACTTTGGAGGAAATTTTAGCCAGCCAAGAAAACATCGTTTTGAGTCTGGGTGGAGGAACACCGGTTTATTATAATAATATGGAAATTATTAATAATAATTCGAAGAGTGTTTTTCTAAGAGCTTCAATCGCTACTTTAGCAGAAAGAATTTCAAAGCAGAAAGAAAAAAGACCTTTAATTGCAAAAATTGCTGATGAAGACATCCCTGAATTTATTGCTAAACATTTATTTGAGAGAAATGTTTATTACAGCAAGGCACAATTCAGCATTAATACAGATAATAAAAATCCCGAAGACATTATTCAGGAGATAATAGAAAAGCTCTATCTCTAGAGCTTTTCCTTTTCATAAATTGGTTTAGTCATTGGTTTCAGTATCACTGCCATCTTCACCAAAAAAATCATCCCAATCTGTAAAATCTGCAGTGACATCATTTTCTACATAATCATCCATATCTCTTCTGTCTTTTTTGGTAGGCCTACCTTCTCCTCTGTTTCGATAATACTCCTGAGACATTTTTCTCATCATTAATTGCTCATACTGATCTTTATCTGTCACATCTTTGATATGAAGCGGAACTAACTTAGCTCCAATTCTACTTTTAGGGATCTGTATTACTTTAATTTTATATTCGATTTGATTCTTGCGAATTTTAATAACATCTCCTTCTTTTACTTCTTTGGAGGACTTCACAACCGAGGTTCCGATAGAAACTCTGTTCTTTTTTATTTCATCTGCAGATACCGATCTTGTTTTATAAAAACGAATGCTCCATAAAAATTTATCTATTCTCATATTTTTTTATACTTTTGTCGTTATATTATTTGTAAAGTAATTAAAGTTTTTGAAATGAAAAAAATATTTTTGTATATCCTTGCAGGATCGTTGTGTTTCGCAGCTTGTAAAAAGGATGATGAAGTGGAAACTTTCGTAGAACCGGAAGACATCAATGTAAGAAACTCTTATGACGAGCAGGCTATTCAGAAATTTATGGATAACAACTACTTGGATACGCAAGGAAACATAAAAGCTTTCACATCAGATGCTGCTGATGATAATGAGAAAAAATTATCTCAACTGAGCCCTCAAACACTTCCATCCGGAGTTATTTACATCAAAAGAACCGGAGCACAGCCTGAAGACAGCACTCCTCCTTCAACGGGTGTAACAATAGGAGATTCTACTCAGATAAGAACAATGATGAGAGCTAATTATTATCTTGCTACAGATACAGACGGAAATATTTCTTTTGGAGGAGCGGGAACTCTTTTAAACAATATAGACGGAAGCGGTTCTCCCGTAACTGATCCTATGTTTTATTTTGTAAAAAAGAGCGTAAGAACTGCAGCTGGTCAAAACAGTAGCTATTATGAAATAGCAGGCCTAAAAGAGGGTCTAAGATATTTTAAAGGTTTTGAAAATTTACCCGATGAAAATCCTTACAATTTACAAGGAGTAATTATTGTTCCGTCAAAAGCTGCTTTTGGTAGAAATGCACATTATAACTATACAGGATATTCACTACAAAATAATTGTTTTGTATTTAGTTTCCAGATTTACAAAGCAAATCTAAGACCTACAGGTCAATAACAAATAGTAAAAAAAGCGCTTCAAAGTAATTTGAAGCGCTTTTTTTTTATCTCACATTCCCTAAAATATCCGGGAAATATTTATCTGAAAGATGCTCAAACTCATCACCTCGCATAAACATACTTGCATCAACTTCTTCATAAGAGCTTCTTCCTGCAGCAGCAATCAACTCGTTACACGTATGTAAAGTATTTTTGTGGAAATGATATACTCTTTCTGCTTTATCAGTCACATCAAGCCCTTTAATCAACATTTTATCTTGCGTCGCTACACCCGTCGGACAATTGTTGTTATTACATCTCAAAGCCTGAATACAGCCAAGAGAAAACATAAATCCTCGTGCATTATTACACATGTCTGCTCCCATTGCAACCGCTCGCAAAATATCTAAACTTGTCAATACTTTTCCGCTGGCTATTACGCGTAATTTATTTCTAAGATTATAATTTCTTAGTGTACGATTTACAAATATTAAAGCAGGTTCTAAAGGCATCCCTACTCCATCAGAAAACTCTGGTGGCGCAGCTCCGGTTCCTCCTTCTGCTCCGTCGATGGTAATAAAATCAGGATAAATTTTCAGAACATTCATCTGAACGCAAATATCTTCAAACTCTTTGGTATCACCAATACAAAGCTTAAAACCAACAGGTTTTCCACCAGAAAGTTCTCTTAACTGCTGTACAAACCTCAACAATCCTGCAGCATCAGAAAAAGATGAATGCGAAGGCGGAGAAATAATAGTAAGACCGGGTTGTACGTGGCGTATTTTAGCAATTTCGGGAGTGTTTTTCACACCCGGTAAAACTCCACCATGACCAGGTTTTGCACCTTGAGATAATTTAATCTCAATCATTTTTACACTTGGAAGAGTAGAATATTTTGTGAATAATTCAGGATTAAATTTTCCTTCATCATCTCTACAGCCGAAATATCCGGTTCCTATTTGCCAGCATAAATCTCCTCCTTCTAAATGGTGAGGTGAGATCCCTCCTTCTCCTGTATTATGATAAAAATTCCCTTTTTTTGCCCCTTTATTTAACGAAATTTGAGCTCTGTCACTCAATGCACCAAAACTCATTGCTGAAATATTAAACAACGAAGCATGATAAGGCTGAGTACACTGCTCACCTCCTACCCAAACTCTCGGAAGTTCTTCTTTTGGAGATTTAGCATAAATAGAATGCTTAATTCCTTCATATTTTCTATGATTTACTTCTAACTGAGTTCCAAAAGGAACGGTGTCGCTAATATTTTTTGAACGTCTATACACTGCAGAACGTTGGTTTCTGGGAAATGGTTTTCCGTCTGTTTCTCTTTCAATGAAATACTGCTGCATTTCAGGTGAAATACCTTCAAAAAAATACCTGAAATATCCCAAAACAGGAAAATTCCTCAGAATTGCGTGTTTTGATTGGTAAGAATTATAAACTCCTAATGCGTAAATTGCTGTTAACAGCGTAGGAATCCAATAATGTGCTTTGATCAGTAACGCCACAACCCATGTTGCAGCTACCAATACAATTCCCCAAGATAAGAACTTATCTCTCATAAGAATATAGATTTAAAACGTTAAAGAATAAATTTAGTGGAAATATAGCAAACAGACTATGCTTTTGCTAAAAAACTTTCGTAAGACGATTGCACAGAAACCGTGCCATCTGACAGGATTTTTTCTAAATTTAGAAATTCAATTTGATTTACTGAAGCCTGGTCAAAATCTTTTTGCACCCTCACATAGTTTTCTGTGAAGCCGTACATTTTGCCGTCTTTATTTTCGTGCTCCCAAAGAACGGGAAGCGTCTTTCCTAATTGAGTCTGATAAAATGCCATTTTTTTCTTTTCAGAAAGAATTCTAAGCATTTTATTACGTTTTTTTCTTTCCGGAATCGGAACAACACCCTGCATTCCTGCCGCTTCAGTATTTTCTCTTTCAGAATAAGTAAATACATGAAGATATGAAATAGGGAGTTCATTCAGGAAGTTATACGTTTCCATGAATAATTCTTCGGTTTCACCAGGGAAACCAACAATAACATCTACACCAATTGCCGCATCGGGCATTACTTCGCGGATTTTATTAACCCTGTCGTTATACAATTTGGTAAGATAACGACGCTTCATTTTTTTCAGCAATTCATCACTTCCCGATTGCAAAGGGATATGAAAATGCGGTACAAAACTCTTGCTTTTAGAAACCAATTCGATGCTTTCATCTTTCAAAAGATTAGGCTCAATAGAAGAAATACGGATTCTTTCAATTCCTTCAACTTGATTAAGTTCAGAAATTAAATCTAAAAAAGTATGTTCGTGTCTTTTATTTCCAAACTCACCTTTACCGTAATCACCGATATTCACACCTGTTAAAACAATTTCTTTGATGTCTCTTTCGGCAATTTCTCTGGCGTTTTTCAATACATTTTCGATAGTATCTGAACGGGAAATACCTCTTGCTAAAGGAATTGTACAGTACGTACATTTGTAATCACAACCATCCTGAACTTTCAAAAAAGCTCTGGTTCTGTCACCAATGGAATAACTTCCGATAAAAAAATCAGTTTCTTCGATTTCACATGAATGAACAACACCTTCGCTTTCAGATTTTTCTAAATCGTCGAGATAGCTTAAAATATTGAATTTTTCTTTGGCTCCAAGAACCAAATCTACCCCCGTGATTTGTGAAATTTCTTCAGGTTTCAGCTGTGCATAACATCCAACAATTACGACCAGACCTTCAGGATTGGCTTTCATTGCTCTTTTTACGTGAAGTTTACATTCACGGTCGGCGTTTTCGGTAACCGAACAAGTATTGATTACATAAATATCTGCTCTATCATCAAAACTTACCTTATCATAACCTGCATCTGTTAATTGACGGGCAATAGTAGATGTTTCCGCAAAGTTTAATTTGCAGCCAAGAGTATGAAATGCGGCAGTTCTATGAAAGTGAGACATTTATTTTCCTGAATTTTGTGGGTGCAAAGATAATCAATTTAATATGAATTTTAAATTGATTTGGTCTATAGTTTATAATCGTCTCTTACATCAGGACTATTTGCAAAACAAACAGAAGATGAATTTTGAATCTCTGCCTCATCACTTTTTTGTAAATCTTTGATACACTGTTCTCTTATCTCCCAAATTTCATCCAGACTGTAAGAAAGATTTTCATCAGAAAGCCAATTTTCAAGAAAACGTTTATGAAACAAAACTTTTTCGGTCATAATTTCATTGTATTCTATCTTCTTTTCAACCAGTAATTTATTTTTAAATTGTGAATATTCCGAATTAGGTTTTGTAAAATCAAAATATTCATCATCAATTTTGAGATAATTGTGAGCTTCGGGAATATAATTTAAATTAAACTTGTCTAAAGTATTTTTAATTTTAAAAGTATATTCCGCATCCATTTTAAAAATCCCGAGAATTAATTTCACATTCGACTGATGATTTTCAAGTGCCAATTTTCTCAGTGCCGCATGTTTTGTACTGCAAGTTCCACCCAAGTCATCAAAAATACATTTAATGTTATTTTTATCTGAATTCCTTTTGTATGGCAATTCTGAAACATATTTGCAGGCAGAAGGAAAATCTAAAATATTCTTATTTAAAAACTCCTCCGAAATAATCCCTTTATTTTTATTTATGGCGAAATTCTTCATTTTTCAGAGAATTTATCTTTCATTTCATTATTAAAATCCTGAGATTTATTTCTTGCAATAGAAAGCGTTTTCCAGTCTTCATTTTTCATCATTTTAGCAATAAAAACAATCTGACCGATATGATAAGGATAATGTGCCAATTGTCTGAAAACCGCATCAATCACCGAATGCGCCTCGTTTCTTATATAAATTTTTGAATATAAATTTTCATCATTAATTTGACTCAAAGCATCAAAAAGACAACTCCAGCCTTTTTCCCAATAGTCTAAAACCTCATCTTTCGATTTAAAAGTATTTACGAATTCTTCATCACGGTTTCTCCAGGATTTTTCACCATCCTCCGTTAAAAAATTCGTCCATCTCGACAGCATGTTTCCTGCAACATGCTTCACAATCACCGCAATGGAATTACTTTCTTCATTGAACTGCCAGAAAATCTGCTCATCTGAAAGTTGTGCAAATGATTTGTCGCCGAGCATTTTATAGTATTCAAATCTTTTAATAAATAGATCTTTCATGATAAATGTTTAATATTTTATTTAAAACCAATTTAAGATTTTTCACGTATATAAATGTAAATTGCAACCTATGAATTGTAAGATTAGCCATTTTATGCAGGATTTGAATTCCTTAAACATTGAAAAGCTTGAAAAATGGTTTACTGATGAAACTGTGATTTGGATTCCGCCTACAAAAGAAATTTCAGGGAAAAGCAGAATCTTAGCACTATTCAGAGCTATTTTCAGAAGATACGAAAAGATCGAATGGAGTGTTTCCGAAATTTTCAATCTGGGAAATAACAAATATTTTTACCAAACCAACTCTTTAGGCAACATATCCGGAAAAGGAAGTTATGCCAATGAGATCTGTACCATCATACAATTTTCAGAATGCGGAAAAATACTTTATCTCTCTGATTACTTTAAAGATACAAAGGTTTTTAATTAACAAAAGCCATCTTTCGCAAGATGGCTTTTGTCATATTTAATCATTTCTAATTATTCTCTGTTTTTCAACAATACCCAACCTGAGTATTTAATTGGTGTTCCTTTTTTGTCATTTTCATTCCATGACACAGAATACCAATAATTTCCGGTAGGAACTTTTTTATTACCTGCAGTTCCGTCCCATTTATAATTATTCATTTTATCTGCTTGGAAAATTTTATTTCCGTATCTATCAAAAACATTGAAGATCAAATTCTGTTTGTTTGCCAAAGCAGAATAATCTATCACATCATTGATGCCGTCTCCGTTTGGAGTGATAACATTCACCAGATTTGGAACAACAATTCCGATTTCTATTGGTTCACAATCGTAAGCATCTTTCACGTAGATTTTGTGATCTCCTCTTTTTATATTCGTAAATACGTTAGAATCTTGCCAAGCGATACCATCCATTGAATATTGGTAAGGAGCTTTTCCTCCATTTACATTAATTGTTATAGTCGTATTAGAAATATCAACACTTGTAATAACCGGTTGTTCTGAAGAATATACTTTTACGTTTTGCAGAATGATACAATCTCCGGTTTTTAATTTCACCCAATACGTTCCAACTCCCACATTAGAAATAGTTTGCGTAGTTGCACCTGTACTCCACTCATAGCCATCAAAGCCTGCTCCTGCATCCAAAGTGGTTTTGTCTTCAATACAAATTGTTTTATCTTTTAAAACCGTAGAGTACACTGGAGGAATTACTTCTAATTTAATTTTTGCAATACCATAACATCCGTTTCCGTCTATAACTCTTACATAAACCACTCCATTTGGAGAAATATAGTTTGTGAAGTTTGAAATTTCGTTAGTTCCATTCGTTGCATCGGTAAGAAATGGATAATATTTTTTTGTAGTTCCTGTCTGAGCCGTCACTGAAGCTGTTGTAAGATTAAAAGAAGCCGTTTTAAGATTGACATCAAATGTACAAGCTCTCAAAGTAGCATCATTCACTACAACTTCCGGGTAGAAACGTAAAGTAATTACTGCATAATCTGAACAACCGTCTGTTGTTTTCACATAAGCATAAACAACTCCTTCTGCAGAAACATATTGACTAGGATTGGCAATTTGCCCTGTTCCTGCATTTAGATTTGCCAATGTAGGATAATAAGTTATTGTAACATTTGTACCTCCAAAAACATTCGCTGTGGTTAAGTTAAATGTTCCCTGACCTTTTTTATTATTGTTACATGCAAAAATTGTTGCGTCATTCGCTGTAATATTTCCTAATTTAAATTTAAAAGCACCGATTTGTCGGCAAGAATTAAGTGCATTATTAGGGCTCGCTGGATCTTGATAATGAATACTATAATAATAAGTTGTTGTTGTATTCACAATTAAAGGAGCAGTAATAGGACTTGCTCCCGAAAGCGCATCATTCTGTGATGTATGATAAGTAACAATAAAATTTGGGTTTCCGTTTAAGATTCCTGGAGTAAGTGTACTGAAATCAAACAAAGCGGGACTTGAACAAATAAGAATCTCACGTGGGTTATTCGGGTTAGCCGCAGGAATTCCTGGTGGTACAAATGGATTTGGCTGTAAAACAGGATCCGTAAAAGGAGAAGCTAAAGTAGCCGTTCCACCCCAAGTTAGAGAAAAAGGAGCTGTTGTACTTCCACCTGCACCAACCCAGTTATCTAAATATAAATAATATGTTTCTCCTGCAACTACATCTAAATACCGACAATAAGGAGTAGGAGAACCTCCCGCAGCACTTAATATCGTGCTCGTCATATTCAATCCTGTGGAAGCACCCACTCCTATTACCGTTGCTGCATTACATCGAATAGGCGCACCTAAACTTGCGCATGTAACATTTGGCCCATACATCGCCCAATCATAATCTGCATTGGGATTGGTAGGGACCAAATCAAAAGTAAGTGTACCACCGGTTGCAATCGTTAATTTATACCATATTGAATTGTGTTCTCCTTCTGTGAGACAGCCACCCAATGTTTCATCAACCAAGCCAATTCCAGTGGGATTGTACGTAATATTAGAATTTCCACAAACAGCTAAAGCAGTAGAACAATCTGCCTGTGAATAAAAACTTTGTGAAATACAAAAAAGAATGAATAGTAGAGTTTTTTTCATATCTAATTGATTATTAGTTAAAGTATATCAAATATAACTAAATTTAATTAATCTCACCAAATAATGACAAAAACAAAATATTTATTAATAAAACAAGAACCAAATTAAATTATTCACACTCATTCATTAAAACTATTTAATACTAGTCATATTTCCACAAAGGTTTTCAAGGTGAAAAATCTTATGAAAAGGGCTTTTTACCTCAGCTAAATGTTCCCTGTCTTGAATGAAGGTATATCGCGATGCAATAGAATTCATATCTGAAACAATAACCAGCCAACATTCATCAACAGAAGTATCATAATATGGAAACTTTTCGTTCTTTTTTTCGATCAGTTCAATGATTTTCTCAGAGCATAATTCATCAAAAAGGCTCATATTATATTCATACGTAATAAAAACATTTCTGCGGTGAGAAGATTTTCTGATGTTTTTTACACAGCCAACAGGTTTTCCTTTTTTAATGCTTTTGTAAATATTTAAAATAATTTCCTGCTGATGTTCCAGAGAATCAAACTTAATATTTGTATGAAATTCTAAAAAATAAACACCACGATATTTCGTAGTGTCTTCTTGTTCGAGTAATATTTCTGCCTGACGGAAAATCTTATTTAAGTTACTTTCCACCTTTTTCATTTCAAGATGATTGATCACTTCCGTTAATTC
Organism: Chryseobacterium scophthalmum; assembly: GCF_900143185.1. Classification (NCBI taxonomy): domain Bacteria; kingdom Pseudomonadati; phylum Bacteroidota; class Flavobacteriia; order Flavobacteriales; family Weeksellaceae; genus Chryseobacterium; species Chryseobacterium scophthalmum. The sequence continues at coordinate 91,297 of NZ_FSRQ01000004.1, read as the reverse complement.
TATTCCTATCTTTTTTTCGTTAAGAGTGGCAATAAAATCCGGACTTTCGCAGGTAAGATTTTCAAAGGTAACTTCCGGAAAATGGTGCATAAAAGAGTTAAGCAATAAAATTTCTGCTTTTTTCTTATATTTTTCACGGTCATGAAGTTTTGACTCATCAATTTTTCGATGATATTTTTCCATCGGCTTTTTCTTCAAATGCCGATTGAGATGATACAGGCTGAGATTTTTTATTAAATCTTCATCAGAAAATGCTCTTTTCATGTGTGGTCTTTTAAAAGTTAATAATGACACATGTTTTCACGGTTCAAACTGAAAGCTTTTGATAATCAAAAATTTACACTTAAAGGTAGTTAAAAATAAGATTCAAAAAGTCTCTTTTAAAATAATTTATCATATAATTAATACAGAGTTTGTTTTCTTAATCGATACCTTTACTTTGTTTAACACAAACAATGATTTTATGGATTTCAGAAATTTCAAAATACCCTTCAGTATCAATCCAAAATATGCTGAAAAAGTCGCTTATTTTTCAATGGAATTTGCTCTTGAGCAGGTTTTAAAAATATATTCCGGAGGTTTAGGTTTTTTAGCCGGATCTCACATGAGAAGTGCCTACAACCTTAATCAGGATCTTATCGGGATCGGAATTTTATGGAAATTCGGGTATTACGATCAGGCGAGAAATCATGATCAGACTTTACAACCAACGTGGACGAGAAAAATGTACAGTTTTCTTGAAGATACAGGTATAAAGTTTCAAATTGAAATCCACAGCGCTCCGGTTTGGGTGAAAGTTTGGTATCTTGATCCTGAAATTTTCAACACGGCACCGATGTTTTTTCTTTCCACAGATGTACCGGAAAACGATCACATCTCCAAAACAATTTGCCATAGACTTTACGACGCCAACGAATCTACAAAACTGGCACAGTACATTCTTCTTGGAAAAGGTGGTGCAAAACTTTTAGATGAAATGAATATCGACCGAGATGTTTATCATCTTAATGAAGCTCACGGACTTCCTGCTGCGTTTCATTTATTGAAAAAATACAACGGAGACATTCAGAAAGTAAAAGAAAAACTGGTTTTTACGACACACACTCCCGAAGAAGCCGGAAATGAAAAGCACAATCTTAAATTATGCTACGACATGTCTTATTTTTCAGGTTTAAGCATGGAAGAAGCAAAAAAACTTGAAGGTTCTGATGGTGAACTTTTCAACCATTCACTTTGTGCTTTGAAAATGGCAAGAATTGCAAATGGTGTTTCAAAGTTACATGGTGAAGTTTCCAGAGCGATGTGGAGTAAATATCCCGGAATCTGTGAAATCAAATCGATTACCAACGCTCAGGAATTTAAATATTGGGGCGACAAAGAACTTTACAATTCTAAAGACGAAAAAAACGATACTCTTTTCGATTACAGAAAGAAAATTTTAAAGAAAAGACTATTCAAAATTGTAGCCGATCAAAGCGGAAATTTATTTGATCCCAATATATTTACAATCGTTTGGGCGAGAAGGTTTGCGGGTTATAAAAGAGCAGATTTGCTTTTACAGGATAAAGAAAAATTCAGGAAACTACTCAACAATCCAAAATATCCGGTTCAGATTATTTGGGCAGGAAAACCTTATCCGATGGATTATTCTTCGATTTCCACATTCAATGTTCTGGTAGAGGAAAGTAAAAACCACAAAAATATGGCGGTTTTAACAGGATATGAATTGGCTTTAAGTAAATCTTTAAAACAAGGCTCAGATTTATGGTTAAATAATCCGAGGGTTCCAAGAGAAGCTTCAGGAACATCAGGAATGACCGCTGCAATGAACGGTTCTGTCAACCTTTCTACAGACGATGGCTGGATTCCGGAATTTGCAAAACATGGCGAAAATTCTTTCGTTGTTCCGAAAGCAGATTACATGAATATGAGTATTTATGAACAGGATCGATATGATTTCAACAAATTATATGAACTTCTTGAAAACGAAATTCTACCAATCTATTACGATCAACCTGATAAATGGCGAAAAATACAACAGAATTCTATGAAAGATGTAAAGCAAAATTTCAACAGCGATAGAATGGCAGACGAATATTACAGCATTTTATATAATCATAAAGCGTAATTTTAAAAAACTACATTTTGGGTTAATCCAAATAAAAATCGGTTTGAGTATTTCAAACCGATTTTTATTTTAGTCTTTTTTCTTTTTCTGCTTGGGAACTTTCAAACCAGCTTCTTTAGCCTCAGAAATACCGATTGCAACGGCTTGTTTTCTGTTAGTAACTTTTTCTCCCGAGGAAGATTTTAATTCACCTTCTTTAAACTCCTTCATCACTTTTCCTACTTTTTCCTGAGCTTTTTCAGAATATTTTGTCTTGCTCATGATATTTAAATTTTAAGATTTGGGTTTCGAAACACCGATTTCATAAACACAAGCATGTTTCAGATATTTTGATCGTTCTCTTGAAGTTACCGATTCTAAATGATCATTTTTAATAACGATGATTGGGTCTTCTGTGTTTTCAATTTCAAAATTCGCAAAATATCTTTCTTCAGGACCCGTTTTATCCATGCTTGCTTTTATCTTCTGAAGTTCACCTGCATATTGTTTAAAACCGGGATCAGAAGAATGTATAAATTTATATTCAGGACCTGCTTCTACAAAATAATGGAGTTTTTTCTCAATAATTCCTGCTTCATTAGTAATCTGCGGATTATCATTTCCATCTTTAAAAGCTATCTCTACTAATTCTCCGCCTTCTTTTTGTACATAATTTTCAGCTTCATTAAAGTTTGAAAATCCTGTAATTACTACTTGATCTTTTAGATCATAACGATTAAGTTTTTTATTAGTTTCCATAATTATTTTTCTTTGATTATAAAATATATTCAATTCTTTTGCCAAAACATTACAACAAAAGCTTTTTCTTATCAGATTAATAAAATTATTATCTTTGAAATTCTTTAAATTAAGCAATGAAAAAATTCTTACTTACCCTTACTGTTATTGCGGCATTTCAAAATGCTACGTCACAGGAAATCACTTTAGACAAAATATATTCAGGATACTACCGTGGCAAAGGCATTGCCGGAATTGCATCTATGAAAAACGGTGAAAATTATTTGGTCATCGAGCAAGGCGGAATTGCAAAATATTCTTACAAAACTTCTCAGAAAGAAGGAAATCTGGTTGATGGAAATTTTGAGAGCTATGAATTTTCTGATGATGAATCTAAAATACTTTTGTTAAAAGAAAGTCAGCCTATTTACAGGCATTCTTTTTTAGGTGTTTATGATGTTAAAGATTTGAAATCTGGTAAGATTTTAAGTTTAAATGATGGAAAACCAGTACAGGAACCGAGATTTTCTCCAGATGCTAGCAAAATTGCTTTCATTGTTGATAATAATTTATTTTATCAGGATTTAAATTCAGGAAAAATCACTCAGATTACAGAACATGGTTTAAAAAATAAAGTTTTGAATGGTTTAGCAGACTGGGTGTATGAAGAAGAATTTGGACATGCAAGATTATATGAATGGACAAAAAACTCTGCAGACATTTTATTTGTAAAATTGGTTGAAACTGATGTTCCGGAAATTTACATTCCTATCTACGGAAAGTCACTTTACCCTACCGAAATGCGTTATAAATACCCGAAAGCGGGAGAAAAAAACTCTGTTGCAACAGCACATATTTATCATTTAGCAGACGGAAAAAAGACAAAAGTAAATCTTGACAATTTTAAAAACTATTACATTCCAAACGTTATTCAGACCGCGAATGCAGATGAAATTGTTTTGATTACTTCACAAAGAACGCAAAATGCGTCTGATATTTTGAAAGTAAATACCAAAACAGGTGAAGCAAAAAAACTGTTTACAGAAACTGATGACAAGTGGATCGATACAGACAATGTAACGTTAGAATTCCTTGAAGACAACAGTTTTCTTTGGGCTTCAGAAAGAGATGGTTTCCGTCATTTGTATTGGTTTGACAAAGATGGAAAGCTGAAAAAACAAGTTACAAAAGGAAATTGGGAAGTGACAGAATATTACGGTTACAATCCTAAATCTCAGGAAATTTTCGTTCAGACTACAGAAAAAGGAAGCATCAACAAAGTGGTTTCTAAAATCAATATTCAGAATGGAAAATCGCAGCTGATTTCTAATGCGGAAGGAAACAATGCCGCAAACTTCAGCAAAAATTATAATTATTTCATTGAAACTTCTTCTACAGCAGCAAAACCTTACACTTTTGTTTTGAAAGACGGTAACGGAAAGCAGTTGAGAGAACTTCAGAATAATGACGATCAGCTTAAAAAATTACAGTCAGATAATTTTTCAGTAAAAGAATTTATTACGATTCCAAATGCTGCGGGAGATCAGATGAATGCCTGGATTATTAAGCCTAAAAACTTTGATCCAAATAAAAAATACCCGTTATTTATGTACCAATATTCTGGTCCTGGTTCTCAACAGGTTTCCAATTCTTGGGACAACGGAAATGCACTTTGGTTTGAAATGTTGGCTCAAAAAGGATACATCATTGCTTGTGTAGACGGACGTGGAACTGGTTATAAAGGGGCTAAATTCAAGAAAGTAACGTATAAGAATTTAGGTAAATATGAGATTGAAGATCAAATTGTTGCAGCAAAATGGTTAGGAAATCAAAAATATATCGATAAAACAAGAATCGGAATCTTCGGATGGAGCTTTGGAGGATATATGGCAAGTTTGGCAATGACAAAAGGTGCCGATGTTTTCAAAGCAGGAATCGCTGTTGCACCGGTTACCAACTGGAGATATTATGATTCTGTTTACACCGAAAGATTTTTATTAACTCCACAGGAAAATCCTGCAGGTTACGATGATAATTCACCTACAACTTATGCAAATTTGTTGAAAGGTAAATTCTTATTGATCCACGGAACAGCCGATGACAACGTACATTTCCAAAATTCTATGGAATTTTCTGAAGCTTTAATCCAAAACAAAAAACAGTTTGAATTTATGGCTTATCCTGATAAAAACCACGGAATTTATGGTGGACAAACAAGACCACAACTGTACCAAAAAATGACAGATTTTATTTTGGAAAATCTTTAAGATTTTATCTGAATTAAATAATAAAAAAGATCCGAGTCTCACATAAGATTCGGATCTTTTATTTTCTCTCTTTCCACTGTTCAGGGTTTCTCGAAGTATGAAAAACAGAATATATTTCAATTAAATTTTTGTGTTCGTTGTAGAAATAATGAATGCCAAAGGGAAATTTTCTTAAATATTCTAAAATTTTCATATCTAACTTCACAGGCTAAAGGATTTACTGAAATGTATTTTACTTTTTCTTTGAAATCTTTTAAGAATACCCAAATTAGCTTTTTATCTTTTGTGTTATACCAATCGGCAATCTCCTTTAAATCAAAATCAGCATTCTGGGTAATAACGACTTTAGCTTTTTTCATTCAATAGTTTTTTCTCAAAACTTTCTATAAAATCATCAAAATCAAGAAGTGATTCAGGATTTTCTTTTGCATATTGCGCTCTTCTTCTTACCTCTTCTTTTTGCCATTCAGGAATATATACATCCTCTTCAATTGTTATAGAAATAGGTTTCTTTTTATATGCAGCTTTTATACTTTTTATCAAATCTTCATTAATTTCGTCGGCAGAGGATAAATGAAATATTGTATTCATAATTCGTTTTTATTTTACTCAAAGTTAATAAAATTCAAATATTGTTTTTAAAATTTTATATTTGTGAAATTGTAAAAATCTTATACATGAAAACCAAACATCCTAAAGGGCTTCCCTATCTATTTTTCACAGAAATGTGGGAGCGTTTCGGCTATTATTTAATCCTCGGAATTTTTGTGCTGTACATGATCGACAGTGAAAAAGGTGGATTGGCTTTTGATGATAAAAGCGCTGATGATATTTTCGGAACTTTTATCGCATTAACTTACTTGACACCATTTTTAGGTGGATTTTTAGCCGACAGAGTTTTAGGATACATCAAAGCAATCTACATTGGCGGATTCTTGATGGGACTGGGTTATCTCGGAATTGGTTTTTTTAAAGAATTACCTTTATTTTATGCTTCATTAGCTTTAATTATCATTGGAAACGGATTTTTTAAACCTAGTATTTCTACATTGTTAGGAAATTTATACAACGAAGAACCTTATAAAGCGAATAAAGATGCAGGATACAATATTTTCTACATGGGAATCAACATTGGAGCTTTTGTCTGTAATATTATTGCTGCTTTCATGCGTAACAAATACGGATGGGGACCCGCATTTATGACCGCGGGAGTCGGAATGTTTGTAGGACTTTTGGTTTTCACCATCGGAAGACAGCATATTCTTCAGGCAAATGTTTTGAAACCTGCACAAGAAGGAGACACCAAAATTTCTGATGTTTTGGTAAAAGTATTTTTACCTGCAGTAATTTTCGGACTTGTCGGATGGTTTATCCCAAATAATATTTTTGGAAGTGACAGTACAGATGCATTTATTTTCGCTTGTATTCCGGTAATTTATTTTTATGTAATGCTTTATGTAAAGGCAAATGCGGAAGACAAAAAACCAATCGGAGCATTATTGGCAATTTTTGCGGTAAGCTTAATGTTTTGGGCAGTTTTCAAACAAAACGGAACCGCTTTAACACGTTGGGCAAATTATTATACTGAAAGAACCGTTCCTGCAGCTGTAGAAAAACCTTTAGAATCAATTTTCTTGGTTGATAAAAAAGATTATCTGGATAAAGAAGTTTCTGTCTACGATGATCAATATCAGGTAAAAAAAGATGAAAATGGCAAAGCTTTAAAAGAGCAAGGAAAAGATATTTATTTCAGAAATGTTTCTGACGCAGACAAAGCAAAATTGGAAGCCAATCCTTCACAAACGGTAAATCTTTACAACACAGAATTATTCCAGTCGATTAATCCAGGTTGGGTAATTCTATTGACTCCAGTTGTCGTTGCATTTTTTATGATGCTTCGAAGAAAAGGGAAAGAACCGAGTACTCCTTCAAAAATTGTTTTAGGATTGTTTATCTCCGCACTATCATGTTTAGTAATGGTTGGAGCTGTTTATGCCGGACAAAACGGTTTAGTAAAAGTATCAGCTTTATGGCTGGTTGCAGCGTATGGAGTAATCACTGTAGGAGAACTTTGTTTGTCGCCAATGGGATTATCTTTGGTTTCAAAACTTTCACCACCAAGATTAACAGCTTTGATGATGGGTGGTTTCTTCCTTTCAACATCAATCGGAAACAAACTTTCCGGAGTTTTAGCGAGCTTCTGGTACGATTATGACAATAAAGCTAATTTCTTCATTGTAAATTTTGGATTGTTGCTTCTAGCGACTTTACTGGGGCTTTCAATATTAAAAAGGCTTAATAAAATCATGAAAGAAAAGGGTGTAAATTAACCTCCTGAAATTCGAAATAAACAGCCGTAGATGATTCTGCGGCTTTTTTATTTTAAAAACGAAATAAAACCTTGCCAAAAACCCAAAAAAAACTATATTTGTGGGTCTTAACAGAAATTTAACAATCAAATATGGATACAGTACAGAAGAAAGGACATCCTAAAGGCTTGTACCTTTTGTTCTTCACCGAGATGTGGGAGCGTTTTTCTTATTACGGAATGCGTGCAATTTTGATCCTTTATTTAACTAAGAAATTAATTGAAGGAGGATTAGGAATGGACGAGCAGAATGCAACCTTATTATATGGTTACTTCACCGGTCTTGTTTATTTTACACCGCTTATCGGAGGTTGGCTTGCCGATAAATTTTTAGGAAAACGTTTAGCAATTACAATCGGTGGTATCACCATGATGATTGGGCAGTTTGTTTTATTCGGAATGAATTCTACAACCGGGCTTTACATTGGTTTGGCCTTACTGATCATCGGAAATGGTTTCTTTAAACCTAACATTTCGACTTTAGTGGGAGGTCTTTATCCAGATGGGGACGACAGAAGAGATTCTGCATTCTCTATTTTCTACATGGGAATTAACTTGGGAGCTTTAATTGCACCTTTCATTATCGGATATTTTACAGATAATCTTTTTGCAACAACCAATTCAGACGGTTCTATTGCTTATGGATATAGATACGGTTTCCTTACAGCGGGTATCGGAATGTTTTTAGGTCAGGTTGTATTTAATATTTTTGCTCAAAAATATTTGGGAGATTTAGGTACAAAACCTGTAAAAACAACAGGAACTGAAGACAAAGCAACTACTGAAGGGCAATCTATCAACCCAGTAACAGGAAAACCTTTAACTAAACCTGAAGAAGGACAAAGAATTACAGTAATCTTTATTTTATTCTTATTTGCAGTATTCTTTTGGGCTGGTTTCGAACAGGCTGGATCGTCTTTATCTTTATATACAGATAAATTTATCAACAGAACTGTTTTCGGATTTGAAATCCCAACATCTTGGTTTCAGTCGGTTAACCCTATTTTCATTGTAACATTAGCACCATTATTTGCAATATTCTGGAGTTCTAAATTAGGTAAAAAACTTTCTACTCCTGTAAAAATGGGTGTTGGTATGATTATCTTAGGACTTGGTTTCTGGTTTATGCTTGGAGCTGTTGCAGAGAGAAATTCTAACGGGGACATTGCTGACATCGCAAACAAAGCAGGAATTATGTGGTTGATTATGACCTATTTACTACACACAATTGGTGAACTTTGTCTTTCACCGGTAGGTTTATCGGTTGTTACAAAACTATCTCCACCAAAATTAGCTTCAATCTTGATGGCAGTTTGGATGTTGGCTTCATCAATCGCTAACTTCATCGGAGGATTCTTAGCTTCTATTGTAGAAACTTTGGGAGCAGGACAAGTATTCACATACATTTCAGGATTTGTGATTGCTTGTGGATTATTGCTTCTTTTACTAAGCAAATTCATCAGCAAAATGATGCATGGCGTAAAATAAAAAGTATTTAAAAATAATATCTAAACCTCTGATTTTTTCAGAGGTTTTTTTTACATTCGTAAGATGGAAGTTTCTGAAGATTCTTTGTTTCAATCCATAAAGGAAATTATTAATCAATCGCGCGAAAAAGTTTTTCGTATTGCGAATTCTACTCTATTATTAACTTACTGGCAAATCGGACAATTAATTGTTGAAGACGAACAAAAAGGAAAAGAAAGGGCAGAATACGGAAAATATACTTTAAAAAACCTTTCAAAAAAACTTACTTTAGAATTTGGGAAAGGTTTTGATTATACAAATCTTTCCAATATGCGAAAGTTTTATCAGGCTTTCCCAATTGTTGACGCATTGCGTCAACAATTGAGCTGGACACATTATAGATTGTTAATAAGGTTAGATAATTCAGATAAAATGAATTATTATATTAATGAATCAATCCAAAATAACTGGAACTATCGGGATTTAAAAAGACAAATCAATTCTCTTGCTTACGAAAGAGTTTTACAGCATAAAAAATCCTCACACGAAACCATTCGTAGTGTTTTAAAAGATCCTTATATTTTTGAGTTTTTAGGGATAAAATCTGACGAAAAAATTTCAGAAAAAGAAATTGAAACCGGAATTATCGATCATATCCAAAAGTTTCTTTTAGAATTTGGAAAAGGTTTCGCTTTCGTAGCAAGGCAACAACATATCTCCACAGACACTTCAGATTTTTACATAGATTTAGTTTTCTATAATTATATTCTGAAATGCTTCGTTATTATTGATTTAAAAACAGGAGAACTTTCACATCAAGACATCGGTCAAATCGATATGTACGTAAGAATGTATGATGATCTTAAACGAGGTGAAGACGACAATCCAACTATCGGAATTCTTTTATGTTCTGAAAAAGACGAAACTATTGTAAAATATTCTGTTTTAAATGACAAAAACAATCTATTTGCAAGCAAATATTTATTGTACCTTCCGAAAGAAGAAGAATTAAAACAAATTATTGACCAAGACAGAATTCGTTTTGAGCTTGATCAGGAAGACAAAAAACAACAATCTTAAACAATTTCATAAATTACATATTACTAATTATCTTAATTATGAACCAAACTTTAGAAGAAATACAAAATTTCAAAGGAAAATACCCAAAACAATTATGGACACTTTTTACCGTCGAGATGTGGGAAAGATTCTGTTTTTACGGAATGAGGGGTGTTCTTACGTTTTTCATGGTAGATCAGCTTTTATTAAAAGATGATGTAGCCAATCTTCAATATGGTGCAATCCAGGCTTTTGTATATGCTTTCACCTTCATAGGCGGTATTTTTGCCGATAAAATTTTAGGGTTTAAAAAATCACTGTTTTTCGGCGGAATTGTCATGATTTTAGGTAATTTATTGATTGCTTTTTCTCCAAAAGATTTATTTTATTATGGAATTGCATTCTCCATTATCGGAACAGGATTCTTCAAACCCAATGTTTCATCAATGGTAGGAGAATTGTACGATGAAAAAGATCCGAGAAGAGACGCAGGATACGGAATGTTCTATGCCGGAATTAACATTGGTGGACTTTTAGGGGGTGCTCTTTGTATTTATTTAGGAAAATACCATTCTTGGACTTTATGCTTCCTTGCAGCAGCTGTAGTAATGGTTATCGGATTACTTACTTTCCTTTTTACCAAGAAAAACTTAGGTCCAATAGGTAATTCTCCATTAATAAATATGGAACCGGGAAAAAGAAAAATAAGAGAAATCGGTGTTTATGCACTTTCTATTTTAAGTATTCCGTTGATTTTCATCATGGTAAAAAATACGGATTATACAGATTATTTCATGTACACAATAGGAACTGTTGCTGTAGGATATTTTATTTATGAATTAATCAGATTAAAAATTTCAGGTCTTCAGAAAAAATTAATTGCAGCATTTGCTTTTATATTTTTCTATTTCTTATTCAATGCGATTTATGAGCAAAGTGGAGGTTCTTTATCTCTGTTTGCCAAAGATAATTTAGATCACAATTTATTAGGGTTTAATATGGATCCTAATGTGGTTAACAACAGTTCAAATACTCTTTTTGTTATTATTTTAAGTCCAATTATTGGGCTACTTTGGCTTTGGTTGGCTAAGAAAAAATTAGAACCGAATACATTAATCAAGTTCGGAATCGGATTTTTATTCCTTTCTGCTTCATTTTATATATTTTATTACACCAAGTTTTTTGCTAATGTAGAGGGAATTACTTCACTGAATGTTTTTGCATTCGCTTATCTTATTACAACCATCGGAGAACTTTGTTTAGGCCCGATCGGAATGTCGATCATTACCAAATTATCTCCAAAAAGATTATTCGGAATGATGATGGGGCTTTGGTTTTTAGCAAGTGCATTTGGTCAGTTAGCAGCAGGAAAACTGGGTGCTGAAATTTCAAAATCAAATACAGGAAATGATTTAGTATCTAAATTACAGTCTTATACAGATGGTTATTATCAGCTTGCTATTTATGCATTAATTGCCGGTGTGGTACTGATTTTGATATCACCATTCATTAAAAAGCTTATGCAGGAGGTAAAATAGAGTTTGCTTTTCATTTAAACATCAAATCATGAAAAAAATATCCACCCTACTTTTTCTTTTCATTATCAGCTTCAGTTTTGCGCAGGTAAAATGGATGACGATTGAAGAAGCATTAAATGCACAGAAAACACAACCTAAAAAAATCATCATCGATTTTTATGCAGATTGGTGTGGCCCATGCAAAATCATGGATAAAAAAACGTATGGAAATCCCATAATTTATGAGTTTTTAAATGAAAATTATTACCCTGTAAAATTTGACGCAGAAGACAAACGAACAATAGAAATCTTCGGAAGAAAATTTTCTAATGACAATACTTCCCACAAGAAAGGAAGAAATTCACTTCATGAATTTACGCAATTCATGAATGTAAATGCAGTTCCAAGTACGGTTTTTCTTGATGACAAAGGAAATCCCATCACGATGTTACAAGGCGAATTATCTGCAAAAGAATTAGAACCTTATCTTGATTTTATATCGAAAGATTTATACAAAAAAGTAAAAACCAAGCAAGATTGGGAAGATTATCAGAAGAAATTCAGATCTAAAATAAAAGATTAATCGTTTTAAAACATATAATTAAGGCTTCCATTTTTTTGGAAGTCTTTTTTATTTTACCGAAATTCGAGCTTTTATTTTTTCATTCAAACACGGATAGAAAACTCAAAACAGACATCTCGAAACCCCTGAAAATGACTTTAGAAACTCCTATAGAATATGTAAAAGGAATCGGTCCTGAACGAGCCAAACTCATTAAAAATGTGTTGGGAATTTCTATTGTGGAAGATCTTCTCAATTTCTACCCGATCCGGTATTTAGATAAAAACAAAGTTTACAAAGTAAACGGACTTCAGGAAAGCAATCTTGAAATTCAGCTGAAAGGAAAAATTTCGAATGTGCAGGAGATCCTCACCGGAAAAGTAAAAAGACTGACCGCAAAATTCAATGATGACACCGGAAGTATGGATTTGGTTTGGTTTCAGTATTCGAAATGGCTGAAAGAACAACTTCCTGTCAATCGCGAAGTTTTTATTTTCGGGAAAATCAATGCTTTTAACAATCAGTTCTCGATGCCGCATCCGGAAATTGAACTTGATGAGAACAAAGAAAAAGACAACAGATTAAGACCTATTTATCCCAGTTCTGAAAAACTGACGAAAAGAGGTTTAAACCAAAAATTCTTTCAGGTAATTCTGAGAAATATCTGCAAAGAGATTCCTAATCTTATTCAGGAAAATCTTCCGGAATCTATAATGAGTTCGATGAAGTTTTTATCGAGGCAACAGACTTTTTTAAACATTCATTTTCCAAAAAATTTAGATTATTTTGAAAAGGCGAATCAGCGACTGAAGTTTGAAGAATCATTTTTCTTTCAGCTAGGATATGCTTTAAAAAAACTTCATCATAAAACACAATCTGTAGGAAATCCGTTTCCGATCGTCGGTGATCATTTTACCGGTTTTTATGAAAAACATCTTCCTTTTGAACTTACAGGAGCTCAAAAAAGAGTTTTAAAGGAAATTCGAATGGATATGAAAAAGCCGATCCAAATGAACCGACTTTTGCAGGGCGATGTAGGTTCAGGAAAAACAATGGTCGCTTTATTAACAATGCTGATCGCCTTAGACAATGGTTTTCAGAGCTGTCTGATGGCTCCAACGGAAATTTTGGCACAGCAACATTACAACGGAATTAAAGATCTATTAAAAGACACAGAAATTAAAGTCAGCCTTTTGACGGGTTCGGTAAAAGCTTCCGCAAGAAAGGTTATTCACAATGAATTAGAAAATGGTGAGCTTTCTATTTTGGTAGGAACTCATGCTGTTTTGGAAGATAAAGTGAAATTTAAAAATCTTGGATTGGCAATTATCGACGAGCAACATCGATTTGGGGTCGCTCAAAGAGCTAAACTGTGGGCTAAAAATAAAATTCCGCCTCATATTTTGGTCATGACCGCAACTCCGATTCCTAGAACTTTGGCAATGAGCTTTTATTCGGATCTCGATGTTTCTGTAATTGATGAAATGCCGGTTGGGAGAAAAGCGATCATTACCGCTCATCGAAGAGAAAAAGACAGAACTTATGTTTATCATTTCTGTCATGAAGAAATACGAAAAGGCAGACAGATCTACTTTGTTTATCCATTGATTGAAGAATCTGAAACATTAGATTATAAAAATCTGATGGAAGGTTTAGAGCATATTATGGACAACTTTTCGAATTATGAGGTAACGATGCTTCACGGTAAAATGAAACCCGATGAAAAAGATGCCGCGATGAATTATTTTGCGTCAGGAAAGTCGCAAATTATGGTCGCAACAACCGTAATTGAAGTTGGTGTAAATGTTCCAAATGCTTCAGTTATGGTAATTGAAAGTGCTGAAAGATTTGGTCTTTCTCAGCTTCACCAACTTCGTGGAAGAGTGGGAAGAGGTGCCGAACAGAGCTACTGTATTTTGATGACTTCGGATAAAATGTCTGCAGAAAGCCGGACAAGGATCAGAACGATGACGGAAACCAATGATGGTTTTAAAATTTCTGAGGTCGATATGCAATTGCGTGGTCCAGGTGATATTTTGGGAACTCAGCAAAGCGGTGTCGTTGATTTTAAAAGACTGGATTTGGTGAATGATGCTCCAATCATTAAAACCACAAAAAAAATGGTCGACAAAATCTTAGAAATAGATCCACATTTATCAGGAACTGATCATCAGATCATTAAAAATTATTATATCCAAAATTATAAAGGGAAAAATAAGTGGAGTAAGATTTCTTAAAATTAAAATCCAAAAATTGTTATGATGAAACAAATATTTTCAACCGCCCTTTTCTTTATTTCAATAATAAATATTCATGCTCAAAACAAAAATATTATTTCTGAAATTGAAAAAACTGTTTTGGATATAAATAATGACGAGAGCTTAATGATTTATAAAGTTCCTTCGGATAAAATTGCTAAGGTTAAGAAATATGGACAAGATGAAAATATTGATGTTTTCAAGAAGGGTAATCAGGCAGTCAAAATCTTAGACTATTCAAAAGATAACAGAGGCGGTTACGAACAAGTCATCATATATCTGCGAAATGAAAAACCAATATTCATTGAAACAGAAAGCAAAACAATTATAAAAGCAACACCCGTAGATTTCAAAAAAATTGAAATCTCTGAGTCTGTAGAAAAATCAAAGATATTTGTAATAAATTGGGACAAAGATTTTTTTGATTATCAATTTTGGGATAAGAAGACCAATGTATACAAACAACCTGAAGAAGAACATAAAAATTTGATTCTTCCTTCCAAAAAAGACGATGTTATACGAGTTTTAAAATTGAGCCAATTTGCAACGAAAAATATTGTTGAATAAGAATTACAGAACAAATTCCATCAAATAATCGTCCATCACATATCCATTTCCAATATCAAAAACACCTTCATCATATACTTTATACCCTTGAGATTCGTAAAATCTCTTCGCTGAATTATGCTTATTGACATTCAGAATAATTCTGTTATCCCCACTTTCTAAAGTTTTTTCGTTTAAAAACTCAAGCGTTTTTTTACCTAAACCCTTTCCTTTACTTTCTGGAACTAGATAAATTCGGTGAAGCTTTGTTGTGTTTTCTTCGTAATGATTTTCAAAACCAATAAATCCGTCATATTCGTTTGAATTTTCATCAAAAACAAGATAATAGTGATAATCAGGATTTTTCAGATGAGTTGAAATTTCAGATTGAGAATACATTGTATTTAACATGTATTCCATCTGCTCAATAGATAAAATTTCTGCGTAGGCATTCTCCCAAGATCTTTTGGCTAGATCCTGAATTAAAGGAATATTTTCTTCTGTTGCTTTGATTAATTTCATACTTGATAAATTTAAAAAATCATTTGACACATTAGAACACTTAAGTTTTTTCAGTTCATTTACTTTGAAAATATTAAGAACACGTAAGACGAAAATCAAAGATTTTCAAAACTAACGTGTTCTAAACTGTTTTCAAACATAGTAACTAAAAACTAATGTGACTCATGTGTTAAAAATTTTAGATTAAAAAAGTGAAAAGCATTATACTTTTCACTCTTATTATAGATTAAAACGCAAAGTTTGTCATTCCGTAGGAATCTAAGCTAGATTGTAGAGATGCTTTCAGCATGACAAACAGAGCGTAAAATTTGATATTTAATAAATATTATATTTTCGCCATTTCAGCTTTTATTTTCGCATAAAGCCCTTCTGAAGCAGGAACCAATGGAAGTCTCAAATAATTTTTGATCAATCCTTTTTCTGCCAAAACAATTTTAATTCCGCAAGGGTTTCCTTCTGCAAAAATCAGTCTTGTGATCTCCACTAATTTGTTGTGAATTTCATAAGCTTCATCCACTTTTTTATCAAAGGCCAGCTGAACCATTGTAGAAAATTCTTTTGGATAACCTTGCCCGATCACAGAAATTACTCCTGCTCCACCTGCTAAAGTTACAGGAAGTGTATATTCATCATCACCAGAAACTAAATTAAAACCTTCAGGTTTTTTTCTCAAAATATCAAAATATTGAAGAATATTAGGTGCAGCTTCTTTAATTAAGAATAAATTCGGGAATTCATTTGCCAAACGCAAAGTAGTTTCAGCTTCTACATTTTGTCCGGTTCTTGAAGGAACGTTGTAAATGATAATATTCTTTCCGGTAGAAGCCAACATTTTATAATGCTGGTAAAGCCCTTCCTGATTAGGTTTGTTATAATAAGGAGACACTGATAAAACAGCCGTAAAATCAGATAAATCAGTCTCTTCGATTTGCTGTTTGACTTCAAGAGTATTGTTTCCGCCAATTCCTAAAACCAAAGGAAGACGTTTATTATTCACCTTAATGATGTGCTCAACTACCTGTTTCTTCTCGTCTGAAGAAAGTGTAGCAGCTTCAGCTGTAGTTCCCAATACTACCAAATAGTTGGTTCCGTTTTCGATGTTGTACTCAACAAGTTTTGTTAAACTTTCGAAATCTACGGATAAATCTTCATTAAAGGGTGTAACCAAAGCAACACCTACTCCTTTTAAAATGCTCATCTGTTCGAATTATTTTCCCCAAATTTAATCAATTCATACAAGAATTTACAATATTTAATCCTATTTTATTATACATATAATTATATTTGCATATACTAAAGATATTATGCAAAATAAATTCTTATTGCTAGGAATTGCCTTGTTATCACTTACAGCCTGTAAAACGACATCGTTGCAGGTTGCCAATGTGCAGACACAGAAGAACATTTCTATTAATAAAGAGCTGAAGGACGATGAAGGTTTTGCGAAATTTATCGAGCCTTACACTCTGAAACTCAACAAAGAGATGAATCAAAAAATCTCTTACACGCAAGTAAATCTCACAAAAGAAGGAGACAACAGCAATTTGGGAAACCTTTTAGCTGATTACACTTTTGACGGAGCAGATGTTTGGACAAAAGCGAATCTCAATAAAAACGTAGATGCTGCCCTAATCAATATCGGTGGAATCCGTACTACGATTGGAAAAGGAGACATTCTTCTGAAGAATGTTTTCGAAGTTATGCCTTTTGAAAATGAAGTGATCATTGTAAAAATGAAAGGTTCAGATTTGCAGGGATTGTTTGATTATTACGCAAAAACTCAGGTAAATAATCCGGTTTCTCATTTATACATAGAAACCAATAACGGACAATTAACCAAAACTTTAATTAACGGAAAAGTGGTAAATCCAACTCAGGATTATTATATTGCAACGTCTGATTATCTGGCTTTGGGAGGTGATAATATGAAATTTTTCAGCAAAGGAGAATCGATTCCTACAGGAATTAAATTGAGAGATTTATTTATCGATTATTTTAAGAAAAATGCTAAAATCAATCCGAAGGAAGATATTCGTTTAAATTTTATTGGGAAGAAATAATGAATAGAAAGAGTTTTTTAAAAACAATAGGTGGCGGAACTTTAGCAATGACTTTAGCTCCCAATTTGATGATGGCAGAAGAATTGAGTTTAAATTCTTTCAAATCTGCCCACAAATTAACGATTCTTCATACCAACGATCAACACAGCAGAATAGAACCTTTTGACGAAAGTTATACCAAAAATCCTAATCAGGGTGGTTTTGCGAGAAGAGCAAGTTTAATACAAAAAATAAGAAGTGAAGAAAGCAATCTTTTGTTGCTGGATTCCGGAGATATTTTTCAGGGAACACCGTATTTCAACTTTTTCGGAGGAGAACTGGAGTTTAAACTGATGTCGATGATGAAATATGATGCATCCACAATGGGAAATCATGATTTTGATAATGGTTTAGATGGTTTTCTGAAGGTTTTGCCTAATGCAGAGTTTCCTTTTATCTGTTCGAATTATGATTTTAAAAACACAATTCTCGACGGAAAAACTTCGCAGTATAAAATATTCAACAAAAACGGTATCAAAGTCGGAATTTTCGGAGTCGGAATTCAGTTAGATGGTTTAGTTGGAAAAAAACAGTACGGAGAAACCATTTGGTCTGATCCTATTGACGTGGCGCAACATTACTCTAATTTTCTTAAAAATGAGAAAAAATGCGACCTTGTTATTTGCCTTTCACACATCGGATATGACTACAAAGACGAACCCGAAAAAATAAGTGATAAAATTTTAGCCTCAAAAACAGAAAATATTGACTTAATTTTGGGAGGTCACACGCATACTTTTTTACCGGAACCTCAAACCTTTAAGAACAGACAAGGGAAAAACGTTTTGGTAAACCAAGTAGGTTGGGCAGGTCTTCTTTTAGGCAGAATAGATTTCTTTTTTGATTCAAACAAAAATATAAAACAGATTTCCTGGAACAACCAGGCAATCGACAGCAGTATAACAGTATAATATGAAAAAAATCTCATTACTTTCTTTTGGTATTTTCGCATCGTTGCAGTTTGTAAATGCGCAGAATATTTCTTCAAAAAAATGGGCAGACTTGTTCTCTTACAACAATGTTTTGGCTATGAAAGAAGATAACGGAAAAATCGTTGCTGCCACAGAAAACGGGATTTTTTATTATACAATTTCAACAGGAGAAATCACAAAATTATCTAAAGCCAATGGTCTTCATGATGTGAAAATTTCCTCTTTTGATTATAATCCGCAAACAAAAATCGGTTTGGTAGGATATCAAAACGGAGCATTAGACATTATTACTCCACAAGGTATAACGTATGTTGTGGATATCCCAATTGCAACAGGATATAACGGAAGCAAAAAAATTAATCATATCTCAATTACCGGAGATCGGGCAACAGTTTCTGTGGGTTATGGGGTTTCTATTTTTGATTTAAGAAAAAAAGAATTTGGTGATTCTGCATTTTTCATGGCAGGAGGAAATTTCGAAGCCAGCAATGAAGCTACCATTCTTGGAAATAAAGTTTTTTCCGTAACCAATACCGGATTAAAAAGCCATGAACTGAATACTACCTTTCCTGTTTTCACAACTTGGACAACAGAAATGGCTGGAAATTTCACAGATATTGATTCAGAATCTGTTTTAGCTTTTTCATCTGCAACAACAACTTATATTTACAATAGCGGAACATCAACCCCTCTTGCCCAAACTTTTGGAAGTATTAATGATATCGTTGTTAATTCAAACAATATCATTATTACAGACGGTAGCAGAATCTATACGTATAACACAAATGGAAATTTTGGTGGAAGCACAAGTGTGGGAGAAGCTTGTAATACCGCAACAACGATTGGCTCTAAAGTTTACGGTGGAACTAAAGTATCCGGAGTTAAGACCGATGATAATATTTCATACAAACCAGATGGCCCTTATTTTAATGACTCTTATAAAATAAGATTATTTAATGATAATCAGCTTTTAGTTTCTACAGGAATTAGAGCAAACGGATATAATGAGGCTCAGTTTAATCCGAAAAATCCAGGATTTTATTATTTTACCGGAACCGAATGGGTCTACTCATCTTATTTTGTAGGAAGCACGACAGAATTTAATGTTGTAGATGCATTTCCAGATCCTGCCAATACAAACGAAGTATTTTTTACCAATTACTTTTCTCCTACAGGATATGGTATTTATAAAATGAAATACAACTCTGGCTCAAAAGACTTTGAGTTTTCTAAAAGATACTTAGTTGGTGCAGATAGCCAATATATCAACCGTCCGGTTGGTTTTACTTCAGATGATCAGAACAATATTTTTGCTACTATTGCTTTTACTGGTATTGCAACTAAATCTTCTCTTGCGTTATATGACAGAGCTACTGATGATTTTATTATAAGAGACATGAATACGAGTACTGGTATTCAATTTCCTGTTTTCAGTAATGATTTATTATGGATACCTATTCCTAAAACAGTCAATTTTTTAGCTTACGACACCAAGAAAACAGCTAGCTTTTCAGACGATACAGAATATTATTTAGATCAATCAAACAATATTCCTGCAAATACGGTCTCTTTTGCGATGGATAAATCTGGAGATGCTTGGGTTGGAACTGAGCTGGGTTTAAGAATACTTCCTAATGCAGCAGCTGAGATTAAAAACGATCCACAATTTGAATCTATTGTCATCGAACAAGGCGGACTGGCCGAAGAACTTTTCAGAGATGCTGCTATTTTACATATTGAAGTAGATGGCGGAAACCAGAAATGGGTATCTGTAGAAGACGGAGGTGTTTATTATTTATCTGCAAACGGAGAAAAAACTATAAAATTTTTCAATAAAGATAATTCTCCACTTCCAACGAATACCGTTACCGATATTAAAGTTGATAAAAAAACAGGCAAAGTTTATTTTGTGACTTTTGACGGAATTGTTACTTACCAAGGTGATGTTGCAGATGTGACTAAAGACTTTGGAAATGTTTTGGTTTATCCGAACCCTGTGGTTTATTCTCAGTTTAAAGGTAATGTAACCATCAAAGGTTTGGCTGAAAAAACAAACATCAGAATTACCGATGCAGCCGGAAATCTTGTACATTCTGCCGTTGCAAGAACCGGATATTACGAATGGAATCTTAATAACCAGAAAGGAAAAAGAGTGGCTTCGGGAATTTATTTTGTTTTGATGACCAACGAAGACGGTTCAGATAAAGCTACAGCAAAAATAGCAGTAGTTAATTAATGACTTCACAAGACGGATTCTTACTTTCATACATCAAATATGGAGAAAACGATGCAGTTCTCCATTGTTTCACCGAAGAAGATGGTTTTCAAACCTATTTTCTAAAAGGAATTTACAGTAAAAAAAATAAGAAAAAAGCATTTTTACTTCCTTTAAATAAGCTTAATTTTTCTGTTAATACAGGGAAAAGCAGCGGAATTCAAACCGTTTCAAAATTTGAACTCATAGAAGTAAATGATGTTTACGCAGACATTAAAGCCAATACGGTTATATTTTTTATTGCCGATTTTTTGAATCAGATTTTAAGAAATGAGAATCAAAATCAGATCATCTTTCACACGATTGATGAGTTTATCTTTGAGCTCAGTCAACAGAATTACCGTTCTCACCTTATTCTTTTGGTTAAAATTTTAAAAATCCAAGGTGTTTCCCCACTTTTAGGAGATGGGAATTATTTGGATCCCGAAACAGGAACTTTTTCAAACCTTGGAAGCCACCACCTATTTGATAGTGAAAATTCTCTTTTATGGAAATTGATTTTATCCTCTCAAGATCCTTATCAAATAAAAATTCCGCAAGCTATGAGAAAAACCTTTTTAGACAGTGTGCTGGTTTATTATCATTATCACATTACCGATTTTAAAACGCCCAATTCACTCGAAATCATTCAGCAGATTTTCGAATAAATTATCCGCCGTTTGAAAAACTTTCCAGACTGGTCATTCCGCCATCGATGAAAATACTCGTTCCGGAAATATAATCTGCAAGATCACTCGCTAAAAATGCTGCCAAATTTCCAACATCTTCAGGTTGACCAATTCTGTTATACGGAATTAACTTCATTAAATCATTCATCGCTTCCGGAGTTTCCCACGCATCTTTATTAATCGGCGTTTGAATCGCACCCGGACAAATAGAATTGACCCTGATCTTATCTGCTCCATGTTCCTGAGCCAAAGTCTGCATCAGCATTTTTATAGCACCTTTACTTGCTGCATAATTTGCATGACCCGCCCAAGGAATAATTTCGTGTACCGAACTGATATGAATGATTTTTCCACAGGCAACAGAACGTGTTGTATCGATTCCCCGGCGGAGAAATTCTTTAATAGCTTCTCTTGAACATAAAAAATGACCACGCAAATTCACGCCCATTACCGTATCCCACTCTTCCAAAGTCATATCGATAAATTTGGCATCTTTCTGAATTCCGGCATTATTAATTAAAATATCAACTGTTCCGTATTCTGAAATTACGTCTGAAAACATTTTTACCACCTGATTTTCTTTAGAAACATCGCATTGGTAAACCATTCCGTTTCCGCCGTTTTTCTGAATTTCGTCTAAAACTTTTTGGGCTTCATCTTTAGATTTTTCAGATGAATGATTGATGATTACTGTTGCTCCGGCCGAAGCGATAGATTTTGCAATTCCGGTTCCGATTCCGCTTGATGCGCCTGTAACAATGGCAACCTGATTTCTTAATGAAACTTCCATATTTTGATTTTAATGATGTTTAAAACCAATTGAAAGTATCACGCCAAACTGGCTGTTTGATTTTTAAATTAATCTAAAATTTTAGACATCACAAACTGAGGTCCGCTTCTTCCGTCTATTTTTTTGCCGGCATAAACATATCCTTTTTTCGCATAAATTTGAAAAGCCAAATCATTTCTTTCATTGACAGACAAGACAATTTCATTGCAGTCTTTAAAATGTTCTTTAATAAAATCATCAAGCACAATCATCACAGATTTTCCAATTCCTTTTCCCTGAAATTCAGGATTTATAGACAACGATCGAAGTAAAACCGAATTGTGATTATCAGTTAATTCTAATTTATCATTCCCAAAATCTAACACACAAAAACCAGCAGTTTTTTCATCAGAAAAAATAGTAATCGGGTACGCAAAAAAATCATCATTTTGATTTCTTCCTTCAATTCTTTCCAAAGCCTGATTTGGCAAAGCTGAAAACTGCGCCTGAATTTCATCAAGCTCATAATTTAATTCAGATAAATCTTTCGGTTTAAAAAACTGTAAATCAACCATAGTTTAATGATGATAAATATCGTTGTACATTACGCCCGCTTTTATTTCTACCGGAAGTTTATTTTCTTCAGGAACAATCGGGCAATTGTAATCATAAGCATTATAGGCACAGAAAGGTTGATAAGACTGATTAAAATCTAACGCAATCGTGTTGCCTTTTGGGATTTTTAAATCCATATATTTTCCTCCGCCGTAAGTTTGTTTTTGATTGGTTTCATCACGAAAAGGCAAGAAAAGATGATCCTTATATTTTTCCATTTTCATCAGATCTAAACTTTGATAGATCGTTAAAGTATAAGATCTTCCGTCAATTGTAAAATGAGCCTTCCCGTATTCCTGGTACGATTTCGATTTCCCTGAAGAAGTGGGTAAATCAAAAGGTTCAGGGTTTTCATTTTTAACAAAATCAGCCGTTACACGGTATTTTAAATCAATCGGAAAGAAAGGATGTGCCTTAAAATTTTTAAAATTATCACCACGTAAAGGACTTTCTTTTGGATTTAAATATTCCTTATTCAAATCTTTCTGAAATTTTTCTATTTCAAGTTTTTCAGGATCTGAACTTGTATGAATAATTGATTTTCTTTCAGGCTTCTTAAAACTTGACAATTTCTTTTTCTGAGAAAACACAAGAAGAGGAAATATCGCTAAGAGTACAAATATAATTTTCTTCATTTTAGTTTAATTAATTGGTAAAAGATTTCTCATTCTTCCTGATTTCATTGGAAATGGCAGAAAATTTTATTCTGAAATTTTTATGCGGTAAATATCTGATGAATTTCTTTTGATAGATTTCACAAAAAAACCACCTTCTTCCGGAATTATTTCTTTAAAATCAAAGCTTTTGCAATCTTTTGGTAAGCCTGAAAATACTAATGTGAACCAAAAATCTTTCATAAACGGAACAACCGTCCAGTTCGGGTAAATTGTAATATTTTCAGCGTGAATAAGTTTACTTTTATGACTGGAACTATTATCAACAAGGTAAGTGGTATTCCAAATTCTGATTAAATTTCCCAAAAACGGTGACGCAGGAAAACAGCAATGTACAATCACCTGCTTTTCTTCTTCAATTTTTGTCTGAAGAGCTTCAAGGATTTCCTTCGCAATAATCGGTTTTGAAATAACTTCCATCTTGGTATGAGTAATGATTAATTGATAATGGGCAATAAATAACTTTACAAAATTACTTATTACCCATTACTTATCACTTATATTTAATGCTTAAGCTCCAATTTTTCTTTGCTGTGAGCTCTCATTCTTTTTGCCAGTTCAGGATTTTCGGATAATTTTTGTCCGTATGACGGGATCATTTCCAACAATTTATCTTTCCATTCTCCTTTTAGTTTTTCAGGAAAACATTTTTCTAAAACATTCAACATTGCAAAAACTGCAGTTGACGCTCCCGGAGAAGCTCCTAAAAGTGAGGCAATCGTTCCTTTATCATTTACAACAACCTCGGTTCCGAATTCTAATTTACCTCCTAATTTATCATCTTTTTTGATAATCTGAACACGTTGTCCGGCAACTTTCAGTTCCCAGTCTTCTTCTTTCGCATCTTTTACAAATTCTCTTAAATGTTGTATTCTTTGAGCTTTTGTCATCGCAACCTGCTGAATCAGATATTTTGTCAACGGAATATTGTGCCACCAAGCTCCAAATAAAGAGCGGAGATTTTTGGTATTGACACTTTCGGGTAAATCAAGATAACTTCCTTCTTTCAAAAATTTCGTTGAAAAACCAGCAAAAGGACCAAAAAGCAACGCTTTTTTCCCATCAATAATTCTCAAATCCAAATGCGGAACAGACATTGGCGGTGCATCAACTGTCGCTTGAGTATAAACTTTTGCCTGATGTTGCGCTACCAATTCCTGATTATGTGTAACCAACCATTCCCCGGAAACCGGAAAACCGCCGTAACCTGCACTTTCTTTAATATCAGAACTGTCGAGCAAAGGCAATGCATAACCTCCTGCGCCAATGAAAACAAAATCTGCAACAACTTCCTGTTTATGATTGTTGATGCGATCTTTTACTTTCATTTCCCATTTCCCATTTTCTCTGGGATCGATATCTTTTACTTCGTGATACAAGAAAACTTCTACATGAGAATCTTCTACAAGATGACGTCCCATTTTTCGGGTCAATGTCCCAAAATTAACATCAGTCCCTATATTCATTTTTGTGGCTGCCAAAACTTCGGACTGATTTCTTTTGCTCATTACCAAAGGAATCCATTCTCTCAAAGTATCATGATCGGTAGAAAATTCCATTTCTGAAAACAAAGGTGAATTTTTCATTGCTTCATGTCTTTCTCTAAGATATTCTGCATCTTTTTCACCAAAAACCAAACTCATGTGAGCGCAAGAATTAATAAATTCCTGAGGATTCTGAATGTATTTTTTGTCAACCAAATAAGACCAAAATTGTTTTGAAATTTCAAACTGTTCTGCAATTTTTTCAGCTTTTGAAATATCTATACTTCCGTCTTCTTTTTGGGGTGTATAATTGAGTTCACAAAATGCAGAGTGACCAGTTCCTGCATTGTTCCATGCAGCAGTACTTTCTTTGGCAAATCTTCCGAGCCTTTCGAAAATAGCAATATCTAAATTGGGATCAAATTCGTGAAGTAAAGTGGCTAAAGTAACACTCATAATTCCGCCTCCTATAAGCACAATATCATATTTTGGCTTAGGCGTTCTATTGGTAATTGAATGTGGCATTGTGTGAATTTTAATACGAATTTCGGGAAAAGTTTTAGATTAAAATAAGATTTAACTATTTAATTCTGTGCCGAAAATAAAATTATTATCAGCCCAGCGAAGACGATGGAAATTATCAATTTCAAATAATAGAAGCGATATATTTAAACAAAAAAACACCAATGAAAATCACTGATGTTTTTAATATTTTTAAAATAAAATTAATTCTAATTCAGCTTTGCCGTTAGTTTTCTAAATTGTTTTTCAGCATTTTTACCTTCATACAAAATTCCGTAAACGGTATCAATAATCGGTAATTCTAATTTTTTCTGTTTTGCTGTTTTGTAAATAGAATCTGCAGCATAATATCCTTCTGCAACCATGTTCATCGACTGAATTGCAGATTTCACCGTGTATCCTTTTCCGATAAGATTTCCTAAGTTTCTGTTTCTTGAAAACAATGAATATGCTGTAACCAGTAAATCTCCCAAATATGCACTTTCATTAACATCTCTAGGAGCTTCATAAATCGCTTCAAGGAAGGTTTCCATCTCTCTAATCGCATTCGATACAAAAACAGCCGTAAAGTTATCACCATAGCCCAAACCGCTTGCAATACCGGCTCCGATTGCGAAAATATTTTTAAGAATCGCACTGTACTCGTTTCCTAAAATATCTTTGCTGGAATTTACTTTGATGAAATCTGAATTGAAAATATTAACCAGTTTTTCAGAAACTTCGTCTTCCACAGTTGCCACCGTAAGATAAGAAAGTCTTTCCATCGCAACTTCTTCAGCGTGACACGGTCCCGCAATGACTGCCTGATTTCTGAATCCTATTTGAAATTCTTCTTTTAAATAATGCGCAACCACATCGTTCACTTTTGGAATAATCCCTTTAATTGCAGAAACAAAAATTTTGTCTTTATACTCACACGTCATTTTATCTAAAGTATCTGAAAGATAAATAGATGGAGTTGCCAAAACTACAACATCACAAGCTGTCACCAACTCGTTGACATCAGTTGTTAATTTTAAATTTTTAAGATTGAAATTAACTGCAGTAAGATATGTAGGATTGTGTCCACGCAGTTCAATTGCTCCTTTTACAAACTCATTTCTAACACACCAATGCACGGTTTTGCAATTTTCAACAAGCATTTTTACAATTGCTGTTGCAAAACTTCCGCTACCAACAACGCCAACTGCAACGTCATTTTTGGTTTTTTTAGAAGTAGATTCTGAGTTGGTTTTCTTTTTCGCCATAATTGAAATGTGATTTGCAAATATATTAAAACCGAGAAATATCGAAACTTTATATCACCCAACATCAATCATTTTTTGAAAAATTTAACACTCTCGCACAATTAAATATCTAAAAATACGTTTATTACAATAATTTCTAAATTTTTGTTAAGAATAATGCTTAAAGTTTATTTTTACCTAAATTTGCACCCTTAAAACCTTTTTAAATTCTAAGAGAAAGAAAAATGAAGAAATTTTTAGGCAGCAAAAAGAAAGTAACAGTTCTTATTGGAGGACTTTCACTGGTCGTTTTTGCACAAAGTATTTTCATTGCCAAATTGTTTTCGGAGAAAGATGACAAAAACTATGAAGTAAATTTGGTAAAAATAAATACAGAAAAAGACAGCGTTGATTATCTGAAAATGAAAACAGATCTTGGCTTGGTAGATCAAACGGTTTCTCAACTGAATTCTTTTCTAAAATCAAAAGATATTAAGAACGAAAAGTTGATGGTTCTTGATAACGACAGTATTTCAAACTCAATTTATCTGGCAAAACAATCAAACAGATACAGCCAATATCTGATGGATCTGCAGAAAAAACTGATGCAGGTTCCTCTAGGAATGCCTACTGAAGGCTATATTTCATCCAATTTCGGAATCAGAAAAAACCCTATTCCTTTTAAAACAGTGTATGCATCGGTAAAACCTACTTCAGCTCCAGTCGCTGTCGCAGCAACTCCAAAACCTGAAGTAAAAGCTGAACCGGTAGAAAAAATTATAGAAGTAACCGACAGTTACGGAAATAAGAGAGAAATAAAAGTAATGGTGACTCCAAAAACAGCAAGTACAACTTCTGTCGCTCCAACAACTTCAAATGCTAAAAATGTAGCTGTTTCTAAAGCTGCAACAGAAAAAAACAATCCTCCTGCAGAAGCTGATCAAATGCAGTTTCACAAAGGTTTGGATATTGCCGTTCCTTTCGGATCTGATGTTGTTGCAACTGCAGCCGGAACTGTAATTTTCTCAGGACAAAAAGGCGGTTATGGAAACTGCGTGATTGTATCTCACGGAAACGGATTAGCAACACTTTACGGTCACCTTTCACAATTGGTTGCAAAAACCAATGAGAAAGTGAAAGTTGGGCAAGTGATTGCAAAATCAGGGAATTCAGGACGTTCTACAGGACCGCATTTGCATTATGAAGTACACAAAAACAATGCTCCGGTAAATCCGAAGTTGTTTATGAGTTTATAAAATAATTTATTTGTATAAAAGGTTTCGGCGGCACCAAAGGTGCCGCCGAAACTTTTATAATTATTGTATCGGTTTTCATCGGATTTTATCCGATGCTTTGTTAAGTCGTCCCTTTGGGACTCTCAAAATAATTAATACGCTGCGGTGAATCTTTCACGGATGTGATTGTTTTCTTCCAGTTCATCAACCAAAACAACAGCAACATCTTCTACAGAAAGTACGCTTCTCCCCTCTTCATTGAATACAGGATTTTCAAGAGCAGTTCTGTATTTTCCTGTTCTGATTCCTGCTGTTCCTGGATGCATTTCGATTGCAGGGCTGAAAAAAGTCCAATCTAAAGTTGTATTTTCTTTGATTTTATTTAGATAATCTCTTGCCGCAGTTGCTCCTGGTTTGATATCTGCCGGAAAATCTGGTCCGTCAACCAATTGATTTCCGTCGATGAATAAGCTTCCTGCTCCACCAACTGTAATAAATCTTTTCACCCCTGATTTTTCAACTGCTTTTTCGATATTGATTGAACCGTTTAGAAAATCATTGTAAAGATTAGGATTCGTCCAACCTGCATTAAAGGTGTTGATTACAGCATCATTTCCTTTCAAAGCTTCTGCTAAGTCGTCTACATTATTTACATCAACGCTTTTTGCTTTTACGTTTTCAGTTTCATTTACTTTCGATGCATCTCTTACGATTGCTTTCACTTCAAAACCTCTGTTTTCAAGTTCTTTTACTACTTGTGTTCCCACAAATCCTGTTGCACCGATTACGGCTACTTTTTTCATAATATTTTTATTTAAATTAATTGTAATAAATTTTGTTACATTTTAAGTCAAAAAATTTTACTCGAATTGTTCGGTAAATTCTTTTAAAGACTTATTTCCTAAAAACTGACAGACCATCAAATCTGTTTCTGTAAAAAGTTGTCCTAGATGAGTATTGATATTTTTCCCTACAGGACAAGCCGGATTAGGATCGTTATTTTTTTTACCTAAAACTTCTGAATTTTTCACCGCTGAATAAATTTCAGAAATACTAATGTCAGAAGCGTTTTTTGCTAACTGACTTCCTCCTTCTTTCCCTTTTCGGCTAATAATCAAACCGGCTTCTTTTAAAACACCAATCTCTTTACGAACAATTACAGGATTTACATTAATACTTCCGGCAAGCCAATCAGAAGTAAGCCACTCCTGAGGAAATTTTGACAACAAAGTCATGATATGTATCGCCGTAGCAAATCTTGTATTATTCATAATTACTCTGCAAAGATACAAATATTTTAATTGTAACAAAATTAATTACAATTAGATTATTAATTGCAATTAATTTGATGAAAACTATTGAATTTAATTTTTGCTAAATAAAACGGTTATTGATGATCATAACTTAGAACGTCACTCAAAACCCAGTTGCCGTTTTTCTTAATCCAGACTGAGGTAAATTTTGCTTTCCCCCCTAAAACATCCTGTTTGTTTTTTTCACGAATATAAAACTGATGCTCTCCGGTTTGTATTGCGCCGTACAATTCACCGTTATTGTATAATGGAAAAACTTCCAAACTACTTTCAATGACTTTACGAATTGGTTTTTGAGCTGGGTTTGAACAGATATTCTGTTTCGTTCTTTCGAGAAATAATTTCTTATCCTGAAAACCACCTCTATCGTGATAAAATTTCAGATTTTCATCTACTGATTTTTCAAGATATGCGATGTCACAATTATTAAAACCACGTTCAAAAAAAAGACTGTCCTGTTTTTTTAATTCTAAAAATAATGGTGAATTTTTATCGATTTGAGCATTGAAGTTTCCGAAGAAAAAGAAGAGAATAAAAATACTGATGTTAAGTTTTTTTGTCATTGATTAATTTTTGACAAAGATTCAGAATTAATTGATTGTAAGTCAAAAAAAGAACCCGACAAAAACCCGACATTCATCTGTCATGTTTATATAATATTGAAATTCAATTTATAATAGAGATTTTGTCTCTTATCAATTTCGTAAGTGTTTCTCAAAATAATGTAAACATTTGCCAATACCAAGAAAATCATTGTGATCATAACAGATTCTGAACCTAGCTTTAATAATGCAATCAACATAAAAATAATAGGCGAAATAATAGCTAAAAATATTTGAAGTGAAATGATTTGTTTTACAATTTGAGATTTATTTTTTGTGAAAAGCATAATCAATAATGGCGGCAAAAAATTAGCAATCGGAAGCCATGCTACTGGAAGTGTGGAAAGATTAATCATTTTGATTAAACCGGAGTTAAAAGCATCGCTATTTTCTGTTACAATAATAATTTCATCAACTGCAATTTCTTCTTTTATCGTCTCAGAAATCAATAAATCTTTTTCAGAAACATCAAGACTTGTAGCCAACGTTTTTAGTGTATAACCTTTCGGAATTGTACCCGCCTCAATCCGTTGAATTGTTCTTACCGAAATTCCTGACTTTTCAGCTAATTCTTCCTGAGTAAGATTTTGCCTCTCTCTGATTTTTTTTAATTCCGACATTCTTTAAAGTAGATTAAAGCAAATTTAGACATTCAAATATTTACTATTCAAAATTATAAAATCAATTTATCTAAATCTAACAACAGATAATTAATAATCTGATTAATTGTTCGGGTTGCCGACTGCATCTGATTAAGCATCGCTGCACGATTGTGAAGATCATCTGCTCTGTAAAGACCTCCATCTTTGAAAATAACCGACTGATCGGCTTTATTCTGATCATCATCAAACTGATAATGCAGCCATCGTTGTTTCATGCTTGAAATAATAGAATGCTGTTCTTTGTTTGAAAATCTTTTTTCGGTGTACATATACCAAATAAAAGGTGGAAAATTGGGAGATTCCAGTCTTTCGTTCCAGATATCTCGCAATAAATTTCTTTGATGTATAAATTCAACTTTTTTACCTTTCGGATTTAAGGTTGCCAAACCAAAGCCGGCTCCCAAAGCACCTCCGGAAATATCTATTGCACTGCTCCAACCCTCATCTTTTACAATTCCGCCTGCAATTGAGGCGACAGCTCCTGCTGCAATTGAGTATAAAATGAGTTTATTATTCCGGGAATCGTTTAGATTATCAACATAATTTCCAATTTGCGCAACACGTTCTCCTTCACAATCGAATTCTGCAGCAACAGCATCCAATTCAGTAAGTGCAATTGTAATTTTGCTGTTGATTTTCATCTTTAATTGCAAAACTTTTACCTGAGAATTTAATGATGAATCTTTCTTCAGTTTTACAATTTCATTCACTTCATCTAAATTATCCAAGGCATTTAAAACCAAAATACTCTGATCAGAAAAAGTACTTTTCAGTTGTTGATTCGCTGCAATGATAGAATCTGAATTATAAGAAGGTAATTTATTTTCATAATTATACTTGAAAGGCGCCTTACAATAGCTGTCTCTCAAAGTCAAAATATTCTGTTTTATAACCTGATTTTTCTTTGAAACACAGGAAGTCAACAAAATAAAAACGGCAAAAATAAAGTAAAGTTTTTTCATTAAAAATTCAATTAAGGGAAATATGAATCTTATTACTAAGATAGCACAAATAAAAAAATCCACCTGAAAACAGATGAATTTTAATTTATTTTTAAGAACCGGATTATTTAATATCCAATAATTCTACCTGAAATACCAAAGTAGAGTTTGGTCCGATTTCTTTGCTAATCTGCTGATCTCCATAAGCCAAATGAGGTGGAATAATCAATCTCCATTTACTTCCTACAGGCATTAATTGAAGTGCTTCTGTCCATCCCTTGATTACTTTATTCAATGGAAATGAAGCTGGAGTTCCTCTTTTTACAGAACTGTCGAAAACTTTTCCTGCAATTGTTGTTCCGTGGTAATGGCATTTTACCATAGATTTTGGACCTGGTTTCGGGCCATCACCTTCGGTAATGATTTCGTACTGTAATCCGCTTGGTAACTGCACTACGCTTTCCCTTTTACCATATTCAACCATATATTCCTGACCGTCTTTCAGGTTTTTCTCTGCCAATTCTTTTTTCTTCTTAAATAACAAATCTGCTACTCCCATAATTTTTTTTACAAAGATAAGGTTTATGCATAAATGATAAATCATAATTGATAATTGAAATAAACATATCATAAATGATAAACTTCCAGCTTCAAACATCAAGCTTCCAGCTTTTTATTATCGCTTCTGTTTACAGCACTAAAAACATTAAAAAATGTTTAATATTCTCGTAACGTAAATTAAAAAACTTGGCGTTATCATTGAGTTTTAAAAACTATATGCCAAATCCGTTAAAATATAATAAGAACTTTGAAAAACTTAGCTATGAAGAAAAACAACTCTTGGAAGAGACCAAAAAGAGCATTGCCGATTTTGTAGAATACTCATCTACAATAAGTGACGTAAATTATGCCACAAGAAATGCTCATGCAAAAACCTATGCTGTTTTGAAAGGTGAATTTATCATCAACAAAGATATTCCGAATGATTTAAAAACTGTTTTTGACAGTGATAAATACGAAATTACTGCAAGATTGTCTAACGCACATCTGAAGATTAATAAAAACAAGAAAGACTTTCCCGCGTATGGTTTTGCCATTAAAATAAAAGACGATTCGGGGAGAACGATTTCAAATTATCCGTTGGTAAATTTTCCATTGTTTCCGGTGAATTCTGTTTCTGTATTTTTGAAATTGTTTACTTCTGTCAATCGGTTTTTTGTAAAAAAATGGAGCAATTCTTTTTCGGTTTTAAAGCAGATTTACAAAGTCATTCCTTTTACTTTAAACCCATCTTTTCTGAAAAATATTTGGAAGCTTCTTTTAAACAAAAATAATTTCATGCTTTCTTTTGAATATCATTCTGTAGGAGCTTATCGTTTTGATGACAAAATGATTAAAATTAAAGTAAGCCCCAAAAACATAGAGAAAAATTTTGGTAAAAAAGATTCTGTAAAAGAAGCTATTGAAAGCTTTTGCAGAACTCATGATTATTTAGCGGAGGTTTATATTCAGTTTTGTTATGATCTGAAAGATCAACCCATTAATAGACTCAATGTTGAATGGAAAAACTCTCCTTTCATCAAAATTGGAGAAATTAAAATTGAAAAGGGCTCATTGCTTAATCCTAAAGGTTGCGAAAATGAACTTCTCTCTTTTAATCCTTTTGAAAGCGCTGAAATCTTTCAACCAGTCGGAAAAATCCAGAAACTCAGAGATGAAGCGTATAAAGTTTCACTGCAGACGAGAAAGAAGATTAATAAGCTGTTGAAATATAAGTAAAGTTGATGGTTGATAGTTGATGGTTGATGGTTGATGGTTGATGGTGAAAATAAGAAATAAAAAAGGCTTTACAATTTGTAAAGCCTTCTATGTTTTAATTTTATTTAGTTATTCTTTTACTTCGTCATCTTCCTTGTCGGGAAACATGATAGAAATAAGTACCGAAAGCACCAAAACTCCACCTACAATTCCTAATGAAACCGGAGATGAGATATGATACCAAGGAGCAATTAACATCTTAACACCGATAAATGCCAAAATAATTGCCAAACCATAAGGTAGCTTGCTGAACATGTGAATGAAGTTTGCCAACAAGAAATATAAAGATCTTAATCCTAAAATTGCAAAAATATTTGAAGTATAAAGGATAAACGGATCTTTTGAAATCGCAAAAATCGCAGGAATAGAATCTACTGCAAAAAGAACGTCTGTAAACTCAATTACCCCAACAACAACCAATAAAGGTGTTGCCATCTTAACTCCGTTTTTCACTGTAAAAAACTTGTCGCCATCATAGTTATCTGAAACTTTCCAGAAACTCTTGATCAGTTTTGCTCCTGCTGTATTGCTGTAATCTTCATCTTCATCGTCTCCGCCGTCACCCCAAGATTTGATTCCCGCATAAATAAGGAATAACCCAAAAAGCGTCATCACAACATTGATTTTCACTGCGTGACCAAAAACATTCATTTCAGGCAAATAAGTCAAATCAATTAATTCAACTCCTGCAAAAATAAAGATGGCTCTAAAAACAAGCGCCCCGATAATTCCCCAAAATAAAACCTTGTGGTGTAAGAATTTTGGAACTTTAAAGAAACCAAAAACCAATATAAATACGAAGAGATTATCTACAGAAAGTGCCTTCTCAATCCAATATGCAGCTTGATATTGTGTAAATTTTTCTACCGCAATTGCGTGACTTTCCGGAGTTCCGTCTGTATTGAAAACCCAATACACAACTCCTGAAAAAACCATAGACAGCGAGATCCAGACAATTGACCAGATTGTAGCCTCTTTTGAAGAAACCTCATGACTTTTTTTATTGAATACTCCCAAATCGAGAAGCAACATGATAACAACCGTTATCGCAAACCCCCACACCAAACCAGGGTGCAGTTCTAAAATATTGTATTTTTCCACGTTAATTCTGTTTATTATATGATAAAAGCAATAGCCGTAAATATACAGGTATTGCTAATTTAAATCTAATTTTCATTTCAATAAAATAATGATTTCAATAAATAGGTTTTTGCTAAAGCCAAAAGAAGATTTCATTATTTAAAACGGGCTAAAGCCCGCTCCTATTGAATAAAATTATTTTACAAATATTTTTGCTGAACGGTCTGTACCGTTTGTTCCAGTTTTTTGTCTGAAGTTGCATCTCCGATTGCGTTGAATTTCCATTCACCGTTTCTCTTATAGAAAACTCCCATCACCATTGATACATGTCCGCTGAAAGATTTATCATTGGCAATATCATATTTAGCAAAAACCTCTCTTACGTTTGTTGGAGTTCCTTCGTAAATTCTAATCGATGCAAAAGGAATTGTACCGAAATCCTGACCTCTGTAGCTGTGTAAAACCATTGCTACATGCTCAACAGCAGGATCTAAATTAGAAAAATCTACGGTGATTACTTCGTTGTCTAATCCGTCATCACCATTCACATCACCCGTTAAATCATCACCGCTGTGTTTTACAGAACCGTTTTTAGATTTAAGGTTTCCAAAATAAATTACTTCAGTTGCATTTTTGTTTGAATCGTATAAAATACAGCTTCCGTCTAAGTCTACTGCTTCTTTTGAAGTTCCACCGAAGAAACTTTTCTTCTCGATAGCACCCCAGTTGATTCCTACGCAAGCCTGGGAAAGTGTAGTCCCGTTTTCTTTAGTAAGGTTTATTCTCTGACCTTTTTGTAAGTTAATAGCCATTATTTCTTTTTTTTTAGTTATTTTTTGAATCTCTGCTTCATTGCTCAATTTAATTTAAACGCAAAGCCCGCAAAGATTTTTGTTAAATCTGTTCTGCATATTTTCGTTCGCAAAGGCGTTCCACTCAGCTAAGAAAATTTACATACTTAAAAATATAGAGTAGAAAATAAACTTTTTACTTTTTACTTTTTACTTTTTTAATTATTTAAATTTAAATTAAGCATTGCCCGAAGAATATTGGTTTCTTCGTTCACATCAAATATCTTACTCATAATATCAACGCTTTCAATGTTTCTGAGATAGTCTTTCAAAACCGCAGTTACATCTGCCGAAAGCTCTTTTTTCCTAAATTCCATAGTTTCGTTGAGGTCTTCATTTTTCCTTTTCAGCTGATTAATGATCGAGATCTGATTAGATTCATTTTCATTCGTATTTAATGATTCTAAATCTTCATCATCTATCAGATACATTTTTTTTTCTTCTACATTGAAAATAAAATGCTCATCAGTCTGAAAAATCTTAAACAACTCATATTCATCTCTTTCAATACGATATCCGCAGACAAAACGCACTTTAAAATTCTGTATATTGAGTTTTCCCAACAATTTCCTTTCGATACAATAATCCTGATACTGATAAAACGGAGCAGATTGAGGTTTCAGTTTATCCTCATCCACTTCTGTTCTGTAAAATTCTGCTGCATATTTTTTATGAAAATAAAGTACATCATTCCAGTTTAGAGTTGCTCTGTTTTCGGTAAGATCTTTATACAGATTTCTTAGATGTTCAGAAAAAATTCCGCTGTAGATCTTCCTGTCGGTTTCAAAACTATCAGTCTTTTTTTCTTCGAAAGAAGCAATGTATCGGTTGTTGATATTAATTTCGTTAATAACAGCCAGCAAATCGTTTTCCTTTTTCTTTTTTATTTTGGTCAACAATTCGATAAGACTGTCGGTATATTGCAGGTGAAAAAGCTCTAATTTATTGAAATCCAACGTCTGATTTTCGTTGAATAAATTATGGATGATATCAGTTTTAATATAAATCGCAATGATATCAACATTTTCAAAGAAATTAGCCAGAAGTTTAAGCCTTGTTAATCTTCTTTTGCTTTGAGACATTATGATCGCAACCTCCTCATTCACCTTTTTACCGTCTTATTACCCTCTGATGTTTGCTTTTAATTCGTGTTCTAAAGTCTGAAGATCCTGATCCAGTTTTCTTCTGCTTTCAGTACCTTGTTTCTGAATCTGTTTTACTTCATTCAAAGTATTGATCAACATTGCAGTTGTTTCTTTCAAGGTTTCAGCAGAAACAATCGTCTGTTCGTTTGCTCTTGCTACATTTCTTGAATTCTGACCCAAACGTTCTGCATTTTTTCTTAAAATATCTTCAGTTGTTTGCGAAACTTTCTGCTGAATCTCAATATTCTGCTGTTGTCTGTGCATTGCAACTGCTAAAGAAAGCTGATTTTTCCAAACCGGTAAAGTTGTGGTAAGAATTGTCTGTGCTTTTTCAGCAATTGAAACGTTGTTATTTTGCACCAGTCTGATCTGGGGAAGAGACTGCATCATAATCAAACGAACGACCTTCAAATCTGCCAATCTTCTGTCTAATCTGTTGATAAAATCTCTCTTATCAGCAATCTGATAATCAGCAAAATTCTGAACATTCGTTTCCATATCTGCTAATTCTAAAGCCGCTTTTTCCATTCTTAGATTTCCGGCAATCACAAGATCTTCAATTGCTTTAATTGAATTGACGTTGCTGTCGAAAATAGTCTGTAAAACTGCATTATCTTTTGTAGAAGTAATGATTCCTGCGTTTACTTTATGTGAAATCTGATCGATATTGCTTGTAATTTTATCGTATTTAGCGAAAAGATTGTCAACCTGCGTCAACATCTTTTTCATAAAAGGAATTTTGCTTAAAAAACCTTTTACTCCACCATTATTGATTTCATCTACGTCGACGTAATTCAATTCAATCAATAAATTATTGATCAATTCTCCAACTTCACCAGAATTTGATCTTCTTACATTACCTAAGAAACTATCACTCTGATTGGCTAAAGTTTTCTGTAATTCTGAACCGAAATTAACGATAGATCCTGGGTTGGTTTCGTCAATCGCATTAGCAACCATTTCATATTTTGCACGATCTGCATCCTGAATCTGATTCAAATTTACATTCCCATCTCTATCCATCAAAACCGGTGGCGTTGAAGGATTTGCCTGGCTCGGCTGAGACGGCATCGGAGTCGGTTCGAAAGTTTTTAATGGCTCAATTGACTGCAATGATGGGTCAATTGGCTGATTTTGATTATCCATAATAATGATTATTGATACATTGATACAAATTTATCCAGACCGTCTCTCTGGCCGCTTCCTACAGCTTCAAATTTCCATTCTCCGTTTCTATTGTAGATTCTTCCGAATTCTACTGCAGTTTCGATAGAGAAATCTTCGTCTAATTCATATTTCAAAATCTCTTCATTGGTATCAGTATTGAAAATTCTGATGAAAGAATTTCTTACCTGTCCGAAGTTTTGTCTTCTTGCATCTGCATCGTGAATGGTTACCACAACTGTAATTTCCTGTACTGCAGAATCTATTTTAGTTAAATCTATTTTGATTTGCTCATCATCACCATCACCGTCACCTGTTAAATTATCACCAGAGTGAACTACCGCTTTATCCGGAGACTCAAGATTGTTATAAAAAATAAAGTGGTTATCTGAAACCAGTTTTTTGCTGTCATTTAACAAGAATAAAGAAGCATCCAAATCGAAAGCTCCACCTGTAGATGTATTATTGATATCCCATCCTAATCCGATGGTAAATTTTGGTGCATTTATATTTTCTCTTTGCCCTTTCTGTAAGTTAATTGCCATAATAGATTTCTGTTTGTGTTAAAGTGTTTATGTTATTTTCGTATTCTTTTATTAAATGATAATTGTTACTTATCGCAAGCTCGATTAAATCATCGGTATGTTGTTTTTTTACATTTGAGGTAAGATACTCAAAATTTTCGGAATTTAAACCTAAAATATATTTTACAATTCGTGTATTAAACTGGAAACTTTCTTTAGACATCACCTCTACAACGTCCTCAACATCTTTCACCGTATAATAATTAAAGAAGTTTTCAATTTTAGGATCGATATCAAAATTGGTCAATTCGGCGTAATACATGAAGAGAAAATCTGCGTTTACTGCATATTGATCGAGAATTTTATTTACCGTGTATTCGTGGCTTCCTGTAATTTTAATATCATCGATAAAAATGCAGAGTTTTTCTCTCAAAAAATCTTTATCTAAATAATAAGTATCGTTAGCAATCAGATTTTTACGGTCTTCAAAACTAAGATTTCCGTAATCTGTAGTATAGGTATGATTTCTATTGATCTTAGATAACACACTCGACTTTTTCCCTTTTTGAAAAAGATAAAAATCAAGATGTTTTTTAAAGTAAAAACACAAAAAATTTGATGCGGTAGGAATCGCCATGTAAGGACTTGGCAAAACCACAATCTCTTTATCGGTATCTAAAATTTCCTGATGTTGATTGATAAACCCATCAAAAAGTTCTTTCGCAAACTTTTCTGCAAAAAATTTATCGCCATATTTGAAATAGCTGTATTCTGCAGGCGAAAAAGTAAATTCCTCTGCAGAATCTATTTTATGTAAACTGTAACGCTTGTTCATAATTATATTTGGTGTTTGAGTAGGTGTGCACTGAATCCGAAATCTTTTGCGCCTTTATAATCAGCAATCGGATTATCGCCAATATGCAAAATCTGCTCCATTTGAAGTTCCTGATTTCTGATCTGATTTTTCACTTCCTGAAAAACCAAAGGATTGGGTTTAGAACATTTAATTTCGTCAGAATAAATATGAAAATCGATGTATTGATCAAGATTTTCGTTCATCAAAAACTTTCGCATGGTTTTACCTTTGATGAAACCTGTATTGCTCAGAATATTGATGGTTTTTCCCTGATCTTTAATTTCATCAAAAAAATTGTGTAATTCATCAAAAATCACCACCGGTTTATATTCTAAAAACAAATCTTCACTTTTCTGGTAAAACTCATTAAGATTTGCCTGATTCAATTGCTTTATATCGACATTCAATGAATTTAAAATCAATAAATAAATCTCAAAAGTATCTACATTCCCACCAATTACCTCATTAATATTATTGCAGAGATCATCATAATATTTCACCGCTTTTTCAACTTCACCGATGGGTTTTTCCACATTAAAAAACGAAGAAAAAAGCTCAACTCTTTTTGCTTTAAATTCAGGGTGAGATTTTATTAAAGTAAGCCACAGATCAAACGAAAAATGATCATGCTTGTGAATGTCGATATCTGTTTTCAAAATAGTATAAGTTAATTGTTTTTAGCTTTAATTGAAAAAGATTTTTTTAAATATTTTATATTTTCTAATCATCACTTAGTGTTTTATTTTTCAATTCCTTTCAAAGATAAAATTTTTCATTCAATCTTGATTTTTTTTAAGATTTTTTAAGATTTTAATTAAAGACGAACGATATAAAATTTTACTTTTGAAAACTTTATATTAATGTGTTCTAAAATGAAATTAGAATGATTTGTATCAGAAATAATGAATTAAATGAATCTTAACTCCACTGATTAGACAGGTTTTCATGAGATTGCTTCGTCGCTTTGCTCCTCGCAATAACCAATACCCTACAATTCTCAAACGCTCCAACCCTCAAACTCAAAAGCGCTCCTACTTTTCAGGCATTACTTTATACGTTGGATCGTCCTGAATATTTACTTCAATAACAGCTTCTGCGTTTTTCAACATTTTTCGGCAGTCTTCGCTGAGATGTTTTAAATGTATTTTTTTATTTTGTTGAGCGTATTTTTTTGATAATTTATCTAAAGCATCGATTGCGCTCATGTCAACAATTCGGCTTTCTTTGAAATCGATGACAACTTGTTCGGGATCGTTATCCGGTTCAAACTTATCTGTAAAAGCTGTAACAGAACCGAAGAATAAGGGTCCGAAAATTTCGTAATGTTTAACTCCGTTTTCATCAGTAAATTTTCTTGCACGAATTCTTTTGGCATTATCCCAAGCAAAAACCAAGGCAGAAATAACAACTCCTACCAAAACAGCCAATGCCAAATTGTGAAGAACAATCGTAATTAAAGCCACTGTAATTCCAACAAAAATATCAGATTTTGGCATTTTGTTGACAATCTGAATTGAAACCCACTGAAAAGTACTGATTGCAACCATCATCATTACACCTACCAAAGCCGCCATTGGTATTTTTTCAATAAATGGAGCTCCGACAAGAATGATAATTAAGATTGTGATGGAAGCAATAATTCCTGAAAGTCTAGCTCTTGAACCTGCATTTAAGTTGACTAAAGTCTGTGCAACCATCGCACAACCACCCATTCCGCCGAAGAATCCGTTGGTAATATTTGCTAAACCCTGAGCAACAGATTCTTTATTTGCACTACCTTTTGAATTAGTAATTTCGTCAACCATTGATAAAGTTAAGAGTGATTCGATCAATCCAACACCTGCCATAATCATAGCATAAGGGAAAATAATCTGTAAAGTTTCTAATGAAAAAGGAAGTTTGGGAATATGAAAGCTCGGCAAACTACCGCTAATATGAGCAATGTCAGCAACCGTTTTTGTATTAATTCCAAAGCCTAAAACAACTCCAAAGACAACTAATATAGCAACTAAAGAAGCCGGAACTACTTTTGTGATTTTTGGAAAAAAATAAACAACAGCAATCGTTAAAGCCGTTAAACCCAACATTACATACAATGAAGAACCTTGCAACCAACCCACTACTCCATTTGCATCAACAATTTTAAATTGCTCTACTTGCGCCATAAAAATAATGACCGCCAAACCATTTAGAAAACCGTACATTACAGGTTGAGGAATTAACCGTACAAATTTCCCGAGTTTGAAAACCCCGACCAACAGCTGTAAAATTCCTGCAAGAACTACCGTTGCAAAGAGATATTCTACTCCATGAGATTTTATTAATGCAATCAAAACAACGATTGTTGCTCCTGCTCCACCGGAAACCATTCCGGGA
Source organism: Chryseobacterium scophthalmum (assembly GCF_900143185.1). Classification (NCBI taxonomy): domain Bacteria; kingdom Pseudomonadati; phylum Bacteroidota; class Flavobacteriia; order Flavobacteriales; family Weeksellaceae; genus Chryseobacterium; species Chryseobacterium scophthalmum. Next base: position 50,055 of record NZ_FSRQ01000004.1, on the reverse strand, counting down.
CGACCGCCTAAAACTGCAGTGACCAAACCCATCATGAAAGCGGCATATAATCCGGTAAGTGGAGAAAGTCCCGCCAAAATTGCAAATGAAAGCGATTCAGGAATCATAGTCATTGCAACAGTAAAACCGGCTAAGATTTCATTTTTAAGATTTATTTTTTTTGAGAAATCAAATAAGGCAAGAGACTGCATAATAAAATATTATAAAATTATTAAAAATTATATAAATTCATTATCAAAACAAAATATAGTATATTTATAAACTATAATTAATCAAATCTTATTAAAATCGAATTTATTTTTTATTTTAGCAAAAATAACACTTATTAAATAAATAATAGAAAATATTCATCATCCAGCGAATTGTATTGCATTGAAAATGTACAAGAAAGAAACAATATGAATTTTAAATATTCTTTATTAATCCCTCTTTTAACAATCTATTTTCAATATAAATTAAATATTATTAACATATATCTAAATAAATAATTATGATTTGTTCTTATTTTTTTTTAATTTTGGGGAATAAACAAGGTTAGTATAACGGATATTTGGATATTATTATGTTAAGTCAACATAATTAAAACAGAAAATATGCTTTATAAATTTAAATGGTATTAAAACTCTATTAAATCACTTTAAAGAGTTTTATTATTGAATTTTTGAGCTCAGTTAAATCTTGTTTACAAAACCAATCACAAAACACAAATTGCTGAAAATCAATTTTTTACAACCAATTAATTATTAAAAGATTGTAAAGTAATGATGCAGCCACTTTTTAGAGCAACTCAAAATCATGTAGAAATTGTTTCATAATTTCCTACAAGGCTCGTAATCATTCCTTTACCATACAAAATGCGATTAATTTAAAAAAAAGCTATTATTAGTAAATGTTATACAAAAACATACACATAGGTAATTATATCAAGGAAATGGTAGATGATAAAAACATTTCCATAGAAAGAATCTGTAATTTTCTTGCAAAAGATGAAGAGTTTGTGGAGAAAATATATGAAAGCAAATCCATAGAAACCGACATTCTTTTGAGATGGAGCAAGCTGTTGGAATATGATTTCTTCAGATTATACAGTTCACATCTGATATTGTATGCTCCACCTTCAGCTGTGAATAAAACCGACACTCCAAAATCTGAAAAAGCACCGCAGTTCAGAAAAAACATTTACACTCAGGAAATAAAAAATTTCATTCTGGACAGGATCGAATCCGGAGAAATGACTCAGGCAGAAGTAATCAAAGAATACTCTATTCCGAAGAGCACCCTTCACCGCTGGATTCAAAAGAAAAGATAAAATAACCAAACCACACTATATTTATGAGACCAAATTACAACAGGATCTACCAAGATCTTTTACAAAAACAACATCCCGAAAAGCTAGAATGCCCGAAAATAAGAGAACAATTAGGCAGATTAGATTCTACGGAAGAGATTTTAAAGCTGAATGAAAAACTTTTTAAGCAATGTAAAGAAACTTCAAAAACCAATCAGCAGCTTAAAACTTATGACAAGAAAACCATGATGAAGCTTTTGAATTATCAGAAAAAACACGATTTCTCTACAAGCTTTATGTCGAAAAAATATAACATCAGCCGAACAACTTTTTCCAAGTGGAAAAAATTACTGGAAGAAGAGCTTCAAAGCTACTAATAGAAAACAAAAAACACTACTCAATGTAGTGTTTTTTGTTGTTTTTAGTTCTTATTCAGAACATCTTTTATTCCATCAAGACCTTCACTAAACTGGGCTAATAGCGCAATCACCTGCGTCATTCGGTCATTATCACCTAAACCTTTTATCGTTTTATTTTTAACAAAAGTTTTCTTGATTTCTTCCCAACGCAAAGCTTCATCTTCCGAAAGAATATTCATTAATTCTTTTAGTTTAAGCATGTTCGATTCTGCTCCGGTTGTCAATGTCTGAGATTCATTTTGGTAATGATTCAAAACAATCTGCGTTACTTCTTCCTCTTTTAAAATCGGTTGAATCTGTGTGATCAACTTATTCATATTTCGGTAAGAACCTTGCAATTTGAAAGACGGTTCGTTTCGATAATCATCAGACATTGCCGCAGAAGTGATGTATTGCTTATTCACTTTTAAAACAACATCTCTTACTTTCAAAATATTTTCAACCACTTTTCTGAAATCAGAAATTTCATTTGAACTAAAATTTCCAGCCAAATCTACGTTCGGCGAACTAGACTGAACACTATCATACAAATGATATAGATTTTCCATTCCAAACTGAGTCAATCGGGTAAGATAATCGTTTGACATCAGTGAATTTTCAATCAAACTTAAATCAAACAATTCAGTTTTACTGCCGGAAATTTCACCTAAATTATATGTATCAGAACGGTTTGCCAACATATCCGGAATTCTGAATTTTTCGCCACTTTCTGTGTATGGATTTCCAGCCATCACCAAACAGAAACGTTTTGACCTTAAATCATAGGTTTTGCTTTCACCATTATAAATTCCTTCAATTTTCCTTTGTCCATCTGCTAAAGAAATAAATTTCTGTAAAAATTCAGGATTACAATGTTGAATATCATCCAAATACAACATCACATTATCACCCATTTCCAAAGCTAAATTCAGCTTTTCAAGCTCCTGTTTTGCTCCGGCATTTTTTGCTTCATTTGGGTCTGTGGAAACAATATCGTGACCGATTGACGGACCGTTGATTTTCATAAAAACCAATCCCATTCGATCTGCCATATATTCCATTAACGTAGTTTTTCCATAACCTGGAGGTGAAACGAGAAGCAACATTCCCATTCTGTCGGTACGTTTATCGTTTCCAGTTGTTCCTAATTGTTTAGCTAAATTAGCTCCAATCAACGGAAAATAAACATCGTTAATCAATCTGTTTCTTACAAATGAACTTAAAACCTGCGATTTGAAAGTATCTATTTTCAGTGCTTTCTTTTTATCATTCACCCATTTTGCTTTCAATTCCTGAAGCTGTTTGTATTTCGGAACAACGACTTCATTGAAATTGGATAATCGGGAAGAAAACTCATAATAATTCAAAGTATAATTAAGATCTTTTTCTAAAGATTTTAAACCTTCAAGAACCGTTTCATAAGCAATGTGAAGAATATTTTTGGCATCAAAATTCTGGGTCACAAAAAATACAGCAGCTTCTTTTTTAATATCCTCTTCGAAATTTGAATCTGAATTAAATAGAAACGCATTCAATGCACTTTCTGCAATAGAAAAACAAGCTGCAGGATATTGTTTCAAAGCATTCAGCTGATCAACAAACTCAAGATCTTTTCCTTTTTCCTTTAAATCTTTTAAAAATGATTCATGTAGTAAACCTGCTTTTTCAGAAACTAAGAATGCTGATTTGTTTTCTCTTTTCAGATAAATTGCAGAATTCAGAAAATTTACTTCAGCAAAAAAATGATTATTGTGAGCAAATAATTTTATTTCATTCGACAATTCTTCATTTAAATATTGAAAACCTTTATCTGTTATAAATGATTTTGAAATTAAATTCGCTGCTTCAAACTGCTTTTGGTAATATTCTTTTTTTTCCTGATTCAGAAAATACCAGAATAATTGCGCTAAAGCTCTTTCTTTCGGCGTAAACTGCATCAACCCTAATTCATTGTGCATCTGCTGAAGTTTTGAAACTATTATCAAAGCATCTTCATCATGAATTCCTTTCACCAAACCTTCACCAAAATGCTCCGTCATAAATTGCTGAATTGCGCTTCGGTTTTGTTCTTCTGTATTAATATTTCTATTGTTTGAAAAAACATTCCACGCTAAATATTCGAAACGTTTTACACTTTGATTTTCTGAAATATATTCCTGATTCCAGACTTCTTTATAATCTGAAATTGTTTCAAAATTTAAAGGTTCATAAAATGCAGTTCCTGTCAAATGATAATAATACTGAGCATTTCTTAACACTAAAGTAAGATCTAATTTCTGACGGTTTACTGCAAATTTATAGTCACCTAAAGCAATTACATTATCTCCGTCTGCATAAATTTCCTTTTTATCTTTAAGTTTTCTGACTGCCTCCTGCTGAGAAGTTTTCAGCAAAGTCTGAATTTCTTCCGCTTTGGCAGAATCTTCAAATTCCATCAACTGACGGGAAATATCTCTCACTTTCTCCACCATTAAATCGGTCGCAAAATAGCCGTTGATTTCGTTTTCAGAACCAAAAGATTCACCTTTAGTCTGAATAGATTTTAAAATTCGTTGTGCAGAATCATACAAACTCTGCGTACGCTTGTTTCGGAATTCTGTTAGCTGAACTCTTTTATTTTGAAAATGCCCGTAAACTTCTTCCCTTTTTTCACCAATCTTTTGAATAAATTCATCAAAATCAACAAATTTTGTTTCCATTTCTTCCAACTGAATGGAAAGTTTGGTTAAATATTCATCACATTTTTCGGGAGTTTGAGATAATTCAAGAAAATTAATTACCGACTGATCAAACAATGTCATTTGTGCCTGAAAATCTGCAGACAATTCTTTACCGGAAATTTCTCTTTTCCTTTTTGAAAGCTCTAATCTCTCCTGATTTAACCTTGCAAAAATCACCGAAATATTTTCAATAATCTGCGTAGATTGTGATGTATCTTCAATTTTTAAATTGTTGACAATATCCACCAAAAGTTCAAGTTGCCCAGATAAATTATTGATTTCTTCCTCAATTGTTTTGGCGTCAATTGCTTTCTGTAAATTGATGATATTTTCAGAAATCTGCTGTGCTCTGTTTTGATAAGGCAACAAAGAATCTTCCTGAAGCAGGAAATTCACACAGGCATTTGAAAGTTCCTCAGAACGCTCTGAAAGTGATTTCTCTAAAGAATCAAGAACAGCAACATCAACATATTTCAGATCTCTTGCTCCGGTAATTTCACCACGAAAAGCTCTGATTTGCGAAAGCATATCAATATATTCCGTCAGTTGAGAGTAGTTAATTCTTTTAGTATCATCTAAAATTTTCTCAACCGCTGCTTTGATTTTTTCAACCGCTTCAGAAGTATTTTTCTTCTGCTCGACAACTTTTTCGTATTCATTAATGGCAGAATGAGCGATATTCCTGATTTCTTTTAAAGGCTGATCGAGATTTTCAACCTCATCATCACCAAGAAAATAATACGCATCTAAAATCGTTGTGGAAAGCTTGACAATATCATCGTACAATCCGCTGTAAGAATCTTTTTTATTTAAAAGTGTAATCAATTCCTGACTTTCAGCCATCACTCTTACAATATCTTTATTCCCGATTTTGTAAAGAAGCGTGTCTGATTTTTCGGTATTTGGCAACAATTCTTTTGAATATGGAGTCTGCCAAATCTGAGCTAAATGATGTTTTGTGGTTTCGAGAGTTTCTCTTAGATAAATTAATCTTCCATCACTTAAAATAGAAAAACCGCTGCAACGAATCGGTGTCTCGATAGTTTGTGTAATGATATTGTACGAAATCAGCTGATAATTATTCGTTTTATCATCATAAAAAACATACATAAAATTTTCACCATTCGGTTCAGGAATCGTTTTCAGATAATGAAGTTTATTCTGATCCTGAGAAATCACCTTTAAACCTCCCGTCTGCAAAGCATAACCGTTCGAGAAAAGAACGCCCTGATTTTCCGGAAGCAAAACCGCCGAATACTTCAAGGTATCAACTCTTGAAACAATTTTTTCTTTATGATTATAAATAAAATAACGCTCAGATTCCTGATAAGGTTTAATTTTAAATAAAACAAGATTATCAAGATCACAAAAATGAATTTCGGCATCGTCGAGGTTCTGATCTTTATGAACAACATCTTCAGAATAAATTCCTTTTCCTGAATCGGTATTGTCTTCAATTTTTATCGTGATATCGCCGCCAATAGACTCCACAAAAACTTTATCAGCCAAAGAAACATGTGGAAATTTTCCGCTTCGCTGCATATCTCTGGTTGCTTTCGTCCATGCAAAACCATGTTGTGGCGGATAAGTTACTTCCGAAGCACTTCGAGAATCAATATAAATTAATTTATCCTCTTTGATCAGCCATTTAAAAGCCTTGATATCGGATGTACTTTCCGACAACTGGAAAACCATATACAGATAGTTTTCAGTAAAATGAAAGCGTGCAAAAAATGTATTTCTGTAATATTTATAGAGGTTTTTGAACTCGTCAATAAAAATTTCATCTCCAATTAAAGAAGAGTCTTGCGGTTCAAAACGATCATTATTTATTTTATAAATTGAAAAAACATCGGTTATGTTGATTTCGGTCTGTAAACCCAAATGTGCATTAGAACCAAAAATCAAAATATCTTTTAGTGAAAAAATATCTTTGGCAACGCAATTGTGCTCCGTAGAAATTCTTTCGTTGGCGATGAGTGAAAAATCTACGCCGCCGAAAATTTCTTTACGGTTTTCATTTAGCTTCTGAAGCCTTTGAATGAGATCATTTTTCTGCTCATTCAATCGGTTCTGGATTATTTCGTATGTCCCTGAATTTAATGTTTCTGACATATTTTAGATATTAGATGTTAGATGCTAGATTTTAGACTACCATCATACTTTTAAAAACATTTTTTTAATCATTAAGGTTTATTAAACACTTAAGAGTCATTAAGTTTAGCTTCGCTTTTAGGTTCACGCTTATAAAAAATCTATTGATTTTCTGAACTTAATACCTTAATGATTAAATTTTTAAAATTTATATTAAAAAAACTCTCAAAGTATCATTGAAAATTATACAATGAGAGTTTTACTTAATTTTATTGATAGGATCTTATCCTACCCTTTGTTAAATCGTCCATTTAGGACTTTGAGAAAATTCTTTTAGTTATCTGATCGGTTTCTGGTCGATTCCAAGATTTTTAGCCATATCCATTGCTCTTTCTAGAAGTCCTCTCTCTTGCTGATTGGCTACGCCGTTGAGTTTGAAAATAAGACTTGCAATGCTCATATTTTTGATATCTTCTGAGGAAACATTGTATTTTTCAACCATTCCCATTACTTTGCCGATGATGTTTTCACCGTCACCCAGTAAATTTTCTTTTACTAAAGTCGCATTTTCACTGTGACTGATGAATTTATCTAAACCTTTCCCAGCAGAAACCTGACGAATCACATTATCAAAGAAGGTATTATCACCACCAACGATGTCAATTTTTGCAGACTTGAATGCTTCCGCTAAAACTCCAGCCTGAGCCTGTGCTATATCTTTTTGGATTGAGATCTGCGCCAACTCCACTTCTTTTTCTTTGGCTAAAGTCAATCGGAACTCTTCATGATCTTTTCCTGCATCGTTTAATTTTTTCATTGCTTCAGCTTTTTCGGTAATTCCGGCAGCTTCAGCAAATGCTTTTTCTTTGATCACTTCAGCTTGAGCAATACCCTCTTTTCTTTCAGCTTCCGCTTTTTTCTCAATTACGATCGACTCAACGATCCCCTGTCTTTCGGCAGCATCCGCTTTTGCATGAAGCACCTGAGCTTCAGATAGACCAACCGTTGCTTCTTCTTTTGCTTTTGCATCAGCAATGATCTTACGAGCTTCTGCTTCTTTTTCAGCAGCATCTCTTTTTGCCTGAGCTTCGATGACGTATTTCTGAGCATCTTTCTCAGCAGATAATTTTCTTGATTCTGCTGCTCTTGTTTCCTGGATCAATTTCTTTTCAGCTTCTTGGGTTGCCAAAGTAATTTCCACTTGTTTTGTTCTGTCGGCAGTTTTGAATGCTTCCAGATCTTTAATTCCCTGCTGCTCTTCAACAACCGTTTTTTCCATTGTCAAACGCTCACGAATCGCATCCTGAATATTTTTCTTCTCCAATTCGATCGCTTTTTCCTTTTCGATCTGAGCCAAAGAAACAATTCTTTCTCTTTCTGTTGCTTCCAACATTTGGTCTTTCTGTACTCTTTCAGTTTCCACGAGATCGGCACGTTCTTTATTTTTAGCTGCTATAACAACTTGTCTTTGTTTATTTTCTTCAGCGATTTGAAGTTTTTCTTCCGTTGCAATTCGAACAGTTTCATATTTTAAACGTTCTTCTTCAGTTACTTTTAAGATCTCAGCATTTTCACGGGATCTAATATTAGCAACTTCTCTTTTTTGAGATTCTTCTTTTTCAGCCAATTGTTTTTCCAGTTCTAAAATAGCTTCACGAGCCTCAACATTTTGTTTAGTGATGATTTTTTCTTCATCTCTGCGAACCTGATTGGCTTTAATATTTTGATTAGCCGTTAATTCAGTGATCTTCTTAATACCTTCTGAATCTAAAATATTATCTTTATCTAAATTCTCGATCTTTGTCTGCTCTAAATAATCAATCGCACAGTCATCTAAAACATAACCATTCAAATCTGTTCCGATAATATCTAAAATTTCCTGACGGAATTCACTTCTTGCTTCATACAATTCAATAAATTCAAACTTTTTACCTACCGTTTTCAAGGCTTCAGAAAATTTAGCTTCAAATAATTCTCTCAACGTATTGATATCAGAAGCTCTCTGGCAACCAATCGTCTGCCCCACATTCACAATATCATCCGCCGATTTATTAACTCTGATAAAGAAAGCCACCTGAATATCGGCTCTCATATTATCTTTACAGATCAATCCTGCTCTTCCTTCTCGGGCAATTTCCAGTTTTTTAACGGAAATATCCATCGATTCCATTCTATGAATGACCGGAATAACGATTCCCGCATTGAAGAAAACTTTCGTTCCCCCATACCCCGTTCTTAAAATTACAATTCCCTGAACAGTTTTTTTATACATTGATAAGATCCAGAAAATCAATCCTAAAGATGCTACCACAACGACAACAATTCCAACAATCAAAGGTGTATTCATATTTTTATAGTTTATTTATTTTAATGTGTTTTTAATTTATTTAAATTTATCAAAATCATTTCCCCAACCCTAAAGGGAGTAATTTTGATAAGTTTCCCAAGAAATTTAGCTCCCTTTAGGGACGGAGAAACGAAATTTCATCATGAATTTGTATTTTTTATTTTCAATTTAAAAGCGAATTTCTTCCGCTACATAATAGATTCTTTTCTCTCGATCTTCGTCAACAATATACACTATCGTTCCGTGGTTGATCACCTCACCATCTTTACTTCTCACCATTAAAATCATAGGATCTTTTTCAACAAAAACTTCGAGCATTCCGGTTTTAGTTCCGTGAATGGTTGATTTCATTCTTCCTTGTCGACCCAGAAAATCGTGTGAAACCTCTCCTTTATAATTGATTTCTCTGAAAAAGGGATTTAATGGCTTTAAAATCAATTTCGTCAACAACATGCTTATGAAAAACATCGGAATCACAATCAATGCAGAAACCCAAAGTCCAAAAGAAAAAAACACTTCAATATAGAATGAACCCAACCATGTTAACAAAAGTGACAACGTGAGAAAATAAGTGATTGGTACAATATCCAGATTCAGAAATTTCAAAAACTGAAGCCAACCTGAAGCATCATCCGGAACATGAACATGACCATCCGGACCGTTTACATCAGTATCAAAGTCAGCGTCAGCGTCAATTCCTACATCAATATCTAAACCTGTGATGATGGTGAAAAGCCAATAAATCACAGACAAAATGAGCAGCATGCTTAAAACCGTATTAACCGGCGAAAAAGCTATTGTTAAAAATTCTTGGTAGGTCATATGCGTTTTTTTTAAATTAATCAATTAACAATAAATACCCCCATTAAATAAAATAATTAAAGCTTTATAATCTAAAAACTTCACTTATTCATTTAATTATGACTGATTGTACACAAATATAATAAAATTTAATCAAATTGCAAATATTATTAGCAAATTAATTAGAATTAATATTACATTTGCAAAAAAGATTAGAACATATGAGTTTTTTCGGAGCTAATATTAAAACAATAAGACAAGCAAAAGGATTAAGCCAACAAGCATTCGCAGATTTATTTGATTTAACCAGAGGAGTTATAGGTGCTTATGAAGAAGGACGTTCTGAACCCAAGATATCCACACTACTTACTGTAGTTCACTATTTTAATCTTGATTTAGACCAATTTTTAACGGTTCCGTTAACAGTTGATGATTTGAATAAGCCTGAAAATTTCGAAAAATATCAATTATCTTTTAATTCTGACTTACCTTATCAGGAAAATAACTTTGAGAATAATACCAAATATAACTCACTGCAAAAAGCATTAGCAAATATTGATTTAATCTATGAATTCACAGAAAACACATTGCTTTTATCAAATTACAATTTGGGGGATTTTTTATTCTTAGTGAAATCAAAAATTTCCGAAGAAAATTCCGAGACTTTATTATTCAAGGAAAATGGAAACTTAAAATACCTTTCTTCAATTCCAAAAGAATCACATTCAAAGAAAGAGGTTTATAAAATTTCCGGTTATCTTTCTTTTGAACAAAAAAATATCCTTTCTGACATTCTAGAAAGGATTGAAATTTTAGAGAAAAAAGGGAAATAATACCCAAATAATCTATTTCTTAACGTTATTTCTGGCATTTCTAATTAAAAAGAAGATGCAAAATAAAAAAGTAATTAAATAGAGAACGCTTAAACCTACTTTTTCAAAAGTCATTGTTTTGAAATCAAATTGTTTCCATAAAGCACTTCCTACAATAATCGCAATGACCGCAAAGAAAAACGTTCCTCCTTTTTTGTTTTCCATAGTTATTATAATTTAAGTTTTTTATCTCACAAACTTATGATTAAAAAAAACACAAAACATCATTTCTTTCAATAAAAAATCCCTTCCGAATTTCGGAAAGGATAAAAGGTAAAAAATCGAGAAAAGAAAGTGGGGCACGTCAAGCCGGAGTCGAACCGGATAGCCTTGCCGGAGTTACCGACTTCGCTATTCCTCCCCATGAGTGAGACGAAGTATCTTTTCTCTACGACACTTTTATTTTTCAAACAAGGCAACAGTCAATCAAAAAGTGTGTCGTGCTCTAACCAACTGAGCTACTTTTCCTATCTAATTTTTGTGTTTCAATTGTGGAAAAGACAGGACTCGAACCTGCGTCCCCGTCGTGATAATCGAAGTAACACTATTCTACGACACTTGTTTTTGTTTTTAAACTTGTTCTTCAGCTATATATGTTTTTACAATTGGGTGAACTTTTGCATTTTCAGGATGATAAGTCATGTCAAAGCTTGACCATCCAGAGGACCAATATAGCATCATTTCTTTAAGATAAGGAACGTCTTTTGTTTCATCATATTTAAAATTCTGATCAAAAATCTCTTGCACTTCCGGCAATAATTCAGGATAAAACATTTGGTCTTCTTCATCAAAAACTTCAATATAAATATCAAGATGATTTCTAATCTCATTTAATAAACCCGTTCTAAAATCCCATCCCATTGTCACAATATCAGAACCTCTAACTGAAAGAATTGGTTTACACTCAAGGTTTTCATCACTTACAACAAATACACTACCCGTCAACGGTAATAAACTTGGTACATTAGAAAACCATTTGTCAAAAATCTTTTTTCTTTTTTCAGCAGATTTTGGTTTAATTCCCCATGATTTTAGCCAAACTTTATTCACAGAATCAATATCATCAAACATCCATTGATAAGGTTCTTTCAAAACCTTCGTAATCTCTTTTTCATCTTCCAACCAATTGTAGAAAAAAGTACATTGTTCGGTAATTATTTCACCCTCATCTTCGTATTCCACAATTTCTTTTTTATCAATAGCATGGAGGATCTTCAAGAATTCACGGTGTTCTGATGTAAATCTGACGGAGTATTTCAATTCAATAAAATCAATTTGTTTTTCACTGAGAGGCTGCCATTTTGCTCCATAAAATCCTTTCTGGCAAGTATTTTCGCTCCAAAATCTTTCTGTTCGTTCTTTTAGCCAATATAAAAAATCTGTAAAATTTACTGGTATTTCCATGTAATTTATTTTTTAATTAAAAAAGAGGCGAAAGTCGAGAAAACCACGAAATAATAAGTCATTAAGACCTATTTTCTGGAGTCGAACCAATATCATAAGATCAACCGAAGTAAGTTTTCTCTAACGGCACTCTTTATTTTTATCAAGGTAAATTTCGTACAGACACTTTACGCTTACGTCCTACCATTAGACTACTATTTTACAGACAGGATTCGAACCTGCATCTTAAGCCTGGAACGAAGTATTTCTATACTACGACACTTGATATTTTATTTTTAAATTTAAAAGAGGTAACCTATTGAAAGACCTCCCAATCTTTTTCAAGATCGTTTGGACTCGAACCAAAATTAAACCACGAAGTAGGTCTTTTCTACGACACTCTTATTATTAAATCAAGGTAATAATTGCAGAATCTTTCAGTGCTTTTGCTCTACCGACTGAGCTACTCTTCCGTTTTTAAGGAAAAGGCAGGGCTCGAACCTGCGACCCAAAGATCAGATATCGAAGTATGATCCTAAAACGACACTTGATTCGTTTATATTTTTTAAAACCGAGCAATTGATAAAAAGAGTTTTGATTTCAATGTAAAGTAGAAGGAACTCTTTTTTACGGCATCGGTTGTTTTAAAGTAAGGTAAAAAATCAAACAGAGACTTACTGGTGAAGTATTACCATTATACTATCACAAGGAGTAGGAATCGAACCTACATCGCCACCCTGAAAACGAAGAAATTCTGTTTTACGACACTTACTTATTTGTTATTGCAAAATTATTGCGTTGGTGCGTATTCTTTTTACGCAGTTGAAATTATTTTAAATTAAAAACCAAATAACAAGTTATAAGAGTTTTGAATGTTATTCAAATTATAAGTTTGACGATGGAACTCTTATGGACGACATTGGTTAGTTTAAACCGAGCGATATAGCGAAAAGATTCTGTTTCAATTGGAAGTCGAAGGATTTCTTTTCTTATGGCATCGATTAACCTCTAAATTTCAGTAGGTTTATACATCATATCATCAGGATAGGGAAAAGTATCGGTCAAACGTCTCATAAAAATCAAATAGTTTCTCAACTCGTTAAAAAATTCTTTAAAACTTCCAATATCTCTATGCTTATATGCATGAATTGCATTACGCTTATATTGTATTTTCTGAATCCATTCAATAATATTGAGTCTTCCTTCTTCATCCCATATCTTTTGTATATCTGCAGGATAAATTTCTTTATCAAAGAATAGCCTTAGCTTTTCAAGCATCAAAATATCAGGTTCTATTAAATCACCTTTTGTATCTTCAAATCCTTTCAATGATGTTTTAGTTGTTGTGTGCTCATAATCATTATACCAAACAGATAAAAATAATTTTAATGTTCCTTCTACTAAGCTACCTAATGTTGCCCAAGCAAGTATAAGTGCCCCATCTTCTTCTTGTGCCTTATCACATCTAAATAAATTAAGAGTTCTAGCTAAAGATGCTTGCCAATCTAGTCTAGATTTTGACATTAAATCAGAAGCCTTTATAGGTGCCCAACCATGAGAACTTTTCCAAAAGTTAGCTAATCCCTCAGTTAATTTAATTATTCTTTTTATCACTTCTTCATCTGAATAGTTTAATACTTCTTGTTCATTCATAAGTTTATTTTTTAAATTTTTATTCCTAGCCCCGATTGCAACGGCATCCTTTTTCTGAAATGGCTTGAAAAAAGCGTTGGAGAAAAAGATATAGTGGAAAGCGGGATCAAGCTCCTAAATTACAGTAATATTCAGTATAAAATCACTCAACATTTATCACTTATAATTTATTCTAATTAAAGTAGTGCCTTTTACAGCACTACTTTTTTAATCATTTCTACGGCAGATTTTTTGTCTTCCAAAGCATTCAGTACATCGAAAATCTTGTCGGACCAACCTGCGATAAGATAGACATCATTTTTTCTGACATCCAAAGGTGGTTTTCCGTAACCTGCCAAATCAAACAGATACAATTTTGCATTCGGATTGATCTTTTTGTATCGACTCCAAGAGTTTTCGAAAGCATTGGTAAATCCACCGGTATCCCACATTTGAGTATCGGTGAACAACATAATTTTGTCTACAATTTCTCGCTTGTTGATCAAGTCTTCAAGCACAAGATGACCGTTTGTGGAATAACCCACTTCACCTTCTCTTTTGTAGAATGCATCTACATTTCTCAGGATACCGTTCTTCGGCATCGGAACTCTTTTCCAACGGTCACCAAACATACCAGTGATCACGTTTTTGCACTGCGACTGCAACATCATCGACATTAACAGACCGATATCGTACAACAAAACTTTAGATCTCGGAGAAATTGGTTGCTGCATCGAACCCGAAACGTCTGCCGCGATCACTACCGAAGTTTCGAAGCCAAACCCTTTAATATTTTTTGCACTCACCATCACCGCATCTTCCAATGCTTCTAGGATCGATGACAAATAAGGCGAATCGATTGTTTTCAATTCTCTATACGCCGCCAAAAATCTGAATGGTAATTGTTTTGAGTTTCTTACCGCTTTTTCATCTGACAAATAGTTGCAAACTTTGTACATCGCATCAGAAGAAACTTTGGCTTCTAAAATATTTCTAAGGTTTCGCAATGTTGCCATATAACCCAATTTGTTGCTGAAAATCAATTCTTCCCATTTATTTTTGAAAGCTAATGTTCTTTCAGCGTCATCGGTAAATTTTGTCTGACCCAACATTGAAAGTTCAACTTCCCAAGTATAAGGAGTTTCCAAGGAGTCGTTGACGATCTTGTTGAAAATTGTCTGCTGATCTTCATCTTTTGCTTTTGGGTGAACCAAGAACAAAGCATCCTTCAAAGTCACTTCTCCCTTTCTGTTATACTTTGCAAATTGATATTCATCAAATTTGTTGAAAGATTTCACCAAACCTTTTTGGATTTGCTTTGAAAGTTTATTCAATTTTTTAGTTTCTGTTCTTTCGTTTGCCAACTGGTAGTACGCCAGTAATTCTGTGATCTCATCAGCTCTTTGAATTACTCCATCAACAGTTTTGCTTACCAAGTCTGTACCCGAAGTTTGTTTTGCCAATTCGGTCGTCAAAACCAAAGGAATTGAACGCAAATACATCTCTTTTCTCGCATAAACTGCCAATTTCGCAACGAAATCTGGGTTGTTTTTTTGAATCAGAAACTGGATTCTCGCCAATCTTTCATTTCCTTTTTCATAAGTTGCGTTTGATAATCCTGTTGTAACAACAGCACTATATAGTTCTTCTGCAGGTGTCATTTTGTAAGCTTTTCCACCTTCGTAATTCATTACTACGTTATTTGATTTTCTTAAAAAATTAAATTTCATGGTTACTGTTTTTTAGTTAAACATTTTTGGAGGATTATCACTTCCTCACTGATTTCTTATGCAAAGTAAGAGTGGTATTGCGCAGTGTTTTTGCGTAGTGATTTTTTTTTGTGAAAAAGTTTTTATTTTTTTTGATTTTAAACACCAATATCACGAATTTTTACACGAATGACACTAATAATTTTTGCTTGTGGAATTTGTGAAAATATTTGTGGGACTTGTGTTTAAATAAATTCATTACGCTTTACTTGACTAAGGAAACAAACAACTATAAACTATCTACCAAATACAATTTGTCTATCATTCATTTTATCTAAAGGAATCAACAATTTTAAATTTTTGGCAATCTCTTTTCTAGCTTTGTCTTAATTAAAATTAAAACAATGATCAAAGGATTATATGAAACTCACGTTCAGGTAAGCAACTTGGAAAATACCATTCAATTTTACACTGAAGTTTTAGGATTGGAGTTTGCTCACAAAGATGAAACCCGTCCCATTGCTTTTTTATGGATTGGAAAAAATAAAGAATCTATGCTTGGATTGTGGGAACAGAAAGAAAATTTGCAAACCAGGCATTTTGCTTTTACGGCTGATAAAGAAGATACTCTGAATTATTCTGTTGAGTTTTTGAAAAATAAAAATTTAAAACCTTACAACTTCTTAAAAGACGGAATTGATAAGCCAATGGTTTTTGCTTGGATGCCGGCTTTGGCGATTTATTTTAATGATCCTGATGGAAATCAACTGGAATTTATTTCGATTTTGGAAGGTGATGCAAAACCGGAATTGGGGGTGCTTTCTTATGAGGAATGGCTTAATGAAAAAAAAGCATAAGATTTGTACGTTAGTTTTAATTGGATTTTATCCAATCCTTTGCTAAATCGTCCCTTCGGGACTCTTTCTTGGTTATAACAAGCAAAAACAGATTTTCAAAAATGAAAACCTGTCTTTGATTATTTCGCAAAAATCTCTTTCAGCTGAGAAACAATATTACTGTTTCCGGAAACGGTAATATCTCCAATTTTTTCGGCGATTTTTTCCATATATTCCATTTCTTTCAGCTTCCAAAGCGTTTCGTTTTCTTCCATTAATTTGGCAGTATTCAGCAAACTTCTTGTGGAAGCGGTTTCTTCACGTCTCATAATGCTGTTTGCCTGAGCTTTTTTCTCAGCAATCAAAACCTGATTCATAATTTCCTTCATTTCTCCGGTCAAAATCACATCACGGATTCCCGCATCGGAAGCTTTTAAACCTAAGTCTTCAGCTTTCTTCCCCAAATTTTCAAGGATTTCTTTGCCTACAGAATCTTTTTTCAACAGCAACTCATCCAACGTTAAAGCTCCAACAAATTCACGCAAAGCCAATTGCATTAAAATGTAAAGCTGCTTGTCGTATTCTTTGTTATCCATCAAGGCTTTCACAACATCTTCCACCTGATAACGCACGTAAAAATTGATACGAAGCATCGCTTTATCTTTCGTCAAAAGTTCCTGACCTGCAATCTCCATTTGTTGCATTCTCGTATCGATGGTTTTGGTTTCCACAGAAGTTTCGTTGTTCCAGAAATAATAGGTTCCGGCTTCCAAAATCTGGGTCAGTTTACCGTCAATCAGCAAAAGACCTTTATATTGATTAGCTACAACAAACTTTCTTACGAAGCTTTTGAGTTTCAAATTTTCCAAAATTGTTTTAGAAATTTTTTCTGTAATCTCAACTTTTGTCAGGTCGATTTTTTGAAATTCTCTATTCAAAACACCTTTCCAGAATGCATATTGACCAACATTTAGAACTTCTTTAAAAATTCCGTTTTCATAAACCAAAACAATTTCGCCGTCTTTTACCTCAACGACATCGATCATAGAAGCCAAATCTGTATTTTTCAATAAAAGATTCAAATCTTCTCCGGTTTTAAACTGAGCTTTCGTTTCAAAAACTTCTACAGATTTGTTTCCGAAAAGCCAGTAATTACCTTCTTTCAAAATAGTAATCAGGTTTCGGTTTTTAAAAACCAAACCCACTTGATATGCTTTAATTTGTACATTTTTTACCATCATATTTTATTTTTAGTGTTATTAATTTTAATTAAAAAAGGAAAAACCAAGATTCTTTCTTCCAAAAATGGCGGAAGTAAAGTATTGCAAAAAAGTCTATTCGTTTCCGAATACTATTTTTAAACTTATTTTCTAATCAATCAGATTTTGGGCGTGTCCCTTTCCATCGCTGAAAGCAATAGCTTGGGTCGCTACGTCCGCTTCTACTCCTCGTTCATCAGCTTTCGCCTCTTCACTGTGGGGTATCCGCTACCATCGCTCACGCGGAAAACCGTCATTTTTAGAAAAACTTGTCCAATAATCATGTATTCATCAACTGAATTTCATTTTCAGAAAAAAACTTTTCTTACAGGCTTTTTCAAAATGTTGATTCAACAACCGAAAAAATCCCAGACTTTCCATGAAGAATATTTTTAACGAGATATTCAAACTCTAATAAAAAATAGATTTTGAGTCTATTTTCAAACTACATTAAAAGTGTAGTGCTCTAACCAACTGAGCTATCCCGTTCAAAACGAGAGAAGGATTCGAACCCTCGCAAAAAAAAATCTATTGTTCTACCACTTGAACTATATTCCCATTTTGGAAATAGAAGGACTCGAACCTTCAACCTATAGAGCCGTGTGAAATTTTTTGGAAAACCTCTGAAACCTTCAGATCAAGTTGAACAGAATAATATCATGTTTCTCAACAAAATATTCTGCAATGGTGATATACAGAAACACCCAACAAGACCTGTCTGATATTTTGACTAAAATTCATTTTCAAAATTTTAGTGTTTTGTTCTTTTGATAATGCAAAGTAAAAAGCTTATTGCGCATTCTTTTTGCGTAGAAAAATAATTTCTAAAAACATTGTTTTTTTATTTGAGATAAATACTGAAAACCTTCAGTACCTTCCTAAAAACATCTAGCTTCCATCACCGAACTTCCAGCCTTTGCTAATTTCTTGGCGCAAAAGGAGGCGTCCATTTCTTTTTCTTCATCAATTCTTTGATTTCTTCATAAGAAACTGGATAAAAATTATGGCAATCAACACCTACATCAATACTCAAACTCATTTCGTCATCAAGCAAAGTTCCGTGAGAATGACCGTACAATTGCCATGTTCCGTGATGAGAACCGTTCCAGGTGCGCATTGCGTAATGAAAAAGCATGATTTTCTGTTTGCCCATTTTATGACTTTCGTCTTCCACATAAAGCTCGTGGTAATCTTTAATCCACTCGAATCTTTCCGGAACCCGAAGCGCAGAATATTCATGATTGCCTTTTATCAGATGAATTTTTCCATTTAATCTATCTAAAATTTCTTTCGTGAAATCTGGTTTTCCTAAACTTACATCGCCCAAGTGATAGACCATATCATCTTTTCCAATCTTTTCGTTCCAGCGTTTGATGAGTTCTTCATTCATTTTTTCCATCGACTCAAAAGGCCGTTCGGAAAATTTTATAATATTGGCATGCCCGAAATGATGATCTGCCGTAAAAAATATATTTGTTTGCATTTGTTTTGTTTTTTAATTGTTTGTTTTTAAAATATAAGTTCTTTTACTAATTTTCTACGTACACCAAAATCAGATTTTCTGATCTTGCACATACGATTATCAGCTGTGTGATGGAAAACAATACCTTCCATATTATTCTCAGGATTGCTCAAGAAGTTTTTGATAAATTCAAAATCTAAACTTTCTAAACTAAGAATATGAGTTCCGTGCTTAACCAATAAATGACCTTTTATATTTTCAGGATTTCCTTGTATTTTTTCGCCAATAAGTTCGTAGGTTCCATCTTCTACCTTGCCCAATTCAGCCAAAGCATGGAAGCCTTCCCAAAAATATTTATCTTCGTTCTTAGTAATTTCACACGCAACCCAATGCGGATGATGACCGGTAACAAAATCTGCGTCTTGACACGGAATTGCGCCTTCCGGAGCTATTTTTCCTCTTTTCGCATCATATCTTTTGTATAATTTACCGTTGATTACTGCGCACGCAGAACCATCAAACTTTCGTGTAGCAATAGCTTTTCCATCAAAAACCCATTTGTTTTCAGGATTAATTTCGTCAACAACTCTTGCTAAATTATTTATATCTTTTTTGAATAATGTACTTATCTTTTTCATTTTTAATAGTTTTTAATTAAACTCAATTCATTATTTTTCATCTGAGTAACGTGTCTCTGAGCGTGAAGTGAAAGAAAATAAATGTATTCATACACATTGATTTTACCCAATCCATTTACGGTCATTGTCGTTTTACAAAGAAGACCTTCACCGTTTTTCATCAAGTCTAAATAATTTAAACATTGATGATATTGCTGAGAAATTAAACTTCTGATTTCATTTAAGTTTAATTCTTCTCTCGGCTCCATGTGTTCCGGTCTTATCCATTCAAACGCACCATACTCACCTACTTTTTCAAAATTTTCTTTATTGAAAGTATAGTTTTCTATTTCAAGATTTAAATCAAGATTGCGATAATTTCGCATTGCTTTTTTTGAACCTTTTTCAATAAGAATCAACAAATAAAAGTTTGTGAGATAAATGTGTTCTAAAATCTGCTGAACCGTCCAACCTCCATTTGAAGGTTGATAATTCAATGTTGTTTTATCTTTTTCAAACCATTTATCAACCTCATCAAAGCTGAATTTCAAATGCGCTTTTATATCTTGAATTAATCTAAAAATATCCATTATAAATTTTTAAAGTTTTTTAAAAGGCTCTCAATATTTTGCTTTCCAACAGGATTCATAGAGTGACAATAGAATTTTGGTAAATCTAAATAGTTATCCATACAATATTCCACCAACCATTTTGCACAATCGCAGCCTGTTTTTTCAACAAATTCGTGAGAATTTGGTTTCAAATAATGTTCATCAGCAAGGTCATGGTCAAAAGAAATCATTTCCGGAAGTCCTTTTTCCAAAATCCTGTTAACAAACTGCTCGTAATTTCGAACGATATGCCAGTCTTTTCTGAGGAAAATATCTTGTTTTGTATAATGATATGCCTCAATTGGATATCTTATATCATCCAGAAACAGTAATCTATTTGTGAGTTCCATTGCTTTAATTTTTTAAAACTTGATACAATAATTTTGCTGTGTTAAAAGCGTCATCTGCACCATTATGATTACTCCCTTCAAATTCTATATTTCTTGTCTGAAGTTCTTTCAATAGTCCGATTGGTTTTTCGCCGGTCATTAAACTTATCAAGACTTTCAAATCAAGATACGTTTCACTAAAGGGAAATTTAACATCAAATTCTTGACATTGACTTTCCATAATCAATTTGTCAAATCCACCATAACCGGCGTATGTTCTTCGTAAGGAATTGTATCTGTTTTTGATATTTGAACAGGCTTCTTTAAAAGAAATTCCTTCTTTTTCTAGTTTTTCAGGTGTAATTCCTGTCAATTCTGTACAATATTCACTTACTTCCGATTGTGTCGGTTTTATCAAATAGCTTCTTTTGTCTTCAATACTTCCGTCTGACATATTGAGTTTGCAAATTCCGATTTCAATAATTTCTCTTTTTTGATCTTCAGGAGTTTGTCCTTTTTCCCAACATGTAGCTTCGATATCTATGACAATTACTTTGTCGTATAAAAACATTTTAATTTATTTTTTAATTGGAAAAGTAAATATTCAATGCTTTGATAATACTTTTCACGTTGGTGTTTGGATAAAATCCGGAACTGTTGATACAATTTATTTCAACAATTTTCCAACCTCTGTCTGTTAAACAAATATCCATTACAAAAGCTTCTTCAAGATTGAAAAGCTGGATCATTTCATTGGCGAAACTCAATCCTTCTCCTGAAACATTTTCTTCGAAAGGCGCATTATCATTAAATTTATAATATCCTGCATCGATAATCTGTCCGCCCACGATCCAAAGTCTAGCTTCTTTTATTGTTAGTTTTGCTTCAGAAATCTGAACCAAAGAATCTTCTGTAATTCTGTTGGATCTATTTTTCAATGCTTCAAAAACAAAATCTTTCCATTCTGTTTCACTGAAAACTTTTCCTGTGAAAATTTTAGCTTCATTGTAAGGTTTGATGAATTTAATTTCACCTTTTTTCCAAACCAATTGTTCTGAAATTTTATGAATGGAAACTTTGTGATTCAAAAGGTTTTCACCATAATATTTGGAATACACTTCATACAGGTGATTGCCTCCGTAAAAAGAACCGGGAAACCAATTGGTATTTTGTTTTGCCAATCTTGCAATCGTTACCGAACCATAAACGAAAACATCTTTTCTGTCTGTTTCGAAGTCTATTTTTTCTGAGTTTGGAGGAATATTAATTACATGATAATCAATATTTAATTCTTCCAAAGCATCAAAAATTTTACAATGATCGGGATCTAAATATACATTAGCCTGAACTAAAAAATACATGGTTACTAGTTTTTAAAGGTTCTTTTATTTATTTTTTTTGGATGGATGCTAGAAGCTGGATGAGGGAAGCTAAATTCATACTGTTAAGAAGCTTCCATCTCCCATCACCCCGCTTCCAGCTATTTTAGACCATCATATCTGCACAATTTGAACTTGCAAATGCGTAAGGTTTTGCTTTAAACACATAACCCATTCCCAGAATATATCCCATTGCGTCTTTCAAAGCAACGTTGGATTTAAAATCCGGGTCGGTGTTAATGTCTGCGTGTACCTCCATTTCCACATCATAAGTTTCCAGAATAGAGCAAATTGCATAAGCGATTTCCACGGATTTGTTGACCTCATTCAACATTCGCTCTTTGATACTGATATTCTGTATTTCTCTTTCTTTTCTGATAAAGGTAAACGCTCCTTTTCCCTCACGAATAAAGACAACTGCCGTAGCATAATTAATGGCATCACCGTAAACGTGGGAATCTGAACCCACACAAACTTTCAATCTATATCCATTTGCCTGTTCGCGGATGATGGCTTCTTCTACCAGTTGTGTGATAGAATGCTGGAAAATTTTTCCTTTCATATTTTGCCATGTTTGTTGTTGCGTTTCCATTTTTTCTACATGTTTTGTTTAAATATTAAATTGTTAAATATGTGAATTGTGAATAGTCAATCTGCCTTGCAGGCAATTTTTAAAAATTTCATTTGCGAAGCAAAATTCACCATTGACCATTCACTTTTTTGTTGATTCATCAGGACTCGAACCTGAACAACAAGAGTCAAAGTCTTGTGTGCTGACCAATTACACTATGAATCAGTTTTAATTATAATTGATAGATGATGAATGATAATTGATTTTATTTTCTGGATTGATCATTTATGACTTATCAACTATATTTCTGCGGAACAGACAGGAATCGAACCTGTACCTTTAGTTTTTCAGACTAACGTGCAGACCTGCTACACCACTCTTCCAAGTTTATAAATGATAAGTTATAAATGGTACCATTGCTGCTTTTATCATTTATTATTGATGATTTATCAATTATGCTTTTGTACGGAAAAAGGGAGTCGAACCCTCAATATCTTGAGCCTAAATCAAGTGCGTATACCAGTTCCGCCATTCCCGCAAGTTTTTATATATAAATTCATCCTTAATAATTTATGCTGGCAATAATTACTCATTGCCCATTACCCATTACTCATATTTTGTACTCTATAAGGGAATCGAACCCTTGTTTTCTGCTCGAAAGGCAGGCGTCCTGAACCGTTAGACGAATAGAGCATTTTTCTTGTGAATGGTGAATCTTCAATTTGCTTTGCAGTCAATTTTTAAATTCACTTGCGTAGTAAAATTCAGTATCCACATTTCACTTTTTTTGACCACTAACCAGGAGTCGAACCTGAACAACAAGAGTACATTTCCTGCATGCTTCCTTTACATTATAAGCGGTTGGTGGAAGTAGTAGGATTCGAACCTACTCAGCAATGAAGCAACAGATTTACAGTCTGCCCCGACTCTCCAACTTCGGCGTACTTCCTTTTTTATAGATGATAATTGATAGAAGATGAATGATTTTCATTCTAACTTCTAATTTCTAACATCTAATTTCTCATTTGAAGAAAACAAAGTCTGTCTTTTATTTTTTGTTTGATGTAAGAACTTCTACGCTCGACAAACTTTTCTTTTTCTTCGGAACTAATCTCATTTTAGTTATTTGAGATGGTTATGGGATTCAAACCCACTCAGCTTACGCAACGGTTTTGCAGACCGCCCCGACTCTTCCACTTCGGCGAACCATCGTTTTTTTTAACTAGTTGTTGGTTTCTAGTTGATAGTTTTTAGAAATATCACGTTTCTAACATCTAGCTTCTAATTGAAAAAATAAAGCCTGTCTTAATTTTATGTTTGATATAAGAACTTCTGCGCTTTGACAAACTTTATTTTATCTAAAAATTTATATTATGTTTAAAACTTCCAACTTTCTTCATCCATCTTTTAATTTTCATTTTTTGAGTTAAGAAAAAGCCTGTCTATATTTTTGTGTTTTTTTGGCGTAAAGATCTTCTGCTCTCGACAAACTTTTTCTTTCTCTCTTTTGAAACAATTAACATTTAGTTATTTGCGATCCCGGAAAGATTCGAACTTTCAACTTCTGGTTTAACAGACCAGCGCTCTACCATTGAGCTACGAAATCTTTTATGTGAACTACCAATTATCAATTCCCTTTGCTATCAATTTTCAAATTCACTTACGAAGTGAAATTCACTATTGACCATTCACATTATTGTACTCCATAAGAGAATCGAACTCTTATCTACTGCTCGAAAGGCAGCCGTCCTAAACCATTAGACGAATGGAGCAAATTGTCTGGAAAGCAAGATTCGAACTTGCGACCTCCCGCGTCCAAGACGGGTAAACAACCACCGTTATCTTTCCAGTTTTGCAGGTTCACTTCAAAAATCTTCTCCGAGAGACAGTCGGATCCGAAATTTCCCGTGAATCTTTGCGGTCTATGCGAGAATCGAACTCGCAGTGCCTGAGCGACAGTCAGGCAGGTTACCATTACCTCAATAGACCTTTTTATGTGAATCGTGAATTGTCAATCCGCTTTGCTCGTCAATTTTAGGTTCACTTGTGAAACAAAATTCACCATTCACTTTTCTCTTTTTTGTAACCGCAGAAAGATTTGAACTTTCAACCCCCGGTTTAAAAGACCGGTGCTCTAACCATTTGAGCTATGAGATTCTATTTGTAATCCTAGAAGGGTTCGAACCTTCAACCTTTGGTGTCGTAAACCAACGCTCTATCCAATTGGCTATAAGATTATGTTTTGTAATCCCAGAAGGATTCGAACCTTCAACCTTCGGCGTATCAGACCGATGCTCCAACCAATTGAGCTATGAGATTATTTTTTGTGAATTGTCAATCGTCAATTCGCCTTGCTTGTCAATTTTTAAAAATTCACTTGCGAAGCAAAATTCACCATTCACTCATTCACACTTTTGGGTATCTCCGGGGATCGAACCCTGTTCTCCGGTGCCACAAACCGACGCTTTACCAAATAAGCTAAAGAAACCATAAAAAAAGCGCCTCTTTTCGGGAGGCGCTTTATATTTTTTGACATGTCGCTATATTAGCCGACCCATTTATATAAGCACCTTTTATCCACAAATTCACTATCAAGAATACACGCAAATCCCATCGGCTCTTGTCCGTCTCGTCCTGAATACTGATTAGATATGTTATGTAATTGTTTCATTATATTCTTGTTGTATAAAATTGTTTTTTTGAAAAGATCAAAAACATGTTGCTTTTAATTTTCGGTTGCAAAGTAAGTATGAAATTTTTAAATCCGCAAATTTATTTCCAAATCAACTAATTGAAAATCAGTTTATTACAATTAGTTTTTAGAATAGAAAATTCCTGTCCGTAATATTTTACAGATATTAATTTTACCTAAATGACTGTCTCTCATTGGTTTTCCTATCACGTCTTATTTTCTAATTATTTGTTCATTGTTGATTAAATTATTTTCACTTTTATGGTTATTTTTTTTCATTCTAAATAATTTCTGCCCTAAAAACACAAAAAACGCCTCGATGACCGAGGCGTTTCTGCAGTATTTTGATTAAATATTTACGAGTTTACAGTAAATAATTTTCAAAGAAAGCACATTTCGCCTCATTAGATATCATCCATTCATATCCAAACGATCCCTTTACTACAGGGCGATCGCATAGATTTAAACTGATATGTGCTCTTTGTATTGTCATAATTTTACTGAGGCAAAGATAATTGTTTTTCTTAATATGTTTTTTTATTTTGTCATTGCGAACGAACGTGAAACAATCTATTTTATATCATATTTACTTTGAGATTGCTTCGTCGGTTTGCTCCTCGCAATGACGAATCAGCATTGTTATTAATTTCTAAACATTTTATTTCTCCCTGTTCTGTATCTCGAAATATCTTTTAAAATCACCTCATCTTTTGGATTGAAATGCTTCAGTTCATTGATGATGGAAGAATGATTTTCTATATTTTCGGCAATGATTTCGTAAGCGATATTCCTTGTTGTTTCCTGTAGCTTTGAATCTTTATTAAACTCATGTTTCATCGCTTCCAAATAAATTAATTTCTTATCAGAAGGAGTTTTGAGGTATAAATTTTGAATTGTATGATTCAGGTCTTCAATAGTATTGATATTTACAAAATAGTTATTCAAGCAATTAAAAGCATCTTTATTTTCTTCCCAACCTTGTAAAAGAATTTTCTGAGCTTCTTCCGGAACATCCATTTTTTTGCGGTAAATAAGAGAAGCTTTCACCATTTGATCGTTGTTTACATAATCATCAACAACCATTTGGTAATAAGAATTCGCATTTTTGGTATCGTTAATTTGTATATAAAGATCACCCACTTTTTCTTTTTGCTCGAGTTCTTTATACAGTTCAATCGATTTTTGATATTGCTTCGCTTTTTCAAAACAAGACGCAGCCTCCGATCTATTTTTTAATTTTTTAAGGTAGACCACGGCAGCTTCGTTATACAAACCGCCATCTTCAAGTGTTTTTGCGCCACGATAATTGTCATTCAGCAAATTCATATAGACTTTTGCGGCTCTTGTATAATCTTTTTCAGCAATGTATTTTTCGGCTAATTCTTCGTATTTGTTTCTAATTCTGTCGAACAAAGAATTTTCAAGATAAAAGTTTCCTCCGCTACCTTTTCTTCCTGAAGAATTTCCAGATTTTTCTTTATTTTCAAGAGCGATGATTACAAAAAATATAATTACTAAAACGACGATGAAAATCACCAAATTTCCAATAACACTCCAAAATGTTTTCTGAAAGAGCTCAGCAAAAATCGCAATGATTTTAATAATTGCTAAAACCACAAGTGCTCTCAGAAACTTATCGATAAACTTCTGCTTATTCATTTTCTTCAGATTTTAATATGGTTTTATCTTCCCTTAAAAGTCTGTACAAAAGAAGAGCTACACAAATGATCAATATCCAGACAAACCAATTATAGCCAAACATTTCGATGATCGGATAAAAAATATAGCTCAATAAAGCAATCAGAACAACCATGAGAAAAATTTTGATTCCTATCGGAACATTCTCGCCACCGAAATGTATTTTTTTCTTTTTAAAAAGGAAAGAATACAATCCTACAGCTCCAGTCATTAAAACAATCAGCCAAAAAATCTCTGATGCGGAAACTTTTTCAGAATCACTTGACTCTCCTTTATTTCCTTCAAGATAAGCCTGTGAATTTTCATCCATCTTAGAAACTGGCGGATCAATAGTTCCGTAGCGTTTCCCTAAAGAATCAGCCATCAAAATCTGTTTTTTATTGAGAACCATTTTCACGACACCTTTATCGGCTGGTATTCCGTTTCCTTCTTTTTTGAGAGAATCTGTGATTTTATTTTGTAGTTTTTCTGTATTTTCTGTTATTACTTTTACTATTTTTTTATTGTAAATCGTTTTGAGAGAATCTTTTGTTTTTCCTTCATCAATTCTATATTTCTCAACATCTTTCACCACATCATCCATTGATTTTTCGTGAAATTCTTTCGTTGCTTCATGAAAATCGCTCATCAATTTCCCTCTTCGTTTTCTGTAAATAGAATCAATTTTTATATCGATATCAGTAATCCCAGATTTAAACGCCAAAATTTTTCCGATCTTGTTTTGCTGTTGAACTTTCCCGGAATTCACATGTTCCTCCGTTTCATCCTTAGTCAACTGAAACCCGATTCTCGCAACTACAATTAAAATGATAAAAACAAAAAAGATCCAGCGGTAATTCCCAGAACCTGAGTTTTCACCTAAAGAATTATCACCGCCGCTAAAAAAGTTTTGAAACCAGTTTCCAAAATTGAATTTACCAAATCCATCTCCTCTTGAAGTTCCCATTACATCCAGTGGAACTCCCAATTCTACAGCTCTTTCAGGATATTTTTCAATATATTTTAAATATTTTTCGATTTCCTTTTTATTTCCTGCCATTACTTTTTTCATATCAAAAGGCAGGTTTTTCATCCACTCTTCTTCCGTTTGTGGTTTTTGAAGCGCTTCCATCACTTGGTCATCATCCATTTCCACCATAAAACTTTTAATTTCTTGAGGAATCGTTACTCCGTTTGATGGTTTTCGAATCTTATCTCCAGATTGTTTAGGATGATTAATTAATGAGATCCAATCAATTTCTTCATTCAATTTCACCAAACCGAAATCGGGATGCATCACCAGAAAATCAGCATTGATGTTTTGCCAGTCTTCAGGATTGAGTTTAGGATAAAAAGTAGTGTTTTCAGGGATGAAAAGCTTGTCTTCAACACATTGAAAATAAGAATTCTTGCCAATTTCAGAAGGTGCCAAATTTTTAAAAATCAAAAAGCATCCATACAAAATATTCGGTTCTTTGGAAGGAATTGGAAATGACCGAACTTCATTTAAATCAATTCCTAAAATTTCCATTTCATGCAGCCACGTCAATGGTGAAGAACCTTTTATTAAAAGTCCTTTTTTAGGATAATTGTTTTTCGGAAAAGGTTTAATTCTCAGTTCCATATTCTACAATTTGATGAATAAATGGTTCTAAATATTCCAAAATCATGTCTTCCATTTTTTTTATTTTCAGCAAAGTGGTTTCGGGCAAATAATATTCTGAACCTCCGAATTCGGTATGACTCGCCAAAGCCAAATAGCCAGATTCTGTAGATGGAATATAAAACTCCGGAATGTTTTGATTACTGCTTTTAAAAGTCAAAATTCCACGGGAATCTGTAATAATTTCGCTGCCTTCAGAAAATGTAAATCTATTTTTATTTTGCTGAGCAAAAATCTTTATCGGATATTTATTCCTGTAAAAAACCAATGAATTATCATAATTCTTGGTCAATTCATTATTAGAAATCACTAATCCAAATTCAGTATTGATTCCGACATTATTGAAATTATTTAAAATTTTAACTCCAATATTGTTCAGTTTATTGAGTTCAGTTTCAACTTTTGAATTATTTTTATCCATTTCATTAACCTTGTCAAAAGTTTCTTCTAAAGAGATATCACCATCTAAGTTTATCCTGTAATTGTAAGGAATTTCAATTTGATGTAAATAAAAATTTTTATCAAAATAGATCAATTTATGCTGATGGGGAATTTTATGTCCAGACAAATTCAATTCAGAATATTCTTTTGTATTTAAATTTAATTTAGAAATCAATTTTTTATCTCGTTGATAATGGCATAAAATAAATTGATGCTGTTTGTTTTTAGCTAAAGCAAACTGACCTTTTGGTCTCACCGAAATATCTTCAAATAAAACTTCGCAACCCCGATGAATTTTATACTGATCATAATAATTTTTATTGTAATAATTATCTGACAAATAAGTTTTTAGCAACTGTTTTTTAGAACTTAAAATAAAAAACTCTCCTTCATACAAAAATGTAGCAATTCTATTTTTTGAGGTTGGAAATAAAATCGGATAATTCAAAGGAACATCTGCTTTTTTGCTTCTCAGAGAAGTGTTTTTTTCTCCTTTTTGATTTTTCTTTGGCGGATTTGCCCATAATTCCTGCAACGGAAGCATGATTTTTTGAACGTGTTTTCTTGTTCCTTTATGATGCTTGTAAAAATTCAGTTCGCCTTCTGCAGAAGTTGTCACCAAAAATTTTAGACGATCCCGATTTTCGTGAATGACTTTCTGTAGCTTTTGATTTTCTAAATTTTCCTGATTGGTAATAAAAAAAACTTCAAGATCTTTCTCGGTATGCTCTTCACTAAAAAACTTTTCCAATGACTGAGAAACTTCCAAAACCGGACTTACGATATTGAGATGATCGATCACCTCCTCCACTTTATCAAGTTTGATCGGAATTGAATTTTGTCCTAAAGCAAAAACTTCACATTCGGAATGAGCTTTTGGATGTTTGATAACTGCAATGGCTGATGCAAACGACAAAACTTTAGGAGTTCCCCAATTTTTCAGGGAAGTATCTATTAAAATAATTCTTTCAAAAACATTTTCTTCAGGCGGAATTTCACGCTGAATGTATAAAGCTTCATTATTTGCGACACGGTTCATAAAAACCTCATCTTCATTGGCAAATTCCGACAAAAGCATTCTGCTGAAATCACCTTTATTGGTCATATCAGAAACACCGCCAATCGGTTGTTCACCGGGAGAAAGATGTCGCATAGGAATTTTCAGTCCGCTCCATATTCTTTTAATTAAACTTCCAACCTGGAAAGTTTTTGGTTCTTCGATGAGTTCCTGAATAAAATCTTTATCGGTTTCTATTGTTGTTTCTTCTTCAATAACTTCTTCTTCAACCTCTGGAATTTCTATGATTCCATGCAAAGCTTTTTCAATGGATTCCGTGGTGGGAAATTTGCGATTAATAACCGCAAGAGAAATAATATCTTTTCTAAACGCTTCATACCTCAAATCAATTTTATGGGCGCTTTCGTTTAAAAGCTGCGGAATTTTGATATATCTATTGTATAATTCCTGAGATTTTTTAGAAGTAAGACAAGTTTTATTATCTGCGAATAAGGTCTGAATAAGAACAACTCTGTTTTGTCCTGTTTTATATTTATGATCTAAAATCTCCAATTTTTTGAGTAGAAAAACAGCTTCAGAAAACAATTCTTTAGTTTGTTCTCTTGAAATATTCTTCTTAAGATCATCAATTAATGTTCTCAACTGTTTATAACCATCCTGAGTCGCATACAAAACCAAAAGCAATGCCCCAAAAGGAGGCCATCCTTGTAACTGTAATTCTCTTAAAATTGTAAGAATATAAACGCGATAACCTATCACAGAAGATACTATTGGAAAATAAATCATATTATTGACTTGATAATCCGAATCATTCGAAACATCTTCATCAGTCGCCCACTCCCAGAAATAATCTTCGTAAGATTGGAAATATTCGGTTAACTCCATTCTTGTGATTTTTCAGTCAGACGAAATGAGCTTACAGATAGTTTTCTGAAATCTTCTTTTTTGATTGGTAAAACACTTCCGTTTTCGCTCCATAAAAGCCAATCTTCGTTGCATTCATTATATTTTCTTTGCAATAAAGAACTCAGATTTTTAAATTCAAAATCAAAACCTGTTGGTAGAAGATGATCATCTTTTAACCAAAAAGTTTTTCCCGGAAAGCCTAATAATGGAGTTCCCATAAACAATGCTTTATCATTAATAACAATCCAATCCAGTTTTTCTAATTTGAATTTTGGTGTCGTAATAATTACTTCTTTAATTTCCGAAATTGAGCAAAGCAAAGCCATTGCAGGCTGCTCTTCCTCACTAGATTTTAATTTGACATCAACCTTTTCATTAATTCCAAAAAAATTATTATTCGAAATAGGAAAAGTAAGCTTTAAAGCTTTATCGATTGGAGTCCACAGCAAAGCGGTTCTCATTTTTTTGCTTGGAACCAATGCATCTTTTCTGAATAAAAGTCCATCCCTCAATTCATACAAAATAAAATTCGGCAATTGCTGAATATCCGATGAAGCCGCCTGTTCATCAGTAAAACCTTTCAGCCAAATCACTTCTTCATCCATCGCAATCTGAACATTTTTCCAGTCTCGAATTACACCAAGAAAATCTTCATCAGCTTTTGGAAGTTCTGCCCAAAAAGTTTTTATACTGTTTGAAGAATCTTCTGCCATAAACTTTCGATTTCTTGTTGAATGTATTGTTTTTGTTCAGGGTATCTGATCCAGTCGCATCTCGTTTGAAGATATCTTAATTTATCTTTTATCACGTTTTGTTCCTCAAAACTTAATGTTCCGCTATTCCATTTTTCGATCAGGATCTTTACATCTTTCATCACCTCTTCAGGATTGGGGATTTTATTTTGCAAAGCTTGCGGATGAGATTTTGGGTGGTCGTCTTTTTCAATCGTTCTGTTGATAATTCCTTCTAAAATTTCTATTTGCTCTTCGGTATCCCAAATATGTTTCAACACCCATAAATCTGAAAGAATCGCTTCGTTTCGTCCACAAATTAAAGCACTTGCAGCAATAAGATTTTGCAGTTTCACGGCTCTACGATCGGAAATTGCAATCCCGGTATTTCTAAGATTGATAATTGTATTTAAATAAACTTCATAAATGGGTTTCAGGTCTATATTTTTACACAAATTCTGAAGCTCTCGGATTTCATCTGAAAAGATTTCGGGAGTTTTGGTTTCCAGAATATTTTCGAGTTTTCGACCAGCTAAAAGTACTTGTTGAAGAAGATCCGGATTTACATTATCAACATTAATTCTAATTAAAAAACGATCGAAAAGCGCATTCAAAGCTTCATCCTCAGGAAGAACGTTACTTGCACCGACAAACATCAATGCAGGAAGCTTCCTTGTTTCTTTTCCTCTTTTGAAAATCTTTTCATTTAAAGCCATCAAAAGTGAATTTAGGATTGCCGAATTGGCATTGAAAATTTCATCCAGAAAAACCATCGACGCTTCAGGCATCATTCCTTCTGTATTGGTTAACAATTCTCCTTCTTTTAATTTTCTGATATCAAAAGGACCAAAAATTTCGTTCGGTTCTGTGAAACGGGTTAAAAGATATTCGAAGTTTTTACCGTCTGTCACCGTATTTGCCAGTGTTCTTACAATGGCAGATTTTGCGGTTCCGGGAGGACCATACAAAAATGCATTTTCTCTTGCCAGCAAACAGATTCCGAGTAAATCTACGACGTCATTTTTCCCGACAAAAGTGTCTTTAACAAAAGCGAGAACTTTGTTTAGTTTTTCTATATTTTGAGTCATTTTTTTCTTTATATTTTTTCTTGCTTTTGCTTTTTAGCGCAAAGAGTGCAAAGTTTTTTTTAACAGCTAACAGTTTTTAAGTTCACAAAGGCGTTCTACTCAGCCAAGAAATACAAACAGATTAGTTTTCTACTATTTTTAATTCTCTCCAAAAAATATCTTTGTACATTCCAAATTCTGCGATCAGCAATTGGTTGATGTATGGAGTTTCTGCAAGCTTATAGGCTTTCTTTTCTACAATTCTTTCAAGATATAATTTTCGGTAGGTTTTGTCTTTTAATTCTTCTTCCCAATTGATTTTTTCAAGATCTAGATCTGATCCAATTCCTGAATAATGAAACTGATGTAAAATATTTTCCAGCATTTTCACCAAAGGATCTGTAGAATCTGCAACCTGAAGTGCATCGAGCAATTGTGGTAAAAACCTCAACGACAAATCTGCAGATAAAATTGAGGAAACATCTTTTTCATCTTGATATTGAGGAATCAATTTTTCTAAATCTTTCGCCGTATCTTTTCTTATTAAATACAACTGAGCACTGTGATACAAAATTTTCGCAGCCCAAATGGCAGCTTCTTTATTGAATAGAATCTTATCGTATAAAAAATCTAATCTTTCTTTTTCAAATTCAGATTCGAAAAAATCTTCCGCATCATTTTCCTCTTTTTTAGACAGTGTTTTAAGATCTGAAAAAATAGTCAGTGCGCCCTCTTTTCTAAGAAGAAATAAAGTGTCTAAAAACGGGGATTTATTTTCCATTGCCTAACAAAAATAGAATTATTTTCTTTAATTATTTATGAATTTTAAAACCTGAAACAAGATTTACTTCTTTAATGAACAAAAAACTACAGAATTCTCATTAAATTTATATTAAAATCAATTTCTTATCCTAAATCAATGAATCGGAAATCATTCTTGGCTTAGATTTGCATTATAAATAACAACAAAAAAATACATACAATGGCTACAAAATGGAATTTAGACCCAGCGCACAGTGAGATTACTTTTAAAGTAAAACACATGATGATTTCTAACATCAAAGGTAACTTTACTAATTTCAATGCAGAAATCGAAGCTGAAGACGATACTTTTGCCAATGCAAAAACTACCGCCACAATTAATGTAGACTCTATCTCTACTCATAATACAGACAGAGATAATCACCTGAAATCTGCAGAATTCTTTAACGCAGAAGCTAACCCAACGATTACTTTTGAGTCTAATGCTCTTAACAATTCTGTAACTGGAAATCTTACCGTAAACGGAGTTACAAAACCAATTACTTTGGATGTAGATTTCGGAGGTATCAACGTTGATCCTTGGGGAAATACAAAAGCTGGTTTTTCTTTTGAAGGAAAAATCAACAGAAAAGATTTCGGTCTTAACTGGAATGCAGCTCTTGAAGCAGGTGGTGTAATGGTAAGTGAAGAAGTGAAAATTGCAGGTGAATTGCAGTTTGTAAAACAAGCTTAATTTTAAAATAAGTTTCTGCAAGCCACAAAGCGTGGAATAATGAAATAATTAGTTTTTTAAATCAGAAGGTTCAGGGATTATTAGTTAACCTTGAACCTTTTTTAATCTTAGTAAAAATGAATCTCAACGATTTACAGAATATAAGCAGCCAGTTTAAAAATTCGCAGAAAATGCCGATTCTTTTTCTTGGTCATGGCTCTCCGATGAATGCCATTGAAGAAAATCAGTTTGTTCAGGGTTTTAGAAATGTGGCAAAAGAGATCCCAAAACCTAATGCGATTTTGTGTATTTCTGCACACTGGTTTACTCGCGGAACAAAAGTTACTGCAATGGATATGCCCAAAACGATTCACGATTTTGGTGGTTTTCCGCAAGCTTTGTTTGATGTGCAATATCCAGCTCCCGGAAATCCTGAATTAGCCCATGAAGTTGCTGAAATTTTGAATCCGATCGTTGAAGAAGATCACAATTGGGGACTCGATCATGGAGCTTGGTCGGTCATTAAACATATGTATCCGAATGCTGATATTCCCGTGATCCAATTGAGTATTGATCATACAAAGCCACCTCAATATCATTTTGATTTGGCTAAAAAATTAGAAAAATTAAGAGAAAAAGGCATCTTAATTATTGGCAGCGGAAATATTGTTCATAATCTAAGATTAATTGACTGGAAAAATATTGATACCGTTGGAGCGGGTTGGGACTGGGCAATTGAAGCTCGTGAAAAAACAAACAATTGGCTTCTCGACGGAAATTTTCAGAACCTTATCGATTATCAAAAGCAGGGAATTTCTCTGCAATACGCCATTCCTACACCCGATCATTATTTGCCGTTGATCTATTCTTTAGGTTTAAAAAATAAATCGGAAGATCTAGTTTTATTTAATGATGATTTAATTGGCGGTTCGCTAAGTATGACGAGCGTAAAAATCGGTTAAATTAATTTTCTTTTCAGCCTCTTTTTTATCACTATAAATTTAGTAATATTGTTTACCATGAAAAAAACATTATTACTTTTCTTAATGATTTGTCCTTTTTATGCGCTTTTTTCGCAAACTATAAAAGGCACAGTTGTGAATGACATCGACAAACCGATTGCGAATGTCAACATCTATCTCGACGGAACAAAAACAGGAACAGTTTCTTCAGCAAACGGAAGCTTTAGCCTCAATTCAACAAATAATAACAGTCTGGTTTTTCAGAAAGATGATTACGAAACATTTACAATTAATACATCTGAAGTTTTAAACAAAACTTTGAAAGTTGTTTTAATTAAATCAAAAGAAATTGAAGAAGTTGTGATCATTCCGTTTACAGAAGCTGCGTATAAAAATTACATAAACTTCTTTCTGGATTCTTTCATTGGATATGATAAAGAAAATGTAAGAATCAAAAATCAACGTTCGCTAAAATTTGCCTACGATAAAAGCAGTAAAACTTTAAAAGTAAAGGCTCCACAGACTTTAATCATCGAAAACAAAAATTTAGGATATACCATCGAGTATAATCTTGTAGAATTTTCTGCAAATTTTGATGAAAATACAACCCGATTTGTGGGCACAAGCTTCTTCAAGGAAACAAAAAGCAGCGATAAAGTAAAGCTGAATAGAATGAATGCTTACGACGGCAGTCAGGTTCATTTTTTCAGAAGTGTTTTTGCTAATAAAGTTGCTGATGAAGGGTTTATTGTCAATCAGATCACCAAGTTTCCGAACTCAAAATATCCTACTGAAGAAGAATTACAAAGGCTCAAGGATTTTGCTGAAATGTTCAAATCAAAAGGTACAATGAATGTTCCGGAAGATATTTTAGATATTGGTAATCGAAAAAGAAGCGAGCAACCGTATAAAATTGCTATTACAAAAACCCAGATCCTTGAAACTGATTATACTAAAAAAACAGACAATAAATTATATCTGGATTATGATCACATGATGCAGATCAATTTCAAAAAGTATTTTTATGAGTTTAAAAAAGGACAGTTTGTAAAAGCTACAATCCCAATTATACAGACCTCTTTTCTTCATCCTGAAAGCGATACTTTTGAAATTTACACCAACGGAAATACCTCAAACCCAGGTATGCTGACCAATCAGGGAGAGTTTACTAAAAATAAAATTGAATTCCTTTTGCCTTTAGATTACCAATTAGGAGATTGATAATCACTAAAATTTTTGCACAAAAAAAATCGGAAGATAAATCCTCCGATTCTAATATGTAATTGCTTCAATTAGATTCTTGTAATTGCAACAACATGTGGTACGCCCTCAATTGGGCTATAAATTTCTACGATTGCATCCCAAACAACTTCTGAAGGTGGCATAGATGCTACACACTTAAAGCGGTAATTAGTTCCGTTAACCAATTGTGTAGATACAAGTTGCGGAGTATATTTTACTCCTACAAATCCTCTCATTGCTTCGTCAAATACTTTTTGATCTTGTGGCGTAAGAGCGTGATACGCTGTCCATCCCCCTACTAATGATTCTTGTGCTGTTGTCATGATTAATATTTTGATTTTCCTACTCTTGTGGCTTTTCGGATTTCGCCCCGTTTTAAATGGTTTCTGGTCTCCATGGTTTAAGTTTTTTATACAGATTGTTTATTAAATATTTTTGAAATCTTTCAATATTATTTTTAAAACTTCTCTGTATTTGTTTGTGATCACATGACAAAGCTACTACAGATAAAATATATTTAATAGCGTATAAATACGTATTTTTAATTTTAAGTATAATTACCAAATACCATATTTTTATTTAAACTCACCAAACATATATGTTTATACAAAATATTTTCGCAATAATAAAACATATTAAATATATTAAAAACAAAAAAAAAAATACTCTTTAGTTTTTAAACCCAACTAAAGCTGAGTTATTAACATGAAATCATAAAAAAAATCGGAAGATAAATTCTTCCGATTATTAAATAAAAAGTTAGTTAAATTATAATTCTTCTAAAAACTTTGAATCTACTGTACAGCTTGTAAAACATTAATATTTCCATATCCGTAATCTGCATTCTTGGTTGGATAATAGGTTGCAGACTGTCTCATTTTATTTAAAACCTGATCTCTCGTCCATGACGGGTTTTTAGACCAAACCAATGCGGCAATACCCGCAGTAGAAGCAGTTGCCACAGAAGAACCGCCTACATAATCGGTTTGTGCATTATAATAACTTAACACAGGAATATTATTTCCAGAAGCTCTTTCCATTTGATAGGTAAAATCAATCTCACTTCCTGAGTGGCAAACATCACATTTCTGATTAGAAGTATTTTCTTTCACTCCTGTTATTGCCTGAGTTTCCGGCATCCAAGCAGGGAAAATTACGCCGACAAATGTTGTAAAGTTTGTAGAAGTTCCACCTGCACAGAAAATCAGTTTACCTTTAGAATAAGCATATTTTACACCATCTTCAATTTTTCCGACTGAGAAAATATGTCCCATTGACATTGAAATAATTTTCACACTTGCTGTATTTCCAAGATTGGTAAAGGCTATTTTCACCCCTTCTTGTTCGTGGTAACCATCCAAAACAACATTAGAAGCTGCACGATAAGAGATCAAGTTTGCATTATAGGCAACACCAACCGGTTGTCCCTGATTGTTTCTCGGAGCTGCCATTGCAGAAGCCATACTCGTTCCGTGACCGCATTTATCATCCGCTCCGTCGTAACCGGAACTCCAAGGCCAAACAGAATCTACATACACTCCGTTTTTACTGATTGTTCTTCCCGAAGACGAACCGTTATTAAAACTGCCACTCAACAAACTTTGATTGAAAGAAACTCCTGAATCGATTAATCCGATGGTAACTCCGGCTCCTGTGCTGTAATTCCATGCACTGGTAATATTATGTTTTGCGAATGACCAAGGTGCTTTTGCGTTGGGAGTTACGGTAGTGTAATCTGAAGCACTCAGAGCAGTTGATTCCAATCCGCAACCTGAAGAACTTCCACTTGATTTAGCTACGGTTCCATTGATTTTATTTTCATTTTCAAAATAGCGGTAATCTGCAGGCTCGAAATAGCGGATTGATTTTAATTTTCGCAAAGCAATTACTGTTTCCTGCTTTTCGATATAAACATCCATTTGATTTAGAAATTCATCAGAAGCTAACAAAACTCGCTCGTTTTTCCCTTCATATTGTTGAATGACATCTAAAATTTCCTGTTGTAAAGCCTCCGAATTAGAAGATTTACTTTTATCAAAATCATCTTTTGAATTTCCGAAACCAATGGAAGCTATTTTATTTCCCTGAACAATTCCGCTCCACAAAAAGTGTGATGAAGCTTCGTTCCAGGAAAACCTTCCTTTCGTTTTGGTAGTTTGGTTGATCTGATCGTTGATTTGTCTTGCACTCAGCGGATCTGTCTGTACAATTTCTGTTTCAACTGCATTGGTCTGCATTTCTTCAGTAGAACAAGAATACAACGCAAAAGCTGCGAATACATAAAATACACATTTTTTCATAGTTAAATATTTTAAATTTGGTATTCCAAGATATTAATTTCTAATGATATAGAAATATTAAAAAAATTATTTTTGAAGGAAATACTATGCTATAAATATTTAATATTGATCGCAATTACAGATTTATCTCATAGGTGTTTTTTTGAGGTAAAATAAGAGATTAACCATATTACATTTAAGCGTATTAATTCCTCTAAATATTAAAAACCTATTCCTTAAAGTTATTCTCAAAATGCTACAGTTATCTGAACTTGTTTTCGTAAATTTGTGTTTGAAATTTTTTACTAGATGAAAGAAAGTGCTGTAAAAAAAATTGCAGTTCTTACTTCGGGAGGAGATTCTCCGGGTATGAACGCAGCATTAAGAGCAGTTGTAAGAACTGCAAATTACTATAATATCGAATGTTACGGAGTAAGAGAAGGCTACAATGGTCTTATTCACGATGATTTCCTGAAAATGGGAGCTCGTTCTGTAAAAAATATAATCAATCAGGGTGGTACGATTCTTAAATCTGCCCGTTCCGTGGAATTCAGAACCAAAGAAGGACGTCAAAAAGCTTTTGAGAACTGCCAGAAATTAGGAATTGATGGTTTAGTTT
Organism: Chryseobacterium scophthalmum; assembly: GCF_900143185.1. Classification (NCBI taxonomy): domain Bacteria; kingdom Pseudomonadati; phylum Bacteroidota; class Flavobacteriia; order Flavobacteriales; family Weeksellaceae; genus Chryseobacterium; species Chryseobacterium scophthalmum. The sequence continues at coordinate 10,976 of NZ_FSRQ01000004.1, read as the reverse complement.
GTATTGGCGGAGACGGAACTTTTACCGGAGCAAAAATCTTTAGTGAAGAATTTGGAATCAGAGTAATTGGTGTACCGGGAACGATCGACAACGATATTTTCGGAACCGATAATACCATTGGTTATGATACTGCTTTAAATACAGCAATGGATGCTATCGATAAGATCCGTGATACAGCAACTTCTCACAACAGAGTTTTCTTTGTTGAAGTAATGGGGCGTGATGCAGGATTTATTGCGTTAAACAGTGGTTTGGCAACCGGAGCTTTAGATATCCTTATTCCTGAAAGAAAAGACAGCATTGAAGATTTATTTGGAAAATTCAGAAATGCTGAAAAAACAGGAAAAGCATCAAGTATCGTTGTTGTTGCAGAAGGTGAAAAACTTGCTAATGTGTATGAATTAGCAGAAAAAACAAAAGCAGAATTTCCTGATTATGATATCCGAGTAGCAGTTTTAGGTCATATGCAAAGAGGAGGTTCACCAAGTTGTGCAGACCGAGTTTTGGCAAGCAGACTTGGTTATGGAGCCGTAGTCGGATTAATGAATGGTGAAACCAATGTAATGGCAGGAATGCGTTCTAATGATTTAACGTACACTCCTATTGAAGAGGCCATTAAAAAACATAATGAAATCAATAAAGATCTTTTATTAATTTCAGAAATTTTAGCAATCTAATCTATTTAATATAATTTTTAAAAAAGTAAAACACTATGTCAACAATTAAAGTAGGTATTAACGGTTTTGGTAGAATCGGTCGTCTTGTTTTCAGAGCAATGACAGAAAGAAGCAACATCGAAGTTGTAGGGATCAACGACCTTATCAATGCGGAATACATGGCTTACATGTTAAAATACGATTCTGTACACGGAGTTTTCCCAGGTGAAGTTTCTGTAGAAGGGAATGACCTTGTGGTAAACGGTAAAAAAATCAGAGTTACTGCAGAGAAAGACCCAAGCAACCTTAAGTGGGATGCAATTGGTGCTGACTATGTAGTAGAATCTACTGGTTTATTTTTAGATAAAGAAAGTGCTGCAAAACATATTGCTGCAGGTGCTAAGAAAGTAATCCTTTCTGCTCCTTCTAAAGATGATACTCCAATGTTCGTAATGGGTGTAAACCACACTGAGCTTACAGATGATGTAAAGATCTTCTCAAATGCTTCTTGTACTACAAACTGTTTAGCTCCTTTGGCTAAAGTAATTCACGATAACTTCGGGATCGTAGAAGGTTTAATGACAACTGTACACGCTACAACGGCTACTCAAAAAACTGTTGACGGTCCTTCAATGAAAGACTGGAGAGGTGGTAGAGCTGCTCTAAATAACATTATCCCTTCTTCTACAGGTGCTGCAAAAGCAGTAGGAAAAGTAATCCCTTCATTGAACGGAAAATTAACAGGTATGTCTTTCAGAGTACCAACTGTTGACGTTTCTGTAGTAGATTTAACAGTGAGAATTGAAAAAGGTGCTTCTTACGAAGAGATCTGTGCAGTAATTAAAGCTGCTTCTGAAGGTGAATTGAAAGGTATTTTAGGATACACTGAAGATGCTGTAGTTTCTCAGGATTTCGTAGGAGATAAGAGAACTTCTATCTTCGATAAAGATGCTGGTATCATGCTTTCTCCAAACTTTGTGAAACTTGTTTCTTGGTATGACAACGAAATGGGTTACTCAAACAAATTGGTTGATATGTTGGTTCATTCTTCTTCTTTGTAATTGATTAATCTTTTATGATATAAAAAAAACCTTCCGGATGGAAGGTTTTTTTTTATATCATTAATCTTTTCCGCTTGCAGTTCGATTGCCAATCGCAAATTTATATCCAAATTGAAACTGATAAAATGCCTGATTATTTGAACTTCCTAAATAATTATAAGTAATTAAACGCGCAAATATCGCCTGATTCGGATTTCCATTCGGATGATAAAAAACTTCCGCTTCATTTCTAAAAATAGGAATAATGGGTGGTAACATAATCTTTTCACTTTGATAAGTATTAAAATTCTGAAAATCATACCACGAAAACTCTGCTTTGTAATCAAACCCGAAATTATTAAACCTTTTTGTAGACAAATGCAAACCGCCACCAAATCCCATTGCTTTAACACTTTTAGTAATAGTATCATTTACAGTATGAATATTCATTTCAGAAATATTGTAGTTTAGTAAACCATACAAGCTAAGGCTTACCGGGGCATTCTTGTTCTGCCATTTTAAAACTTCCAAATCCAACCCCATAACCAAATATCGTTTTTAAACTAAATCTATATCATTTTTTACCACATAATTTGTATTGGTACTGTCTAATTTTGTCTGCACATACCGTGAATCTTTTTCAAAACGAGAATAATTTACAGAAGGAGAAACAGCTGGAAAATATTCAATCTGTCCTAAAGTTTTTTTACTTCCTAAAAATCGGAAAGGATAAGGAAATAAGTAAAATTTAGCTCGACCTTCAACTTGTGCCACACCATTTTGTGAATCTCCGAAAAGAGTAAGAAAATCTGTATAAGCCCTTAATTCTAATATTTTTTCTAAATAAGTCTCTTGTTTTATTTGATAAACAGCATTTCCAGTTTGATTTTCTTCAGGTTTTGTAGGAAGCTCTAAAGCTATATCATGAGGAATGTAATGGTTCCCAACTTTATAATTATAATTCATAACATCAGATAAGCTAATGAATAAATACTTCATTTTTTCATCAGTGTACTCCTTATATGCATCGTATGATACTTTTCTTATAGAGTTCTTATAATTCATCATCTTTCTCGTACCAAAACTTGAAAAGAATAAAACACTTATCCCAATCTGATTTGTAAAAACATGTTCATTTCCTTCATCATCCTCTACAAAAACTCTTATATCACAAAAGTACCCATCTTTAATTTCGACATCTAATTTTTTGAATTTATACATTAATTTTGGTTGCAATATATAATCTCCACAGTCATATTTTTTTTCAACCATAAATTTATTTGTCTTCAAAAACTCTTTAATATTGGTACTATCTTTACTTTTATTAAAATTATGCTGCTCCTTTTTAAATTCTTCTTTAATTTTTTTAATGTCTTTTCGTTCAATATATTTATAGAAATAAAATTCTTCTTTATGTTTCGGAACTATAATATCTCCAAAATAACTCTCCTTACCTTTATTATTGATGACACTTCTCAGAATTTGAGATGCTTCATCATTTTTATTCTTAAAAATATCTTCCTTCAACACTTTATTTTCACCAAAATACATATAAACATTAGTATCTTTAGCATTATCAATCTCTGTTTTTTTTATTTCATTTGCTTTTTTAATAATTATTACGATTTGTTGTAAATTACCTGTATTATTATTTATTTCTTCTCCAGATTTTCCTAAACCAACAATTCCATAAACTATTTTTTTATCAGTTTTTCTTAATGAATCTAGTTTTATTGATAAATATAAACTTTCTTTAAATTTTATATCTGAAGAATCTATTTTAATTCTACTTATATCTTTTTGAGAAAAATTCAAAGTAGCTTCATTCTCCGATAATTCATTTTGTTTTTTTAAAATTTTTATTTGTTTTATTCCATTTGAAAAATATTTCCCTGTTACATCTATTTGAATAATCTGACTTTTTTTAGCTAATAAATCAGACACCCTAATGGTATCTTTATCAAAACTTAAATCATAATGAAGCTTGGGAGTCTCTTTTTGCGCAGATACCATTCCCACACATCCGAGTAGAAACAGCAATAAAATTTTTGTTCTCATGGTTACTTTGTTTTTATGGTTAGTTTTATAAAAAGCAGAAAAAGCAACTACCAAGATATTGGCAGTCGAGTTTTCAGGTATTAGTTAATACAAATATCTGTAATTTTTTAACGCAAAAATGATTTTATAGAATAATTTTTTAAGAATTATTAACAAAAATTAAGAAAAGATTAATTAATCTAAGGTTAAGTTTTTCAACGACCAAACTCCACCATTGTAAATATTTAAATCTATTTTAGAATTGATTCCGTACACAATTCCGTTTTCTGTAAATTGCCAGAAATTCCACTGATCTTCAGGGGAAGGTTCGGGAACATCGTTGTAATTGGCAAGCCAGATCGGGTAACCATCAAATTCGCCTCTCAGAAAATCTTTGTAATAATGATAATAGGTGTAAATAATAGGTTTTTCACCATAAGTTTCTTCTACAATTTTACACCAAATTTTTAAGTCCTCAATCAACTTTTCTTTCGACTTACTTTTTGGAATCTTTTCAATATCTAAAACTGGCGGCAAATCCCCACTTTCAAGCTTTACATTATCCAAAAAATTGTTTGCCTGGATTACCGGATCTTCATCAGCTCTGTAAAAATGATACGCTCCACGGATTAGGTTATGCTCTTTTGCGGAAGACCAAAATTCATCAAAATTTTTATCAGCATTTCGGTTTCCCATTGTTGCTCTCATCACTACAAATTCAAGCGGAATTGTTTTATTCCCGATGCTTAAGCTATCCCATTTTATATCTTCTTTATTTTGGTAATGGGAAATGTCAAAACCATAAGTTTTATCCAAATTATTTGAAATAATTTTCTGAATTCTTAGAGTTTCAGATTCGCTGTTTTTTAGCTTCTTATGAGCGAATTTATTAAAATATAAAGCATAATAGTAACTGATTGATTGCTTTAGATATAAACCTGTTCCGATAAGTGCAATCACCAAGATGAGCAATACAATTTTCCGACGCAAAAAATAATTCTTTCGTCTTGATTTGTGGATGTTTTTGGCAGTTTTTTTGGTGTACTTTTTAGGGCTCATAAAGTTTTGCAAAACTAACTTTTTAAGACCTAAAAATACTAAATAAAATAAGTAAATTTGTGTATTATGGAAACACGCGAAAAGGTTATCATCATTGGAGGAGGTTTTGCGGGATTGCAGCTTGCAAAAACGCTGAACAATAAAAATAAAAAGGTAATTGTTCTCGACAGAGTAAATCACCACATGTTTCAACCCCTTTTTTATCAGGTTGCATGCGGACGAATCGAGCCTTCCAATATTTCTTTTCCTTTCAGAAAAATCTTTCAGCAATCCAGAAATACACAATTTCGTTTAACGGATGTAAAATCTATTGATCCGGGCAATAATAAGGTCATTACAGACGAAGCAGAATTCACATACGACAAATTAATTATCGCCACCGGTTGTAAAACCAATTTTTTCGGAAATAAAGATCTCGAAAGTAAAGCTTTTGGGATGAAAAATACACAAGAAGCTATCAGTATCAGAAATCATGTTTTAATGACTTTCGAAAAACTGATTCTTGAAAAAAGCCGAAGTGACGATGGAAACTGGAATATCGTTATCGTAGGAAGCGGGCCAACCGGAGTAGAATTAGCCGGCGCTTTTTCAGAAATGAAAAAAGAAATTCTTCCGCGAGATTATCCTTACATGAATTTTGATCACCTTCAAATTATTCTTGTAAGTTCTACCGAAAAACCACTTGCCGTAATGAGCCCTGAAGCTCAGGAAAAATCTGAAAAATATTTAAAAGAATTAGGAGTAAACTTCCTCAGTGGTGAAGTCGTAACCGATTATGACGGAAATAAAGTCTACATGAAAAGTGGCAAAGAAATCCCGTCGAATAATGTAATCTGGGCTGCAGGAGTTACAGGAAACGTCATTGACGGTTTTCCTTCAGAAAATTTAGTCAGAAATCGATATATCGTCGACCGTTTTAATAAAGTAAAAGGCTACGACAACATTTATGCTGTTGGAGATATTGCGTACATGGAAACTCCGAAATATCCTCAAGGTCATCCTCAAGTTGCGAATGTTGCCATCAATCAGGCAAAAAATTTAGGCAAAAACTTTCTGAGGAAAAACAAGAACGAATGGGTTGAATATGAGTATAAAGACCAAGGTTCATTAGCAACCATCGGAAAACACAGAGCCGTTGTAGATTTACCATTTATAAAATTTCAGGGATTTTTAGCCTGGTATTTTTGGATGTTCTTACATTTAATGCTTATTTTGAGCGTCCGAAATAAACTGGCGATATTTTTTAATTGGATGTGGAGCTATTTTAATAAAGATTCTTCCTTACGTCTGATTATTTCGCCATCTCAAAAAAATAATACGCAGCAATGAGAATTGACATTATAAGCGTGCTTCCAGAATTAATGGAAAGCCCGTTTCAAACTTCTATTTTGAAAAGAGCAGTTGATAAAGGTATTGTAGAAGTACATTTTCATCAGTTGAGAGACTGGTCAATCAACAAACACCGCCAGATTGACGACGAACCTTACGGTGGTGGCGCTGGAATGGTAATGATGATTGAGCCTATAGATAAATGTATTTCTGAACTTAAATCTCAGAGAGAATATGATGAAATCATTTATTTAACGCCCGATGGAGAAACTTTAAACCAAAAAATCGCCAATACTTTATCGATTAAAAACAATCTGATCTTTTTGTGCGGTCACTACAAAGGAATCGATCAGCGTGTAAGAGATTTGCATATTACCAAAGAAATATCAATCGGAGATTTTGTTTTGACTGGTGGTGAATTGGCAGCTTGTGTTTTGGCAGATTCTATCATCCGTCTTGTTCCCGGAGTTTTGAATGACGAACAAAGTGCTTTAACAGACAGTTTTCAGGACGATTTACTTTCTCCTCCCATTTATACAAGACCTGAATCTTATAAAGGATTGGAAGTTCCAAAAATACTTTTAAGTGGAAATTTCGCTAAAATAGAGGAATGGAGACACGAACAAGCTGTAAAAATCACTACAGAAAAGCGCCCCGACCTTTTAGAATAAGTAAAAAAACTTATGTGAGAAATAGTTTTTACTGAAAATTTTACATTTATAATACCTTTCATTACATTTTTCACCCCATTTATATCACTTTTAAATGGATTATTTTTTATTGAATCATACATGGGTTTGTTTGAAATTTATATTGTAAATTTGCCCATTATTTATCATTGTAATAACATATTAAGATTTTAAAAATTAATTTGATTTAAGATTTTATAATCATCAAAATTCTTGATATATTTAATGATAAGTTTGATTAAAATTTTGTCACAATTTAGAAAAATATGTTGATGGAGCTTTTTGCTTTTTACAATGTTGAAAATTTATTTTTGCCCGATCCGCCGCAGATTCATAAACTCGATCCTACAAGATCAGGATTACGAAACTGGGACGACAGAAAGTACAGAACTAAGCTTTCAAAAATTGCTCATGTTTTTCGTTTAATGAAGGAAGAAAACGGAATTTTACCTGCCCTTATCGGTCTTTGTGAAGTTTCCGGAAAAAAGGTATTAGAAGATCTGGTAAAACTTGATCCTTTCAGCTCTCAATACGGAATTGTACATTATAATTCCCTTGATGAGCGAAAAGTAGACGTTGCTCTTTTATATGACAAGTCTAAAGTTGAAATCTTAGATTCTGAAGCTATCACTTTCTTTTTTGAAATCGTAGACAACAGACCCGATAATTATGACACGACAAGGGATGTACTCTTTGCAAAAGTAAAATTCAAAGAGGAAATAATGAATGTTTTTGTAGCTCACCTTCCTTCGAAGAGAGAAAAAGACATTAATCAACCCAAAAGAAACTTTATTATGAATGAAATTCACAACAGGATTTTAAATATCATCAATAAAGATCAGGAACATGTCATTTTGTGCGGAGATTTTAATCAAAACCCGGACGATGAGAATTTAATAAAAATTCTTTATGACAGTACACAGAACAGGGTTTTACACAACCCTTTTCAAAAGCTGTTTTCAACTAAGAAATATTCTACTTTTCATTACAAATCCGGACTACTTTTTGACCAGATCATGCTATCAGATTCTTTTTTTAAAGCTGATGCAACATTATCTTTTCAGGAGGCAAAGGTTTTTAATCCTGAAAGTATGAGTACTAGAAATAAAGGTTTTGAAGGCAGACCTTTCAGAACATATGCAGGAACAAGGTATCTTGGTGGCTTTAGCGACCATTTTCCTGTTTTAGTAGCTTTCAAAAAAAATTGAATTGAAGTAACAAAATATTAAAAATGAGAAACACAGAAGATAATACGAGCTATCAATTGGATCAGCTAGACAAAGAGATCATATATATGCTGATGGACAATTCTAAAAGTTCTTTGGCGTATATATCTAAACAAGTAGGGATATCTACCACTGCCGTGCATCAAAGAATTAAAAAGCTTGAGGTAGCGGGAGTTATAGAGAATTCTATCTCATTTTTGAACCCAAGAAAAATAGGATACAAAGTAGTATCATACATCGGAATGTTTCTTGACCAGCCAAGTCACTATCCTGAGGTTGTAAAATCTTTGAAAGAAGTAAATGAAGTGGTAGAAGCACATTACACCACAGGAAATTATACTATTTTTCTGAAAGTCTTATGCAAAGACAATGATCATTTAATGCTGATTTTAAGCAAACTTCAGAAGCTGAAAGGCGTTACAAGAACCGAAACTTTCATATCTTTGGAACAAGGTATTTACAGACAACTGAAAGTATAATTATGATGAACATTGCTCAATATTTAGATTCAACTTATTTAAAAACTCCACAGCAATCAGGAATTTCTGAGGAAGAAACATTGCAGATTGTGAAAGATTTGGCTCAGGAAGCAATAGATTATCACATTTTTGCCGTAATGATTCGTCCTGATTATGTTGCTGAAATTAAAAGTTTTTTAAATGAAAAGAAATCTAATGTAATTGTAGGAACGGTAATTGGTTTTCATGAAGGAACATATTCTCTTGATGAAAAGCTGGCTCAAGCAACCAAGGCGATCAATGACGGAGCAGATGAATTGGATTTTGTAATTAATTACGAAGCTTATCTTAATGGAAATTTAGAGCTTGTAAAAGACGAATTTTTAAGATGCACGCAACTATGCATTCAGAATCAAAAAATTGCAAAATGGATTATTGAAATTGCAGCTTTGACAGATGCAAAAATTGCAGACCTTACCAATAATATTTCAACTTGGGCAGAAGAGAATTTTAATGAAAAAGATTTAGAAAATATTTTCGTTAAATCTTCAACAGGTTTTTATCAAACAGAAAACGGAAAACCAAACGGAGCAACCTTCGAAGGAATCAAAATAATGCTTGATAATGCGGGTAAACTTCCCGTAAAAGCAGCAGGTGGGGTAAGAACTCCAGAAGATGCAGAAAAGATGATTAAACTAGGCGTTAAAAGGATTGGAACTTCTTCTGCATTGGCTCTTATAAAAAATGATTCTTCTTCAGAAGGAGGATATTAATTCAAACAAAACTTTAAAAAATAACAAAACCCATCAAAATCTGATGGGTTTTAATTTTATGCCTGTTGAGCTTGATATTCTTCGTAAAACTCCTGAGTTTCATGAATAACAGCATCCATTTCTTCCAAAGTATATACTTCTAAGAATTTTCTTCTGAAATCTTTAAAATGTGGAATTCCACGGAAATAATTGCTATAATGTTGTCTCATTTCAATTAATCCCAACTTTTCACCTTTCCATTCAGCACTCCATTCAGCATGTTGACGAACGGCTAATAATCTGTCTGAAATAGTTGGAGCAGCCAAGTTTTCACCTGTTTTAAAGAAATGCTTTATTTCATTAAAAATCCACGGATATCCAATTGCAGCACGACCGATCATAATACCGTCACACGCATATTTATTTTTATATTCTAAAGCTTTTTCGGGAGAATCTATATCTCCGTTACCGAAAATAGGAATCTCAATATTAGGATTTTGCTTAATTCTGGAAATATGTTCCCAATCTGCTTCACCTTTATACATTTGTCCACGCGTTCTCGCATGGATGGTTAAAGCTTTGATTCCTGTTTCCTGAAGACGTTCGGCAACTTCATCAATATTGATAGAATTGCTGTCCCATCCCAGACGGGTTTTCACCGTTACTGGAAGACTTGTAGAACTCACTACCGCTTTCGTTAAACGAACCATCATGTCAACATCCTTCAAAACACCTGCACCGGCTCCTTTACAAACCACTTTTTTTACAGGACATCCGAAATTAATATCTACCAAATCAGGATTTACAGTTTCTACAATTCTTGCAGACATCGCCATTGCCTCTTCATCACCACCAAAAATCTGAATTCCAACCGGTCTTTCATAATCGAAAATATCCAGCTTTTTTCTGCTCTTCATCGCATCACGAATTAAGCCTTCAGAAGAAATAAACTCCGAATACATCAAATCTGCTCCATGCAATTTGCATAAACGTCTGTATGGAGGGTCACTCACATCTTCCATCGGAGCCAACAAAAGCGGAAATTCCGGCAGTTCTATATTGCCAATTTTAATCATGGTGCAAATTTACGAATTTCTAAACTTTAAACAATTTAATAATATCTATTATGGTGATTCTTAAATATATTTAATATAATTAAACAACATTGAGCATAATAACTATAATTTTCAGGAGCTATTTCCGGCTATCCACTATTACTCCTCACGCCATTGTTTCTCCATCTCTAAATTCCTCCAACTCTCCATCTCATGTTGCGGGGTAATCGCTTCTATCCGGGCTAGAATTGTAGTCATTCAATATTAGTTTTCGTTTAATTGAGACAAATAAATTTATTCAGCTTTAGTTTGTTTATTCTATCAACTTTAATCTCTTTACTTATTACAATTCTAGAATTAATACGTATCGCTCCTCCGGAGCGAACCTAAACCATTAGCAATAGGCAATAGGCAATAGGCAATAGGCAATAGGCAATAGGCAATAGGCAAAATTCCTTATTATCTATTATTTATTATTCATTACCTATTGTTTATTAGTGATCAATGATCATTTATCAATTATCATTGATCTATATTGTTGATTTTCTGAGTTTATAACAAAAAAAAGTCTCATAGAAATAAATCTATGAGACTTTAAAAAAAACTGGCGGCGACCTACTCTCCCGCTTTCGCAGTACCATCGGCGCTAGAGGGCTTAACTTCTGTGTTCGGAAT